>JBJMWN010000031.1:0-13851 GCA_045810085.1 Povalibacter sp. | reverse complement strand
AGTCGGTTCCATAGCAGGAACAGCGACCCTCGCGCTTCCGGATCGAGGCGAGCAGTTGGCGCCGAACGGAACGGTTTTGTGCCGCCCGGATCGCAGCCAATATTGCGATAGCCACCAGCGAATCCGAGCCGCCACCTCCGCCGCCGTTGCTGCCACCTCCATTTCCACCTCCGCCTATTGGCGGAGCCGGTGGCTCGGCAACGATCATCGTGGACTCAAGCGAGTTGTTCGATTCGGCCAGATCCGTCTGATCAGCTTTGGCATTCGCGGTTAGAGAGAACGTGCCGGTCGTAAGCTGAGTGACAGTTACAGAAACGTTCACTGTTTGATTCAGCAACAGCGCGGGGATGTCGCACGAGGCAGTTGCTCCATTGGCCGAACAGGTCGCCGCAGTTGAGGTGAGGGTCGCTGTGGAACCGACCGGTAGCTGCACACTTAGACGAACTCGCGAAGCATCGAACGGTCCCAGATTCTTGAGATGGTATTGATAGACAGCAGCAGAACCTCGAGTGACAGGTTGAGCAGGTGCAGTTGCTGTCAGCTCCAGGTCCTGCTGAATGGTGATGCTTCGCAGGCTCCTGCCGTCCGTTGCGGCGTAGATCGTGGCAGGTCGCTTTGGATCGACCAGAAGCTCTCTCGCCCAGTCGATGATCTTGTCTGGCGAGGAGATTCGTTGCCAGTGAGCGCCGCCATCGATGGAGCGGGCGATATGCGGTCCGGAAGCATAGATAATGCTGGGATTCGTCGGGTCCACCGCCACTGTGTTGGTGGAGTTATCAACAGTGCCGGTCCAAAGGATCGGACTCCAGGATCCGCCTTCGTCCGTTGATTTGTAGAGTTTGTCTGCCGAGCCCACATAGATGGTCTTTTCTGTTGTGGGGTCCACCGTTACCGACCAAACGCCAATGTTCGGCAGTGACGAAACAGCTGACCACTTTGCGCCGCCATCGCTCGATCTCAGCAGCGTGCTATACGGCCCCCCATTCAATATGCCAGACACATACACAACGGAGGGATTTGAAGCAGACCGAGCGAATATCCCGTCGAAGTACATGCCCGGAAGATCCGGCACCGCATCCCAGTGATCGCCAGAATCCGTACTGCGATAAAGCATTCCCGAACTGATTCCCAGCAGACTCTGACCATCGGCCGATGCGCCAGTAATTTCGCCTATGCCCAGCGGAACTTGTTGAATCAGCGACCAGCTTGCTCCTCCATCCAGGGAACGAGACATGCCTCTAGAATTCTGTGCCCACAACTGATCCTGAGCACCCTGAAACATGCACAGTCCTCGGATGGTGACGTAAAGACCATTTCCATGCTGCATCAAGGTGTCGTAGTTCAACTCGGTCACGGCGCCCGTATCGCCCGCGATTGCTATCGGTGCGCCGTAGAGTTGCTGGGCGTAGACACGATCCGTCGAAGCCGAATACTGCAGATGGGTGAGACTCGCCGCGAAAATGCCGGAGTTTTGCTGGTTCCAGTGCGCGCCTCCGTCCGTTGACCCCGAGATACCTTCAGCACCCGCGAGTATCAGGTGCGCGGAATCCTGTGGGTCGATCGCAAGGGATTGAATAAGACCAGTGCGCGTGCTGTGGACACTGAGCCATTGCCCGCCGTTGTTCGTGGATCTTTCGAGCGGAAATTGCCCGCCTGCATAGATCACATTTGGATTCGCAGGATCGATCCTGATCATCATCTGCCCTGGACTTGTCGATGACGTAGTCCAATGAGCACCGAAGTCATCTGAATACGATGCACCGAAGCTCGTCGCGATCCAGACTCGAGGGGTTGATGAAGGAGCGATAGCAATGTCTTGAACAAATGCCGGGAAATTGACCGGCGCCCAATTCGCTCCACCATCACTGCTTTGGTAGCCAGCAGCACCCGCAGATACAAGTACGTGTTGCGCGTTCGCGGGATCTACAGCCATTGCGATCACGCCATTTCCATTGAAGTTAATCGCCCCTCCTTGCGTCCAGGACTGACCATCGTCGGTGCTCCGAACGACATAGTTTCCCGCTGCGACGTAAACAACGGACCCATCAACGCTGTATTCCACTTCCTGTTGAAGTCCGTTGATCCTGGGAAAGCTTTTGACTTCATGCATGGACGCGCCGCCGTCGGTACTCGCCCAGACGCTTTGTGAACCCACTCCGATCACGACGTCCGGTTTCGTGGGGTTCACGGCAAGATCCTGCAATGTGTTCAACATTGCGTCGCTGACCAACTGCCACGTTGATCCCCCATCCGTCGAGCGGCTGAAACCGCCCCAATTGGCGGCATAGACGATCTTTGGATTGATGGGATGGAAGGCAACGCGTTCTACGCCTCCGCCGGTTGGGCCGACTGGAGTGAACTGATTGATACTCGCGAGAGCGGATCCGGCACAGAGCATCGTCAGAGTTGACGCAACGAAAGGCCTAACGCGCCTAACTGCAGAGGCACGTTCGAATGAATGATTTGATATTGCAAACTCGCGCGCGTGAAATCCGTTCGCCTGCAGGCTTGCTTGGTCCATAACTGAGTCCGTCGTTGTTGTTGATTCGCGGTTGACCGCGGGCACCCGCTCGGATCATAGCGGATGTGTGATCTTCGTCGCGCGGCGAAATCGCTACCGATGAGCAATCAACCGGAGCCGGTGCGGGCGTCTGGATTGGAGCGACGTGAGCGTCAAATGCGCTTATGTCATGAGGCCCTGGATCGCCGATACATATATATGTGTGTGCCCGGGACAGGGGGAGGTCGACGACGCTACTTGGGTCGGGGTTCTTTCACATGATGGGTTTCGCGCCGAGTTGTGCGCGGCACCTCCTTTACGACTGACCATGGCGCGTAAGCGATTGGAATGCAGCACGACCGATCGATGCCTGTCCTAGCGGCGACCACGATCAACTCGTGCATGACCTCGCGGCTCGGCTCAATTCCCCTTCACCTTTACTTGATCGCATCAATCTCGCGGGTGATTTCATCGCGAGTCATAGGCCTGTCGCGAAGAACTTGATGACACTTCGGGCTGAGTTTTCGTGAATCCCAATCGTTTGATTGAGCTTGAGAGATAAGCGTCAAAGACAGCCTCAGCGGCCCCATGGACATTCGAGGCACCGAAGCGGCACACTAGTTTTCAGCGTGTCCCGCACACAAGAACGCGTTCGGCCCTAACATAATCAAACGGACAGGGCACGGGCGCAGCGACGAAAGACACGTCTGAGCACACGGAAAAATTAAAGCACCTGAAAGGTGCCAGCAGGGAGATGGAATGAAGCGGGTGATGCGTTTTCCGGGCCGCGTTTGCGGCGTCGGCTTGCTACTGATGTTTTGTTGTGGGCTTGCACAGGCGGATTGGTTGCCCATTGCCGCTGATGAACTTGCGCTCAAGGCCGATCCGCTCGCGCCGAAAGCTTCAGCGGAATATCTCTACCGTCAGGTCGATCGCGACGACGAGATAGGCTCGGTTCGGATCTACAAACGCGTCAAGATTCTCACCGAGGAAGGTCGTGAATACGCGAACGTAAAGATCGTTTACAACAATCGCCGCCAAAGAGTTTCGGGCATTGAGGCACGGACGATTCGTCCGGACGGCAGCATCGTCGAATTCACGGGCAAGCCCTTCGACCAGTCACTCGTGAAGGGAAAGGGCAAAGAGTTCAGCGCGAAGTTGTTCACGCTCTCCGATGTTCAGGTGGGCAGCATTATCGAATATCGTTACTCGTTGTTTCTGGACCGCGACTATGTGTTCGATTCCAACTGGGTTCTGAACGACGATCTGTTTACGAAGCATGCGAAGTTCTCGCTGATCCCGAATACGCACTTCACTGTGCGCTGGAGTTGGCCGCTGGGTTTGCCGGCGGAAACGGACGTGCCGAAGTCGAGTCGCGGCAAGATCCAGATGGAAACCAGCAACGTTGAGGCATTTGTCGAAGAAGAATATATGCCGCCGGAATCGGCTGTGCGGATGCGCGTGGAGTTTTCCTATGTGGAACCCGGCGCCACACAAAAAGATGCCGACTCGTACTGGAAGCATTACGAAAACAGGACCCACGACAAGTTTGAGGACTTCATCAACTACCGTCCGGTATTGCAGGCCACGGTGAAACCACTCATCGCTGCCGGTGATTCGCCAGAGATCGTTGCCAGCAAGCTATATGTCTGGGTTCAGGGCTTGCGCAATATTTCGTTCGAGCGCCGTAAGTCTGACGAAGAGAACAAGCGCGAAGATCTGGACGCGAACGACAACGTCAAGGACGTGCTCAAGCACGGTTACGGTTCGGGCGATGAGATCAATCGGCTGTACGTTGGACTAGCACGCGCGGCTGGATTGGAGGCGTATCTCGTAGAAGTTTCTACCCGAGATCAATACTTCTTTTCTAAAGCTATGTGCGATTCGAATCAGCTCAACACTACGGTGGTGCAGTTGAGGATCAATGGGCAAGACATGTACCTCGATCCCGGTACTGCGTTCGTGCCATTTGGTTTGTTGCCGTGGAGTGAAACGATGGTCGCGGGTCTGCGCCTGGACGGAAAGGGTGGCACCTGGATCAACACGCCGGCGCCCACCGCTGCTCAAGGCCTCATTCAGCGCTCTGCAACTCTGCAATTGGGAGACAGTGGCGAGCTGGAAGGCAAGCTGAAGGTGACGTTCAACGGGTTGGCCGCACTGACCCTGCGTCTCGACGGCCGTTTCGACGACGCGACTGAGCGCAAGGAGACGCTGGAGGACCTGGTTAAGAGTTACGTGCCGTTGGGCATTGAGGTCACGCTCGCCAACGAACCTGACTGGCGCAGCGCTTCGCAAACCATGACGGCGGAGTTCGATCTGAAAATACCTGGCTGGATGCAATCCTCCGGCAGTCGCGCGTTTCTTCCTGCGGCGTTATTCGGCGGTGAATTTCAGCATGAGTTCGATCACGCGATACGTCATCACCCGGTCTATTTTCGTTACTCCTACGAGAGAGATGACGATGTGACCATCAAGCTGCCAGCCAGTTGGCACGTCGGAACGCTGGCCCCTGCGCAAAACAACGATCTGAAAAATCTCATCTACGCCATGGCGAGCGAAGAACTGGACGGAGCCTTGCACCTTAAGCGGCATGTCGTTCAGCGCTTCGTGTTTCTGCAGACGAAATACTACGATCAGCTGCGCGATTTCTTCCAGCAAGTGCGCGCAGGGGACGAGCAGCAAGTGATTTTGTTGCCCGTCGCTGCCAAGAAACATTAATCGACGGTTCCAAGGAAGATTCATGTCGAATCACTCTCACGGGCTGAGCCTGGTGAGCACAGTCGTGTGGCTCACGTTGTTGCACGTCAATCCGACAAATGCGGCCGATGTGCCGGATTGGTTGCGCGCGCAAGCTTCGGCGACATTGCCGGCTTACGACGAGAAGACGAACGCTGTCGTGCTGTACGACGACACCGTGGTCACAGTGATGCCCGATGGCAAGATCCGCAGTCTGCAGCGTCGCGCGATGCGCATACTTCGGCCCGGCGGTGAGAGCTGGGGTGTCGTGCGCGCGAACTTTGACGATCGCAACCGGATCCTGCATCTGCGCGCCTGGTGCTTGCCTGTGGATGGCAAGCCGTTTGTGGTGAAGGAAAAGGAGGCGATCGAAACCTCTCTTTATGGTGTCGACAACGGTGAGCTGATCAGCGATCTGCGGACGCGTGTGCTGTCGATTCCCGCAGCTACACCGGGAAGCGTCATCGGCTATGAGCTCGAGCAGGAAGAACAACCCTATCTGCTGTTGCCAGATCAATGGGACTTCCAGGAGACGGTGCCAGTACACATTGCGAGATACACACTGCAGTTACCGGCTGGATGGAGCTATCGCGCCAGTTGGCTGAATCATCCCGCTGCAGAGCCCGTCACGGTCGGACCCGGGCAGTGGCAGTGGTCATTGAGCGATCTGCCAGCCGTTCCAATCGAGTTCGCCATGCCGCCGTGGCAAAAGATCGCGGGCCGTCTGTCGCTGTCACTGGTGAAGCCCGGCGAAGCAGCGGCGCAAGCGCTCACCTGGTCAGATGTTGGCGCCTGGTACACCGATCTAACGCGCGGACGTACGAACGCTTCGCCCGAGATGAAGCAGAAGGCAGCCGAACTCGTCAGTACCAAGAACAGTCAGCTCGAGAAAATGAACGCGCTCGCTCGTTTCGTGCAGAACGAGATTCGCTACGTAGCGATCGAGTTGGGCATCGGCGGACATCAGCCGCACGCAGCCGCCGAGGTATTTGTTCACAGATACGGCGATTGCAAAGACAAGGTGACACTGCTCGCGGGTCTGCTGCACGAGATCGGAATCGAAAGCTACTATGTCCTCATCAACACCGAACGCGGTGCGGTGGATGAGAATACGGCGCCCAATCTCGGCTTCAATCACGCGATCCTCGCGATCGCGCTTCCTGAGAACATGAACGATCCGTCGTTGCTGGCCGTGGCGCAGCGGCCGAATGCGGGACGCATTCTGTTTTTCGATCCCACGGACGCTTACACACCGTTGGGTCGGATCAGAGGCGAGCTGCAAGCGAACTATGGCTTGCTGGTGACGGGATCTGCAGGCGAATTGATGGCATTGCCGCAGCTGTCATCTGCTAGCAGTTACGTGCAGCGCACTGCGCATTTGCGGTTGAGCACGGAAGGTGATCTCACTGGCGATCTGCAAGACGTACGCCTTGGCGATCCTGCAGCGCGCGCACGCGCAGGTCTGCGTTCGAGCCTCGAGACCGATCGAATCCGGCCAGTGGAGCGCTTGCTTGCGGATTCGCTCTCCAGTTTTCAGTTGACGCAGGCTTCGGTCCTGAATCTCACGATGATGGAGTTGCCCTTTGAATGGCGTTACACGTTTGAAGCGCCGCGCTACGCCAAACGCAACGGCGAGTTCTTGCTTCTGCGTCCGTGGGTACTCGGCAGCCGCAGCAGTTCCTTATTGGAAACCCGCGAAGCCCGTCAGCATCCCATCGAATTCGATGGACCCGGGCAATACCGCGACAGCTTCGAAATCTCGCTGCCCGAGGGCTACGACGTAGAAGACTTGCCGGACGCGACCAGTCTCGATATCGGCGTTGCCACCTACGAGAGCAAGACCGAACTGGTTGGACGCACGATTCGCTACTCGAGAATCCTGGAGATCAAACAGCTGAGCGTGCCTGCATCGAACGCCGACCAGCTCAAGAAGTTCTACCGCAACATCTATGGTGACGAGCGGCGCGTCGTGGCATTGAAACAGCGCGTTCACTGAACCACTTCAAGACACGCCCGAAGTGTCGGGTCTTCAATCGAAGCCCTGGTTCTTCCGGGCTTCGATCGATCCAAGGCAACAGCTTCGAAATGGCTGACCATGCCTGAGACGAGGCCTGTTTGCGTCTGATTGAGATCGCATTTGGCTAATCGCCAATGCCTCGCTACGCTGCGGCTCCATGAAGATCTTCTTGAGCTACGCATCGCAGGACCGCGCCGCCGTCGAGCCGATCCGCTATGCCCTCGAAGAGCAGGGCCATGACGTCTTCTTCGATCGTGTCGATCTGCCGGCGGGAGAAGGCTTCGATTCCAGAATCCGTCAGGCGATCGAGCGCTGCGATCTGTTCGTTTGCTTCTTATCGCCCGACACGATCGACGCCGGCAGCTACACGCTGAACGAGATCGCGATTGCTCAGCGAAAATGGGCCCGACCCTCGGGCCACATTCTTCCGGTGATGCTGAAACCGCTGGCGATCGGCGAGCTGCCCGCGTACCTGAGGGCGGTCACTCTGCTCGAGCCCACCGGCAACCTCACTGCATGCGTGGCTGATGCCGTGCACGCGATTGCTCGATCGGGTCGTCGCCGCAATCTCAAACTCGCTGGGGTCTGTCTCGCTGCGCTCGCCGTTCCGCTCGCAGGCTTCGCGTACTGGTATGTGCGTTCAAGCGCTGAGCAACACGCGGGAGAAGTTTTGATCGAGCAGGGCACGTTCGTGATGGGTGACGATGAAAATGTACCGCAGCGCCGTGTGTTCGTGAGCCGCTTCTACATCGATCGGACTGAAGTGACGGTGCAGGCGTATGCACATTTTCTGGATGCTTCCGGTCAGCTCGCGCCGCCGGACGACTGGGCGCAGATCGATCTGGCGCGTCACGGTGCGTTGCCCATCGTCGGCGTGTCCTGGAGCGATGCTCAAACGTTTTGCAAGTGGGCAGGTAAACGTCTGCCCACCGAAGCTGAGTGGGAACGCGCTGCGCGCAGCACCGACGGACGGTCCTATCCATGGGGCGAAAGCGAACCGAACGCAACACTCGCCGTTTATGGAAGCAGCGAGGATCCCTACACCGGTGGACTTCAGCCCGTGGGAACGCATGCGGCAGGTCAGAGCGCGGAAGGCGTGCAGGATCTCGCGGGGAATGCCTCGGAATGGGTGAACGATGGATGGGGAGAGGGCGTCGATATGCGAGACGTGCGCGATCCATCAGGCCCCGCGAACGAAGAGGATCGCGTGATCAAGGGCAGCAGCTGGCAGAATCCTGCAACTGCGCTGCGCTCGGCGTTGCGTTATCACGCGCACGCAGACTCACTTCCTCCCGATGTCGGCTTTCGATGTGCGAGGAATGCGGAAGCCCGTTGAGGTTGTGCGATCAGCTCGCAGAGCCTTAGCCCGATCGGCTCGTTCACCAGGAGTGAATCGACTGACACTTAAGACCAATCGCCCGCGAACCGCCGCGTCGCCAGACTGATCGCGATCAGCGCGTATGCAATTGTGGCCGGCCTCTGGGAGCGAATCATGGCGACTGAAGGATTCGGTATCTCGCTGCCGTTCGTGCTTCGCTGGGAAGGTGGATTCGTCAATCACCGCAACGATCCAGGCGGTCCCACCAATCGCGGGATCACGCAGGCCGTGTACGATCTGTGGCGCAAACGCCAGGGACTCGCGACGCGCAGCGTCGAGCAACTCGAGGATACGGAGATGCGCTCAATCTACGAAGCGCAATACTGGATGCCGCCACGTTGCGATCTACTGATGAGCAAGCTCGATCTGGTGCAGTTCGACACTGCCGTGAATATGGGCGTGGGTCGCGCCGTGCGTTTTCTGCAGCGCTCCATCCAGTGTGAGGTCGATGGCGACTTCGGCCCCGGCACTGAACGAGCGTTGGCCGAATGTGATCAAGGATCGACGATCGCGGAGTACTGCAATGTGCGCGAGCGCTTCTATCGCGGCCTGGTCGACAAAGACGCCAAATTCGCTGTGTTTCTCAAAGGCTGGATGAACCGCTTGAACGCGCTGCGCAAGGAAGTGGGTCTGCCGGGATTCGAATCTGCAGCACCGTTCAGCTTTGGTGATACGCCGTATATCTATAACCTCTCCGAGGTGAGCGAGATCGCAGGGCTGGATCGCTAAGTAGCAAGAGAGAAACTCATGCCGCACGTGACCTTCATTCATGGAATCGCAAACAAGCCGCCCGCTGATGATCTGCTGCGCATCTGGCGGCGGGCGTTGGCTGGAGCAGCGGATTCGCTTCCGCTGGGCGATCTCGGTGTGACCACCTCGCTGATCTACTGGGCAGATCTCATGTACGAAAAGCCCGACATCGATCTCTCCGCGCACGAGGGCGTACTCGAGAACACGGTGGAGGCCGTCGATGCCAGCGGCGGTGCCACGGCGCCTATACCTCGCACCGCAGAAGAGGCGCAGTTTCTCGCCGGGTTGCGCGCGAAATTGACGACGTTGCCGGACGGGCAGATGGAGGCTGGTGTCGCACCTGCGGTGCCGGCACAGCCGCAAGGTGCTCTCGAGCGCGTGCCACTGCCCTGGTTTCTCAAGAAGCCGATCATGGATGTGTTCCTGCGCGATGTGCATCACTACCTGTTCGATGTCGAATTCGCACCGCCCGGAAAACCTGCCGTGCACATTCAGCAGACGATCCGCAAGCGCTTCGTCGATGCTGTGTGCAGCGTGAAGACGACGGGGCCGCACATCGTCGTGTCACACAGCATGGGCACGGTGATCGCCTATGATTGTCTCAAACGCGTGGGCGACTGCGCGGCAGTGGATGGCTTGATCACGATTGGTAGCCCGCTGGGTCTCGATGAAGTGCAAGACAAGCTGCAACCCGAATGGACGCGCGACAACGGATTTCCGGCGACGAAGGTGACGAAACGCTGGACCAACCTGTTCGATCGGCTCGATCCGGTCTGCGGCTTCGATCCTGCGCTGGCGAATGACTATCGCAACAACGCAGTGGACTCGGTGAAGGACATCGTCGTCGTGAATGACGGTGCGTGGCGTCATTCCGCAACCAAGTATCTGCGTCAGCCTGCGTTCTGCCGCGCGCTGCGCGAGATGCTGGAAATTTGAGCGCACATCATGACGTCAGGCACCACACCGGCTGAGTTGCGCGCCCTGGCATCGCGAACGCTGGATCGACTCGCAGGCTCGCAGTCGGATGTAGCCGTCCGCGAAGCAAAGGAACTCGTTGTCTCTTTGCGCAACGCGCGACAGTACGAGCCGATGGTGAAGGTGGCCGAAGCAGTGAGTCGCATCGATCCGAAAGATCCTGCGAACCGCAGGCTATACGCGCAGTCTCTGATCGAGACAGGCAATGCGACTGCGGCTATCGATGTTTTGCAGAACCTCATGCGACGCTTGCCGAAGCAGCATGAGGAATCGGTCGAGGCTGCTGGTTTGCTCGGCCGCGCTCACAAGCAGATCTTTTTCGATTCGCGCGATAAGTCGAGCGCCGGTGCTCGTGATTCTCTGAAGCAGGCGATCGCGGCCTATCGCAAACCGTATGAGGCCGATCCGGCGAACACCTGGCATGGTGTCAATCTGGTGGCGTTGCTCGCGAATAGTCGGCGGCTTGGGCTGCCAACGCCAAAGGGTCTGGATGCTTCGCAGATCGCACGGGGTGTCGTGCAAACACTCGAGGCAGTGCCTCTCGAGCAGCAGGACGAATGGCATCTACCCACGCTCGCGGAGGCTTATCTCGGTCTCGACGATTGGGACGCAGTGGAGCGCAGCGTGAAAGCGTTCGTCGCGAAACCTGATGCCAAGGCGTTTCTCGTGAGCAGTACGTTGCGTCAGTTCACGAAGATCTGGGATCTGGAATCGGTGGAGCGCGGCCGTGGCGTGGTGGATGCATTGCGCGCGCGCTTGATGCAACTGCCCGGCGGTGAACTGCAAATGCATCCGACCGAAGTACAAGATCTGCAGCAGCGACCGGCGCCGGATCCTGCGCAACTGCAGGCGATTCTCGGCAAGGACGGCGCACAGACCTATCGTTGGTGGAAGACCGGACTCACGCGTGCATTATCGGTGGCATCGATCCGGCAGCGTCTCGGCACTCGGGTGGGCACCGGGTTTCTGATCCGTGCAGGCGAACTTGGGCTGGAGCCGGCGAATAGTCTGGTCGTGCTCACGAATCATCACGTGGTCAATCAAGGTGGAATCGCTCCGGGCCTGCGGCCGGAGGAATCGGAAGTGGTCTTCGAAGCAGCCGACCCAGACACTTCGTACACCGTCGAGAAAGTTTTGTGGGAATCGCCGCCGGATCAATGCGACGCCGCGGTGCTGAAGCTCGCTACCGAACTGAAAACGCCGATCGAACCGCTCGAAGTGGCGAAAGAGCTGCCGACGTTGGGCGAGTCGGCGCGCGTCTATGTCATCGGCTATCCGGGTGGGCGCGATCTGTCATTCGCATTTCAGGATAACGAGCTGCTCGATCACGAAGGGCCGCCGAATGGACGACCGCAAATCCCGAATGTCTGTCGAGTGCACTACGCTGCGCCGACGGAATCGGGCAACTCGGGTAGTCCGGTCTTCAACGGTTCGCTGTGGCAGGTCATCGCTCTGCATCACAAGGGCGGCAAGATCGGCATGCCGCGTCTGAACGGAACGGCGGGGACTTACGGCGCGAACGAAGGGATCTCGATTCCGTCCATCGCCTCTTCTGCGAAGCAGCGCTAGTTGCGGTAACTGTTGATTCGCAAGTGCCGATTGCGATTTCTTGTGGGTTCGACCTTAGTCGAACGGCACCCAAGCCGCCTGCGGCGTAGCGTCTGGCTGAAGCCAGACCCACAGTAAGAAATTACCGCTATAGGTTCTTCTGCTGTGGGTTCGACTTCAGTCGAACGTCAGAACTCGTGTGGCTGAAAGCCAGACCCACAGCAAGACTGGACAAGAACTGTCGATTCCAATCGTGTCCTAACTACCGGCTCAGATCTCGATATTGCTGACGTTGTCCGCAATGAAGCTGCTGACCTTGTCCGCAATCACCTTCTGATCCGCTCTCAGCCGCTCGGCAGTCGTGGCGAGCTGCGTGGCGCTCTTACGCAGCTTTGCGTTTTGATTGGAGAACTTGAAGAACAGCACCTGAGTGATGGTGCGATCCGCTTCAATAGCGAAGGCTGCGAGAGCAATCTGCGGATCGCCGTGAGCGTTTGCATCGATGTAACCGATCTGGAATTTCGCACCACTCGAATGCTGACTCGAGCGATCGAACAGCGTGATCCAGGGTGACGACTTGTTGATATCCTGCAATCCGTTCAGCACCGAGATCACCAGCGACGTTGCAGCGATGGCTGGTCCGAGCATTGCGGTGAGCACTGGAATGATGGCCTGGTGCACATCGAGGTTTTTCGCATCGACTTGCTGCGCCTGAGTTTCTGACTGCTGCACCTGCCAGCCGATCTTGCGTAACACCTCACTGTAAGTGTCATGCCAGGCGAAGACGTCGCGAGCCTCGCCGCCAGCCTTCTCATTCGCCTTGTCCGCCGCCAGTGATGCAAGCAGCAGCGAATTGGAAAGCATCGCTCTGAGCTCCTGGGGAAAAGATTTGCTGAATTCAGCGAGCTGAGGGCCGACCGCAATCAGTTCGGCCTCAGCTGAGAACTGTGGCGGCTCCACCGTACGAGTGGTTTCGAACTGCGGTCCACGGTCCGGCAGATCGAGTTCGCGAACGTAACGGTGAATGCGGGTCTGCGAATCATCCATAACGAGCTCCGAAGAAGGAGTGAGGCTGAGATGAAAACCTGAGACGTGAGCGGTGAGCCAGACAATGCTCGAATCGCTCTCATCATATGCCTCGAGCCTTTGCCCGCGCAGCCACTCACAAAGCTACGCCATCCTGTCCGGCGATCAATTGCACGTTCGGGAGCGCTATTCGGCCAGACGATACATGGCCTTGAACTTGGAAGCCTTAACGCAGTAGCCGTCGCCCCCGTTCTTCTGGTTGTAAACGATGTAATCGCCGCGCCGATACCGCGACTTGCCTTCCTTGGTTTCAACGGTGCCATCCGCAGCCGCGACTTCCGCCCACACGGGTGCAGTCTTCAGATAAACGCCTGGCTTCAGGCGCTTGTACGTTCGAGCGAAACTTCTGGCGTCGACCGTGTACACATCGCCGTCATTGTCGACGAGCCAGTCGCCGCGCTTGGCGCGCTGCTCGCCACCCCACTTGCGATAGATGAGTCCTTCCGTCTGCAAATCGAGCTTCACGGCCGTAACGTACTGGCTGGGCTTCTTGAGATATCGCCGACGTGTGGGCGCTTTCATTCGTTTGCTCGCTCGTGCAGGCGGACAGGCCACACACTACACGGACGCGCGGGCGTGTTGCACTTCCGATGTACCGCAAAGCGATTTACCCAGAAATCTTCGATCGCATCTCCCTCCTTTTCACTTGTGCGTTGTCGCATCGACGACTTCGGTCTGGAAGTCGGGCAACACGCCGTGACCACAACCTACATCGGCAACTGTCGCAACTGCATCGGTTCACGATCGTGGGTTTGCGGGCTCGAGCACGGCTTCTCGCGATGACGATTTCGCGTTCGCACGTGATCGACGCGAGATCCTGATCGATGAACAGGTCGTCGAACTCACGCCGCTGGAAGCCAA
>JBJMWN010000030.1:0-3471 GCA_045810085.1 Povalibacter sp. | reverse complement strand
CGAGCTGCTGACCATCGGCATCACGCACGACATAGGCAAACGTGCCCGGGGCGTCGGTTGCGAGCTTCAGCGCAAATCCACTCGTCTGTATCGCGAACGTGGACTCGTTCAGGACCGACTCTTTGCGGCGCGATTCATATTTGTAAGTGCCATTGGCTTGCCGCATGAGCACGGAGACATAGCGCACTTCCAGCCGCGCGAGCTTCAAACCTTCAACTGAAGTGGCCTTTGCTTGCGGATCGATCGCAATGAAGTCTGCAGTGCGTGGAGCATTCAGTCGCAGATAGGAAAGATCACCGTCGGTCTTGTAGCCGACGAGATACTTCATGCTGGACACGAGCTGCGCAGCTTCGGTCGTTACACCGCGGCCGCCATCGGCTTCGAATCCTTGAGCCACCAGATGCAGACGATAAGTTGCACGGGCAAAGCGTTGCAGGTTGAGCCCGAGAGTTACGTTGCCAGCAGCATCCGTCGTTGCATCCGGCAACTGCTCATTGAAACCTTCGCGTGCGTACTGTGGATCGTAGAAGTGGAAATCCGGAAACTGGCGGAACGAGGGGAAGGCCGGGCTGAGCGTCATCTGCGTCGTGACACGTCGATTCTCCGCGGGCGTCCCGAACAGATTTTCCAGGTGCAGCTGTGCATTCAAATCATCGGGAGAGACCCAGCCATCGGCCGATTGCGTTGAGAACGTCGCGCTCATGCGCAAACGATCGGGTTGGAATTCGCGCACCTGTACGGTTGTCGAACCGATGAGACTGCTGTCATCGCGATTGCGAACGATCGATATCGAAAGCGTGTAGGTGCCGGTGGGTGAGGATTCCTGCGTCGGCTGACGAATCTCACCGAATCCTGCCGCGCCTGCGACGAAAGTCTCGCGTCGAATCACCGTCCCGCGTGGATCGGTGATTTCCAAGCGCAATGGAACGCCCTGCAGGCGTTGACTCCAATCCTGACTGCGCACGATGGCGCCTGCGCGGATTTCCTCACCGGGACGATAGATGCCGCGATCGGAGAACAGATAAGCAGACAGCGCTGCGCGATCTGCATTGCTTTCCACACCGCCGATGTCGAAGCGCGACAGATCGAGTCCGCGCCCGCGCGAATCCCATCCTTCGCTCAGTGGAATGAACGAGCTATCGCCACCGCGCTTCGCGAGGTACAGCACGGGCTGACGTTCATTCTTGAAGCTGCGCAGCTCGGGAAAATGCACGTGGCCATCACCATCCGTCGTTTCCGTGAGCACTGGCAATCCATTGCGTCCGATGATGTCGACCGACGCGCCGCCGACGGGCGTGCCATCCGCAATCGATTGCACGAAGACATCTTGTGAGCCGTCCACTGCACGCTTGACGACCAGTCCCATGTCGGTGACGACGATGAGTCGCGCATCATTGAGCGTTCCATTGCGCGCGTCATTCCAATTCTCACCCGTCGGTTCGAGCGGCGAGTCGCGCTCCGACCATGCCTGCACTCGCAACAGGAAGATGCCGCGTTTATCGCCGCCTTCCTTGTCCAGATAATCGGCCAAATCAAGCGCTGCGTACTGCGGCTTACCCGGCGCGACCGAAGGCAGCGGCACGACTTTCACGAAACGCTCGGTGATGTTCGCGCTGTCGAACGCCCAGTTGTTGAACTGTGGCGTCTCGAAACTGCCGCTTGTCTGCGAGACCAGATGCTGCAACTGACGCGGCAGCAATCGACCCACTTCGATGCGCATGGCAGGCACGTTGCGCGCGAAGAGCGAAATCGTTTTCTCTCCCGAGAGCGACAGCAGAGCGCCTTTGCTCAGAATGCTCAGCTCACGTGGAAATTCCGGCACGCTCAAGATGCGCTCGATGGAATCGCCGAGCACGTAGCCACCGAAGGACTTCAGACCTGAGTCGATTCGCACATAGATCTGCCGACCGGGATCGGCGGTGTAGCGGAAACTGTGATTCTCATAGTGATCCAGCTCACCTGGAATTTGCGTGAGCTCGAGCCGATTGGCAGAGGTGAGTACTTCCGGTCGAAAGTTTGCGGCCGTCCATTGAAAGGGCTGACCGCGAGAGGAACGCTCGAATTGATCCTGCAGCTTCGAGTCGGGATGACTGAGCGGCAGAAGCCACGCCCGGACTTTCGCGGGCACGTCACGCTCGAGCACCGAGAACGAAGTCGTGATCAGCAGCACTTGATTCGGTTCGTTGCGCTCGTCACGCGCAATGTCGAGTGCGACATTGGTGAGCTTCAGGCTGTTCAGGCCGGGAACCTCAACGCTGCTTCGCAGTGCCTCCTTCGTCGCATTGCCACCGCGAGCGGACTGCACGCCTGCGGCAATGGTGATCTGCAGGCGAGCGGCTTTGGCCGGCACCTGCAACTGCGCGGAGTGAACGTAAGCGTTGAGCTTCAACTTGTCGTACACGACGGTGTACGCCGGCGCGCTCAACTCTTTCTCGATCGTGTCGGTCACCCGATCGAACATTTGCAGCTGGATGCGCTTCTCGAAGTTCTGCGGATCGACGGGATGAGTGAAGGTGATCGTTGCGACGACTTTCTTGTTTGCCGCGACAACAGGGTCCTGATTGAACTGCGTCGCAGAAATGTTCGCCGCGAAGGCAGGTGCCGTGAATTCGAACTTCTTTTGCTGGAGGCGAATGTGGCTTGCGACGAGATGCTCACGATCGAGCGACCCCGAGTACTCAGTGCCGACGGGCCAGTCGACTTGAGGCTGGAACCTTAAAGTCTTGTCATCATCCCAGGTCCAATCACCTTTTAGTGCGGGCCGCAGCGACAGTCCGATGTGATCGGCATCCAGCGTGTGACCTACACGGTCCAGCGGCGCGACCGAAGATTCGAAGCGGAGGATCAGTGGATTGGGTCTGCCAGGAGGCTCACATGCGTAACAGGTCGTTGTCGGTGCGGTCACCTCGAACCCCACCTCGACCGGTTTGGGTTGAGCTTCGTACCAACGCCAGATCAGCACGCCTGCGACGCCGAGAATAAAAATTGCGAGTGCGATGCTGGCGGAGCGGCGAGGATTCGCCTGCACTTGAGCGATACCGCGGCGTATGCCTTGGCCGCTGCCTAGTGCCCAGCCTGGAGGTGTCCACCGAATTTCGCCGATCAAAGCGCGCCGGGCGGCACGCAGCCGTTCGTTCATCATTCTTATAAGTGTCATGGTTAGCCGCTCGATCGAGCTGTCCTGGCTCGATCGTGGGCGGCGATTGTGCCGGAATGATGCTGCGAATGTGGCGCACCCGTGGCAGCGAACCTACGGCACGCTCGAATGTCCTAGACACAGGCTCATGGATGGCCTCCTTGCCTTGGCCAGTAAGGTCACGGTACGGTAGCCGCATTCAACCGCGGTCCTTCGGACGCGGTTTTTTCAACTTCTCTGCCGCCGATTTCGAGAAAATGCTGATGTTCCTGTCAAACCGACGCTGGGCGTGGATCCTGAGCTTTGCCGTCAGCCTTGCTGTGCTGTCTGGATGT
>JBJMWN010000029.1:0-11479 GCA_045810085.1 Povalibacter sp. | reverse complement strand
GTTCAGGCGAACGGGAACTCGACCAGAACGTCGTGCCCTGCCCGCGCTTGGCTCTCGCAGCCAATCCTCCCGGGCTTACGTTCGACGATCAGTTCGACAGCAGGTTCGTGACGACCAGATTGGCACGACCTCATCTAGCGACCCTCCACTCATCAGTTTCGGCGGCGGCTGGATTTCTTTTAGAGTCGCCGGACCGCACGCTTTCTCAGCCGTTCAGTGAGGCCGGTCCATTCTCAAGCAATATGTTGTGCAGCTTCGCTGCATCGAGAACGTGTACTCGCATCTCTCGCGCACGCGTCTCGAGCTTCGCGATGACAGACGGGTCGGGCTGACTCGACGCGCACAGCAGTTCACCCTCGGCCGCGCAATCACTCAACGTCGCGAAGCCAAACATGGCGCCACTACCGCGAATCTTGTGCATCATGCGCTCCAGCTCTTTGAGCCCATCAGTGGATCCGGCACGCAGCCGCGCGAGCGTCGCTTCCATCTGATCGATTTCCAGATACGTGCGTCGCAAATAGCGTTCGCCGAGACTGCGCATCTTTTCCTGGATCTGTTGCGCATCATCCATGATTCAGCCCTTTCCAGATGGCAACAACACGATTGCCCAGATCCATGGGATCGAAAGGCTTCGCGATCACATCGACCGCTCCGATCTCTTTGAAACGCGCCACTTCCTGCGGCATCGCCTTGGCGGTCATGAACACAAACGGCAACCGCGCCCATCGGGATTGTTCACGCAAACGGGCGACCGTCGCGGGGCCGTCAAGACCGGGCATCATGACATCGATCAGAAGCATGTCGGGTGCAATGCTCGCGATGTCTGCGAGAGCACTCTCGCCAGAGCCTCGGGTATGCACATTCAAGCCATCGATCAGGCCTAATGACATTTCCACGATCTCGCGGATGTCCGGCTCATCGTCCACGTACAGAACAGTGCGCAATAATGAACTTGCCACTTGCGGCACCTCGTTAGCGGCTCAAGCGTTCGCGACCAGGCCTAAGACGCGATGAACTGTTTCGACCAGTCGCCGCGGCTCGACCGGCTTTTGCAGCCAACCCGCCAGACTCAACGCCTGCACCTGCGCATCTTTGAATCGCTGCGATGAAGCAGTCACCACGATGACAGGCAAGCCACGCGTCGCCTCCGTTGCCCGCAACTCGCTGATCAGTTGAAGGCCATCCTCATCCGGCAGGTTGATATCGACCAGCGCAAGATCGAAGCCGCCCAATGCAAAAGCATCGCGGGCAGACTGTGCATCAGTGGCCACCACCGCTCGCATGCCGTATTGACGCAGTGTTTCGGCGAGCAATTGCGCGACATCGGGATCGTCGTCGCAAACCAATACGCTGCTGGATGCAATCGCCGCAACGTGACTCGGCAGCGCTTCCTTCTGAACTGAGAAGATCGGCAAGACGAAAAAGAAGCTTGCTCCGCCGTCCAACGGACGTTCGAACCCGATACGACCTCCCGAGCGCTCGATCAGTGTCTTGGAAATGGAAAGTCCAAGTCCGGTGCCGCCTTTGCGGCGAGAGTCGGAGCTGTCGGCCTGAGCGAAGCGCTGGAACAGCCGCGATTCGAACTCTGGCGGAATGCCACTGCCGTGATCGCGAACCGCAACACGAACGTGTCCGTTCGCAGCTTCAATCGATACTTCGACGGTGCCGCCGGGTGGCGAGAACTTCGCAGCATTCGACAGCAGATTCGTGACGACTTGTATCAGGCGATCGCGATCGACCAGCACATCCGCAACTGCGCTGTGCTCAACCAGCTCAATGTTCACGCTCAGAGTCTGCGCGAATCCGCGATTGAGCTCGATCGCTTGCTGCACCAGGTCTTTGAGTGAATGCTGTTCGGGCGACAACTCGAGCTTTCCCGACTCGGCTTTCTCGAGATCGAGCAGATCGTTGATCAGCAGGATCAGACGTTCGCTGTTCAGCTTGGCGATGTCGAGCAGGCGCTGGGCTTTCGGCGGCATCGGACCCGCAACGCCGCCTGCCAGCAAACCGAGCGATCCTGAGATGGATGTGAGCGGCGTCCGCAGTTCGTGACTGACTGTCGAGACGAAGCCCGACTTCAATCGCTCCACTTCGAGCCGCTCGGAAATGTCACGGACGATTGCGATGAACAGGCGTCGTGAGCCGAGCTTCAGCTCGCTGATACCGACATCGACCTGAAGCTCGCGCCCGTCTCGGTGACGGCCCTGCACTTCACGTCGATTGCCGATGATGCGCTTCTCGCCTGTCTCGATGAATCGACGCAGATGGCTACCGTGACCCTGAGCATGAGGATGGCTCATCAAGATGCTGACATTGCGGCGTAGAACTTCTTCTGCGGTGTATCCGAACAGACGCTCCGCACTCTTGCTCCATGATTCGATGCTGCCGCTTTCATTGATCGTGATCACGGCATCGACGGCGTTGTCGAGAATTGCGCTGAGACGCGTGGCCTGGTCTCGGTACGCAGCCTCGGACTTCTTGAGTGCAGTGACATCAGTGACCGTCACGATGTAATTGCCAGTCGTAACCGGGCGACCGCAGATTTCGAGCATCTCTCCGGTCGGCGTCGACGCTTCCCCATCGAATGGCTGCGACATATCGCCGAAGGTTTTTGCGACCGAGATGCTGTCGTGCTGCTCCCCGGCCACAGTGAGCGTGAATGGACTGGCAACCTTGAACATGTCTTCTGCGGGAAGGCCGACCCTCATGACGTCCGGCTCGATGCCTCGCAATTCCAGATAGCGGCGATTCCATGCAATCACGCGACGTTGCGAATCAAAAACGACGACGCCCTGACTGATACTGTCGAGCGTCGATCTCAGCAACGTCGCAGCCGCTGCCGCTGATTGCTCCGCTGCAAGCCGTCGGTAAACGTCGCGCCCGAGGAAGGCGCCGCCCAGCAGCACGAGCACGATGGTCGAACCCAACGCCCACTGCACCATCTGTTCGGAACGGACCGAGGCTTTCTCGAAAGCGCCGAGCCGCTCCGCCAGCAGTTGCTGCTGTCGCGCTTTCAGCTGTTGAACCAGCACACGGACTCGATCCATCAACTCCTTGCCCGTCTGTTGTCGAATGAGAACCCTTGCTCCATCGATATCGCCCGCGCGGCGCAGTTCGATCACGTTCTCCAGGAAGCTGACGTGCTGCTGAGCCAGGTTGGTGAGCTGATCCAGCGTCTCCTGCGCCTGCCGATCGCTGATCAACGCATCGATGCTGCGCAGATCTGTGTCGAGGGTTTCACGAGCGCGATTGTAGGGTTCCAGAAATTCCTCGCGGCCCGTGATCACATAGCCGCGCTCACCCGTCTCCGCGTCCTGCAACGAGGACATCACGGTTTGCACGCCTTCGAGCAATTCCCGCGTGTACTGGACCATTGCATGAGAACGCCGAACGGCCGTCACCTGACTGGTCACGCTGACGAGTACCCACAGTGCGCCCAGCGCAAGCACCAGCACCGCACCGCCCGTCATCCACAGAACAGGATTAGCAGCCGATTTTGAAACGGACGAACGGTTCGGGACGATCTCATTGGGATCCCGGCTAACTGAGTGCATCTTCACGGTGCCTGCATCCTTGCAACCGTCACACGATTGCGTCCCTGTTGCTTGCTCGCGTAAAGACATTCATCGGCACGATCGAGCAGTGTATCGACGCTGACGCCCTCGTCGCCGCCTAGCGTTTCGAGACCACTGACGCCGATGCTCACGGTGATAAGAACGTCGCCTGCGCTCGTCGCTAGCGGTGCCTCGCGCACGAGAGAGCACAGTTTTTCGGCCACTCTCTTGGCACCCGCGAGATCGGTCTGCGGCAGAACAACCGCAAATTCCTCCCCGCCCAGGCGTGCGAGCCAGTCAGTTTGTCTCGGCAGCGCTTGCGTGATGCGCCGCGCGAACTCCTTAAGTACTTCATCGCCAACACCGTGGCCATGCTTATCGTTCACGCCCTTGAAATGGTCGATATCGAGCGCGAGCACCGACAGGTGCGATTCGGCACGCCAGGCGGCGCGGATCTCGCGGTTCAGGTGACGATTGAAATAGCGACGGTTGTGCGCGCCCGTGAGTGGATCGGTCAGCGCCAAGCGATTCTTCTGAGCGATGACACTGCGCAGTGAACGCTCCAGCGTCAGGATGCGTTGCGCAGTTCGCAATCGCGCGAGGAGTTGAGCAGGCGAGCTGCGCTTACTGAGATAGTCATCCGCCCCGGCTTCGAGTCCACTCAAGATGTCCTCTTCGGAATCCTGGACGGTGAGCAACATCACGTACACATAGTTGTCCAGATGCTGAGCGCGGATCGATCGACATAAGGTCAAACCGTCCATGTCTGGCATGTTGCGATCGCTGATGACAATCGGCGCGAATTCCTGCTGCAACGTCTTCAATGCAGCGGCGCCACTGTTCACCGTAAGCACTTCGAATCCTGCTTGGCGCACCAGTAACCCCAGATGCTCCGCAATCAATGGATCATCATCGACGATCAGCACGCGGGGTACGACATGATCTTCCAGGCGGATGATCTGCGTCGTCTCCTCCGGCGGCATCCTCATGTTCATGCGGCTTCGAGTTTTGCCGCTGCGGTCCGCAGCATGTTCGCGACATCGGCCTGCACTCCCTTCTCGAGCAGCGATGTCAAAGAAGCGACGCCGCTGCTCAGGCTGACATGAGCGGGCGCGGGTGCTGCGTACTGAGCCAATTCGCCGAGCACTCGGTCGCGGATACGCGGCAGATCGGAAGCGGCTGCTTCCGGCAGCACCACTGCAAAGGCCGCGCCGTGTTCCTGATCGAGCCGACCAATCCAGTCCACATCGGCGCGCAAACAGCGTTCCAACGTGCGAACCAGATCCTGGAGCACATTCAGCTCGGGCGATTCATTCTTCGCATCGCTCGCGGAAACGACGATCACCGACAGCTCGCGGCGATAGCGTTGTGCACGTCGGATTTCTGAATGCAGACGGCGTTGCATTTCTTTCGGTGCAAGTGCACCTGATTGCGGATCGATGGTGCTCGATGACTCGAGCAAAACCTGCGCATCTTTCAGCGTTCGGCGCAGAGCCAGCGTGTTGAAGGCAGCGTGAATGCGCGCGAACAATTCTGCATCCGGCGTCTTCTTGACCAGGTAGTCATCGACGCCCGCCAGATAGCCGCGCTCGTAATCCACGTTTGCGCTATGCATGGTCAGCATGATCACGTACGCATCGGCATCGCCGTTGCTCCGCAGTGCTTCCGTGAAGCTGATGCCATCCATCACCGGCATCTGCCAATCCGTAATCGTCACCGGATACCAACGCTCCCGCAGCAGCGTCAGCGCGCGCTCACCATTTTCGGCGCACGCAACTTCGAAACCCGCGCCGCGTAAGCGGTCAGCCAGCAGTTCCAGCTCGAGCTCGTCGTCGTCCACCAGCAGAATGCGCATCGGCAGCGCTCTTGCCAGTACCGATAGCCGCGTCGCCATCGCCTGAGGATCCATGTCCTACCTCGCCACTCAAGGGTTAGAAGCACGCTCCAGTCTCAAGGCACAGTGCGCGTTGAGATATCAGCCCTTCCAACCCGCGATGCTAAGACAATCCCTGATCAGTGTTGTTGTGTGAATCCACGCAAGCGATGACGTGCGGGATTTTTCGTCGCGTCATTGCGCGGGCAGGAGATCCTATGCAGTCGAGTCTGGGGTTCCACTGATTCGTCGCGATCAGTGAGCGCGGCTATACAGAAATTCCCTATGCCGATCTTGCGCACGACGTGTGCCATTCATCGATGGCAAACACCTCCATCGTCTCGAGCTGGGAAGCGTTGCGCGATCAACTGAACGCCGCGCGATACGCCGCTAACCCCGAGGAAACCGGATCCTCGTTTCACGTCCTGACTGCGGCAGATGTACGCAGTCGACACTGCCGCCTGACGAAGCGACGATGTATCTCACCGTGGGCAGCACCAGCCGATCGCCCGAACGGTCCGAGCCGAGATCGAGTGCGAACACATCGGCGGCATCGACGCTTGGCGGACGAGTATCCGCGATTACAATCGTGACCTGCGTTTCACTCGCTTCACCTCGCACGAAAATTTCACCTCCGGTGCCGACGGAGTCGATTGCTTCGGTCAGCAGTGCCAGGAACGCAAGCCGCAGGCGCGCGGCATTTCCCTGCGTAACGAGGGGTGTCGAGAGTTCCGAGCGTAGCTTCACCGAATGTCGGCTCGCATCCGCGATCAGGAATCGCGCGAGCTCAACCATCAGCTCCGTCAGATTGATCTCTGCAGAGGGCTCCGCGTCGGGCGCGATATGGTTCAGCACCCCTTCGAGACCCGCTTCATGATTTGAGATCGCCTGGCGCACGAACTGCACCAGCTGATCCAGTGGAATGACCATGGGCTTGTCCGCACGCGCCGCGCGGATGAGGGCGTCCACGCCTCCATAGATGCCTTGCAATCCATTCTTCATGTCGTGGTGATACGCACGTCGACAGCGAGAAACCACTTGCGTGCGCAAGGCATCTTCGAGCAGTGGGAACAGATCGTTATCGTTCATTCTCTATCTCAGTATCCCGATCCCGTTTCTGCCACCTGAGTGAACAGGTTGTGTGGTCGCGCTCTCAGACGTCGCACTCAGTTGCGAGCATCTGCTGCGAGAAGGGTTGCAGTATCTAACAGATCGTTTCGTCGCGCGACGCGGCGCTGGAATTCCATCCGGCACGGGTGAGCCTCGCGACGAATGCTTCCAATTTGTTTGCCAGACGCTCCAGGTCCACGGGCTTGGTCAGATGTTCGTCGAAGCCGGCGCGGCGCGAGCGCTCCTTGTCCTCGCTCTGACCCCAGCCCGTTACTGCAAGCAGCAGCGCTTCTCGTCCCCAGGGAGTTTCACGAATTCGCTGAGCGACTTCGTAACCATTCATGTCGGGCATGCCGATGTCCAGAATCATGACCTCGGGGCGTTCGCGTTCCGCGGTCGTCAATGCCTCCGTTCCCGAATGGGCGAGGTACACCTCGTATCCAGCGACTTTCAGCACGAGCGCCAGAGAATCCGCAGCGTCGCGATTGTCATCTGCCACGAGCACAGTGCAGCGCGACTGCGATTGCGTTCGATGCGCCTCGACGTCAGGAAGCTCAGAGGGCAGCGCGGACTCCCGGGTCACCACCACTGATTTCGGCAAGTGCAGCGTGAAGGTGCTGCCCTTCCCCAATCCGGGGCTTGCGGCCTCCACTGTTCCGCCATGCATTGCCACGAGTCCTTTCACCAGCGCGAGTCCGATGCCTAGCCCACCCTGGCTGCGCTCCAGTGCCGTCTCGACCTGCGAAAACATTTCGAAAATCCGTGTGGTTTCGGAAAGACCGATGCCATTGTCCTGCACTGAAACATCCAGCGTCTCCGTGCCCGATGCGACAGCCAGTGTGATGCGACCGCCGGGATCGGTGTACTTGGCAGCATTCGTGAGCAGATTCGCCAAAGCCTGCGACAGACGCAGCGGATCCACGCGCACCTCGATCGGATCCGGTGGGAGCACGACGCTCAACGAGTGAGCCTTTGCATCGACCAGCGGACGCGCAGTCTCAACGGCCGAGCTGATCAATTTCGCCAGATCAACGGTGATGATCTTCAACTGCAAACGGCCGCGCGTGATCCGCGAGACGTCGAGCAGATCGTCCAGCAGCAGTGCCATGTGCTGCACTTGCCGCGCGATGACACTTCGGCCCCACTGTCGTTGCTGATCGCTCGCGTTGGGCGCGTCGAGCACGCGCGTGGCATTGAGAATGGGAGCGAGAGGATTTCGCAGCTCATGGGCGAGGGTCGCGAGAAATTCATCTTTGCGACGATCCGCTTCGCGCAGCGCGTCTTCCGTGCGCTTCATACGGCTGATATCCAGGTTGATACCGGCCCAGCCTGAGATCTCGCCACTCTCCGAGCGGATCGGAACACCTTGCGCAAGCACCGGGTGGTACAGGCCGTCGACGCCCTTGATTCGATGCTCGCGATACCACGAAGTGCCGATTCGCACGCACTCGCGCCAATCGTGAAGCATCGCGTCGACCTCATCGGGATGCACGAGCCGGCCCCAACCGAAGTCGGAGCATTCCTGCTGCGTCATACCCGTGAGCTTCAGGAAGGAATCACTCACGTACGTGTTGCGCCCCTGCGCATCGCACACCCAAACGCCATGATCGATCGATTCACCAATGGCCCGATACAGTTGTTCACTTTCTCGCAGTCTCTGCTGCGCCATTCGCTGCGGCGTAATGTCGATTACGAGTCCGGCGAACAGCATCGCTTCGCCATCCGCATCGAACTGCGTCTTGCCACGCGCAATCACCCAGCGAATCGCGCCGTCGGGCTGAACGATGCGGAACTCGGTAGCGAGCGCACCGGACTGCAACGCTGCCTGTACCTCAGCTTCCACTCTCGATCTGTCTTCGACGTGAACCTGGCGCAGCAAGACTCCCGGCGCGCCATGCAACTCGATCTCGCTCCTCAAACCGTAAAGTGCAGCCAGATTTGCATCAGCGATGACTTCATCCCGAGGAATGTCCCAGACCCAGCTACCGATCTCTGCCGCGCCCATGGTGCTTTCAAGGCGCGTGTTGGCGCGTGCTAGCGCTGCTTCCGCCAGCTGGCGCACATTGATTTCCGCGCGCAGGTTTGCATTCGATTGTTCGAGCGCCCGCGTCTGCGATTGGACTTCATCGAGCATGTTGTTGAATGCATCGACGACGATGCCGATTTCATCGTCCGTGCTTTTTTTAACGCGTAGCGAATAGTCGCGACGTTGCACCGTCTCACGCGCAACATCGGCCACTTCATCCAACGGCACGGTGACGACTCTTTGCAACGCTGCCGAAAGCAGGAGCGCTGCCACCATGCTCACGACAGTGACGAGCGCGAAGATTCCCACGTAGGCGTGCACGCGACTGGTCACATCGTACTTTGCGCGCAGATAGATCGTGCCGAGCCATTCTCCGTTCTGCACGATCCGCTGCGCGACTTCGACGCGCTCACCCGCAATCTGTGTGCCGATGAGCGATGCTGGCAGTTCGTAAGGCGGAGCAATCTCACCCGTTCGCGTGTAGGTCGCGTAAGGCCGGCCGTTGGGCGTGTACACGGCTGCTGCCTGCACGTTATCGCGTGCCTGCAGTGCTCGCAGATTGCGCTCGGCGGTAGCACGATCGTCGAACGCGAGCGCCGGCGCGGTAGATAACGCCAGAATGCCCGCCTCACTGGCCAGATCGGCTGCCCACGATTGGCGATACACGGTCAGGTCGTGAGCCAACATGGCAAGCCCCGCGACCAGCAGGGCGATCGCGGTACTCAGGAGCACGATGCCCATGAGCTTGCCACGCACGGAGCGACGCATTTTCTGCCAGCCATTCATCAGTGCCGATCCTGGATGCGAGTGATCAGGATCAGCCACGGACTCGCTGTGACACACGCGCCCTCATGTTCCGCAGCTGCGAGAGCAGCGCTCACGGCCGTTATGAGTGTGAAGGGCTTGTGATGGATTGCCGTATGCACGTGGCGCAGGTTGCCACGATCCGCCGAGAAACGCAGAGCGATAGTTCGCATCGCCAGCACCCTTGTTGCCATTCGAGCATCGGACCTGCTCATCGCATCACCCGCCTGCGGAGCACCGTTGCTCTTTTGGGCGCGCAGCGTCTTGCAGTTTTTTCACGTCGGCATTTTAACCCGACGCCCTGTTGCTTAATCCATCCCGGCCTGGTTCGTATGACGTGCGGCCCTCCATCGGACTCTCTCAGCGGAACCGTCGGATCCGATAGACATTGATTGAACAGCTGACGCCTGAGGATGCATTGATCTGGATGAGCGATGTGAAAGCAGTTCTTCTTGGAATCCTCGCGTGGATCGTTTATCCGCTATGGCTGCTCGCGGGCATGGCTGATCTTTGGTGCCATCGTCGCACTAGCATCGCGACGACCGCCGGAGCACCCGAGTCGGCGCTCCACGTGGCCCAGGTTCTGCTCATCGGGGTGGCCGTGATCGCTGCTGTCTTTCTCGAGATCACGACCTCAGTGCTCATCGGCATGGGAATCCTGATCCTGGCCCACAGTGTTCTGGCGTTTGCTGACATTGCATATACGAACCCGCGCCGCGAGATTTCCGCTTTCGAACAGCAGGTGCACGCATATATGGAAGTGCTGCCCTGGACCTCGCTGGCTTTCATCGCGGCGCTGAATCCTCAGGCGCTGACCGAGGCAACCTGGGCAGTTCAGCTGAAACGCGAGCCATTGCCGCCGCGCATGATTGCCGCTGTGCTGGTCCCGGCGCTCGTGCTTGCCGTCATACCCACTCTGCTGGAACTGATCGACACCTTGAAGCATCGACCGAGAGCACGCGCGGCTTCGCGTGTGACCACGGCCTCTGCCTGAACTTCAGGATTTATCATGAGCAGCACTCCGATCCGCTCCACCGCTTTCTGGCACGAAGGCGTGCAGGTCCCCGGCTGTCCGCCATTACGGGACAAGGTGTCGGCAGACGTCTGCGTCATCGGCGCCGGGATTGCAGGGCTCACCTCCGCGCGCCTGCTCGCTGATGCAGGCCTCAGCGTGGCTGTTCTCGAGGCGATCGACCTGACTGCAGGTGAGACCAGCCGCAGTACCGCACATATCGCGATACCGGACGACCGCTACTCGATGCTCGAGAAAAGTTTTGGCGAGGACGGCGCGCGACAGATCGCGGACAGCTTCGGCCATGCGATTGATCTGATCGAATCGATCATTCTGCACTCGAACATTCAATGCGATTTCGAGCGTCTGGATGGATTCCTGGTTTCGTGTGCGCCTGATCCGCTCGGAACCTTGCGACAGGAACATGGAGCCGCGCGTCGTGCGGGTGCCGTCTGTGAGTTGCTGTCGAGCGCGCCCGGGGAGCTTGAGGAGTTTGGTCCGGCACTGCGTTTTCCGCGCCAGGCACAATTCCATCCGCTCAAATACATTGTCGGACTCGCGCAAACGTTGCCCCGCACGGCACCGATCTTCTGTGGAACACGCGCGACCGCGATCGAAGAAGCGGCCGATGGTGTGACTGTACGAACCGAAGGCGGCGGCACGGTCTCAGCAGGCGCAGTCGTCGTCGCTACCAACACGCCCTTCAACGAACGCCTCGGAATGCACCTGCGTCAGTATCCGTATCAGACCTATGCGATCGGCGCATTGGTGCGCAAAGGCGCTCTGCCGCACAGGTTGCTGTGGGACGATCTCGATCCCTATCACTATGTGCGTCTGACTCCGCGCGATGCTGACTACGACGTGCTGATCGTCGGCGGCGAAGATCACAAAACCGGTGAAGGCCCGCGTGGCGAGGAGCCCTTTACCCATCTCGAGCAATGGACACGGCAACACTTCAGTGCGGCGGGCGCAGTCCAGTGGCGCTGGTCCGGAGAAGTGATGGAGCCCATGGATGCGATCGCAAACCTCGGACGCGAACCCGGCAGCCGCAATGTCTATCTGATCACGGGCGATTCAGGCAATGGCATCACGCACGCGAC
>JBJMWN010000028.1:0-5374 GCA_045810085.1 Povalibacter sp. | reverse complement strand
TAGGAGCGACGATTCGGACATCCTGTCACGATCGTCTTTGCTCGGGTCAAAAGGCGTGACTTTGGCTCCTCGCTCGCCACTTGGCGAGCGGCGGGCACATCCATGTGCCGAATACGCGGGCCTGACAACCCGTTGTTACAGGCCACTACTGAATGCTTTCCGAGAGGTGGGGTGTCTGCCATCCTCTCTCGTCCCAGTCGAGCCGTTCACGGAGATCTTCATGAAAACAGCCATGCACGCGATGCTCAGCCGGCGCTCGGTCGTGAAGCATACGGTCAGTCTTGGAATAGGGCTGGGCTTGATGGGGCGTGAACTCTTTGCCGCAGAGGATGTGTCGAGTCTGCCGTTGATCACGAAGGCGATCCCATCGACGGGTGAGCGGCTGCCCGTGATCGGCCTGGGAACGAATGCTTTCAGCGTCACTGAACCCGAAGAAGTCGCAGCTCGCAAAGAGGTGCTTCAGAATTTTCCGAAGCTCGGCGCGCGTGTGGTGGATACGGCACGTGGGTACGGTGAAGCGGAGGTGGTCATCGGGAAGCTCGTCGCCGAACTCGGAAATCGCGATCAACTGTTCATTGCCACCAAGACCACCGCTCGCGGCGAGCCGAAACCCGGTCATGGCGAGCTCGAAGAAGCATTCGCCCGCTTGCAGACCCAGCGCATCGACCTGCTGCAGGTCCATAACTTCAATGGCATCGATCAGCTTTTTCCTTTGATGAAGGAATGGAAGCAGGCCGGCAAGATTCGCTACATCGGCGTCACGACCTCGACCGATGAACAGTATCCACAGATGCTCAATGCGTTGAAGACGCTGCCTCTGGATTTTATCCAGGTCGACTATTCCATCGAGAACCGCGGTGCTGGCGATGAGATCCTGCCACTCGCGAAAGACAAAGGTGTCGCTGTACTCGGCAACGTACCGCTCGGCGGTCGCCGCGGCAGTCTGTTGTCGAAGGTTTCGGGAAAGCCGTTGCCACCCTGGGCATCGGACATCGATGTCACCAGCTGGCCTCAGCTACTGCTCAAGTACAACGTCTCGCATCCGGCCATCACGGCGGTGATTCCAGGCACCACGAAGCTCACTCATCTGCGTGACAACCAACTCGCAGCTCGCGGCCGACTGCCAGACGCTGCGATGCGGAAGAAAATCGAACAGTACTGGGAAAGCGTGTAAGAAGTTCGACTGAAGTCGAACCCACAACGACGAGGTTTGTGGCGAATCCTCGGCCAGTGCTTGGCCTGTTTCTGGCACCATCAGCCAATGAACTGGCTGGCGCACACTTTTCTATCGACATCTGAAATCGAGTTTCGGTTGGGCAATCTCCTGGCCGATCTCGTGCGTGGCGATGAGCGCCTCGCAATGAGCGCTGTGTTTCAACGCGGCGCAGCCTGTCACAAAGCGATCGATGCGTTTACGGACAGTCACGACATCGTTCGACGCAGTCGCACTCGCGTGAACGAGCAATACCGACGCTTCAGCGGCGTGCTCATGGATGTGTTCTACGACTATCTGCTCGCGAAGTACTGGTCTCGGTTTTCCGATGAGCCGCTCACCCAGTTCACAACGGCTTTTTATTCGGAAGCTCGCGCGTCGAACCTTGCGTTGCCTGAAGGCGCAGACATGACGTTGAATAGAATTATCCGGTACGACTCGTTAGGTTCGTATCGAGAGATCGACGGCGTGGAGCGAGCATTGCGACGTATCTCGACCTATCTGTCCGGACGCTGGCGGAAGCCCTTTGCACTGGAGGAAAGCATTCCGCAGTTGCTCGAGGCAGAGGAGGAACTCACCGCAGACTTTCTTGAGTTCTTCCCGCAGCTCCACACTTACGTTGAAGACTGGATACGCGATCACTGAAAAGAATCGCTGTGCATGCGCAGCACGTGCGTAAACAAGTTGTTCCGCATTACGCCTTCAGTCCAATTTCGCAGAACCCTGCCGCTGACTAACGTTCGCGAGTCCTCAAGCTGAGCCGCATTGGCTGCCTCTGGAGCGCGAATACATGAACACGGCAGAGTTGCAGACCCCCATTCGTCCTCAGCTGGCAGTTCGCGTTCCAAAGGCAGCAATGCCCGCACCCGCCACGCGCGGCGTTCCCGTCGTGGTTCTGTCGACGGATCAAGCGCTGGCGCAAGCGATTCAAACAGCGGCCGGCCAGGACCACGCCGTGATGGTGGCTGCGACGCTCGAAGAAGCGATCGCTCTTGCAAGTCACGGGGAATGCGCAATCCTCGTGACCGATCAAGCGTTGAGTCAGGCTGCATTGGGTCGACTCAGTACACAGATGCATGTGCACGATCCTGCAACGATCACGATCGCCGTCGGGACCAAAGGCGATGACCACGCGCTGATCGGCTTGCTGTCCTCCGCAGTGGTGGAGCGCTTCATGCTGAAGCCGGTCACCCCTTCACTGGCGCGACTGGTGCTGCGCTCCGCTGCCGCCGAATATCGATCGCACCAATCGCGCACTCGGAACGAGACGATGCTGCGTGAGGCGACTCCTTCAGAGACGCCGCCGCAAGAGCCGCACGCATCTGCGCCACGCGAATCCATCATCACGGCGGTGACGCGTGTGCGTCCTCCCAAACCGCAGCTGACGCAAGTCACACCCACGCCGGCGATAACGCCTGATCCAATTGTCATTCCGGAGCCGATGCGCGCACCTGTCACAGTGAGCCAAATCAGGAATGGCAATCCTGCAATGTGGATGTGGGTGGCTGTGGCAATCGCTGCGATCGCTGCACTCGGCTGGTGGAGTGCGTACTCGCCCCGGCCTGGTGTCGATCTGTCGAGAATCGTCGAGACGAATTTGAAGTCTGCACAACTCGCAATGAATGCGGGTCACGATGTGGAGCCGGCGGACATCAGCGCACTTCACTACTTCACAACCGTGCTCGCGTTGGACCCTGCAAACACGACAGCGGCCGAAGGTATGCATGCGATCGCAGTTCGTATGACCGAAAACGTAAAAGGCCTGATCGTGGAAGGGCGGCTCGCAGAGGCAGGCATCGCGCTCGAACGACTTCGCCGCATCAGCAACGACGAGCGCCGTCTTGCGATTCTCGACAGCGAATTGCGTCGGGTACAGACACATCAACTCGAACTGCTGAGTGCGCCACCCCCCGTCGCAGCCGCTGAGCAGCCTGCCCAGCGCAAACCCGAGCCTGTCCGCATGAGCTCAACCGCCAAAGCTGCGGACGTGCAGATGCACTCGTCAACGACGCCGGCGAATAACTCCAGAGCGGAATCCTCTGCGAGCGCTCCGACGATCACGGCCGAACCAGTACCTGAGTCAAGACCGCCGATCTCCACAGAGCCAACGCCAATAACCGAAGAGCCAGCACTCGCAGATGTATCGCTGAATACATCCCTCGCTGAGAGCGCGCCAGCTCAAGTCCCAGTGGCACCTGCACCTGAAAGCATCGAACAGCCACTCGCGCCAGCGGACCCGAAGCTCGTGAAAGTCGTGCAACCGGAGTATCCGGATGAGGCACGCATGCGAGGTATGAATGGGTGGGTCGATCTGACGTTGTCGGTCGACAAATCCGGTGCTGTCGCCGATGCAAAGGTGAACGCAAGCAGTAAACGCATGTTCGAGCGGCCCGCGCTCGCTGCGGTCCGAAAATGGCAATACACACCGCTCACACTGGCTGCGGACGATGCTCGTCAAACGATGCGAGTCAAAGTGGAGTTCAGACTCGAATGAGGTGAGGCGAAGCGAAGAGGCTTACTCGCCTAAACCTTCTTCTCTTTCCATTTTCCGAGTTTGAACAGCGCTGCGCTCCACAATGCGAGTACTGAGAATGAAATCGGTACCGCGATGAATACGCCGATCGGGCCCAGCTTGAACACATGCGCCAGAAGCCACGCGAGCGGCACCTGACCCAGCCAGAAGCAGAAAAAATTAAGCCGAGTCGGCGTCCAGGTATCTCCGGCGCCATTGAAAGCCGCTTCCATGCACATGCCTGCCGCATACAGCGGGAACGCGAGGCTCACGATCCACAACGCGCGTGCGCCGTGCTCGAGTACTTCGGGGTCAGTGGTGAAAAGGCTCACCAACGGAGTCGCCAGGATCACGAACACCGCACCGACGATTCCAAGGAACAGCACATTGAACTTCGTCGCTATTCTCACCGACTGCTCAGCGCGATCCGGTTTGTTCGCGCCCAGATTCTGACCCACGAGCGTGGCACCTGCGTTGGACAATCCCCATGCAGGCATCAGCGCGAAGATCACGATGCGGATGGCGATCGTATAACCCGCGAGCGCCGCACTGCCGAACGTTGCGAGAATCTTGAAAAGCCCGACCCAGCTGGTCGTGCTGATGAACAGTTGTGCAACACCATTACCCGCCGTGCTGATGATGATTCGCAGATCGCTCAAGAGCGGCCGCAGGTGTCGCAAGCGAACCCGTATCCGGCTGTGAGAACCAGACAGATGCCAGAGCTGATAGAGCACGCCGGTGCCGCGACCGATGTTCGTCGCAACAGCAGCTCCGGTGACACCGAGTTCAGGAAAAGGTCCCCAACCGAAAATAAAGCAGGGGCCTAGCAGAATGTTCAACGCGTTCGCGAGCCATAGCGTTCGCATCGCAAGGACCGCATCACCCGCGCCGCGGAAGACAGCATTGATCAGAAAGATCATGAAGACGGTCATATTGCCGCCGAGCATGATGCGTGTGTAGTGCGTGCCGAGCTCGATGATCGATGATTCAGCGCCCATCAGCCGCAGCACGTCGTCTGCAAAAAAGCCGAGGACCATTCCCATGGCCGCTGCGACGGTGACTCCCAGAACGATGATCTGACCTGCAGCTTGTGCCGCCCGCTCCGGATCCTGCTCACCGATACGCCGGGCGACGATTGCAGTGGCAGCGAAGGAAATGCCAATCGCAACCGCGTAGATCAGCGACATCACCGATTCGGTCAGGCCAATTACAGCAATTGCATCTCTGCCCAACCGCGAGACCCAGAACACATCCACGATCGCGAAGAGCGATTCCATGATCATTTCAAGGACCATGGGCACAGCAAGCAACAGCACTGCACGATTCAGCGAATGCGAGGTGTAGTCGTACTGTTCGCCTCGCAGCGCCTGCGCGACGATTCGCCAGAACCCGGGATTGGGTGCGACAGTACTTTGGGAGGTGGCAGACATAAGGCGCGCGATTGTACGCGTATGAAATCTCGGAAGCCGCGCAAACTTTTTCGTAAGTGATAGCTGGCGAATGCGCCAGGCACGAAGGACGATCGAAGTCCCATCTCGACCGACATGGGGGCACATCATCTTTTAGGCGCGTAAGGGGAGAGCAGGTCGATTAAGAGCTGTCGCCAAATGCGGTGAGCAGGCTCTCTCAGATCAGGCGCGGGTATACAA
>JBJMWN010000027.1:0-12847 GCA_045810085.1 Povalibacter sp. | reverse complement strand
TCCTGCTGATAGTTGTCGTTAGAAAATGCTGTTCTCGCGAGCATTCCCATTCTAGAGCTCTTTGCGGTCCGCGATGAGAGCAGTTCATTGATCCAACATGCAATGAGTCGGCGCACTGAACGTCTTCGCTAGAACACTTCCCGCACCTGCCGTCTTTGGCTTCCGCTACCATGAGTGCCGAGCTCAGGTTCTGAACAGGAAGTGCAATGAACATAAACAGCGCCGCGCAGAGTCTCGCGTTTGTTTTTCTGGCTCTATCGTTCGAATGTCGCGCAGCCGAATCGCCGGCACCCGAACCCGCGTCGAAGCCCGACCTGGCGGCAACTGTACTCAGGCTTCAGCAAGAGGTCGCCGAACTGCGGGGTCTGAGCTTCAAAAGCGCCGTTCCGGCGGAACTGCAATCGCAGGAGCAGTTCGCAAAGTACATGGATGAGCGGATCGATGAGGTGATGCCCGAGATCCTCAACAAGAACTATGGCGCCGTGGTCAAACGACTCGGCTTGTATCGCGGATCGATGACGGACTTCCGCGCGACTGCCAAAGGCGTGATGAGCTCGCAGGCTGCTGCCTACTACGATCCCAAAGTCCAGAAATTCTATGTGCTCATGCAGAACATGCCTGAGCCTATGTTGAACATGCTGTACTCGCATGAGCTCTATCATGGATTGCAGGACCAGTATTTCGGACTAGACAAGTACCTGCCCATCAAGCCTGAAGGAGGTCCCGCGCTGGACTCCGATCAGATGACCGCGCGTCAGGCGGTGGTCGAAGGTGAGGCCACCTACATCATGAGCCTGTGGATCTTTCAGCAGATGGCCCACAAACAGCCGACGCGGGAAATGATGGCACCTGCAGTCCTGATGCAGAGCCAGATGGATATGGAAAAGATCAAGGCGATGATGAAGCTGCCGCAAGTATCAGAACTCATGGGCGGCAGCCTCGAAGAGGCAATGACCGCCTCGGACGGCATTCCTTCTTTCATCATGGAGTCGATGATCGGCGTGTATCTGAAAGGCCTCGCATTTGTGTTTGCGGTTCAGGAACAGGGCTGGAGCGAAGTCGAGAAGCTCTATGGAGATCGCCCACCACAGTCCACTGAACAGATTCTTCATCCGGAGAAATGGCGTGCGGGAGAAGCGCCCTCCATCATCAGTTTTCCCGGGCTGGAACGTGCGGCGGCGCTCAAGAATTGGCAGCCTCTCGTGACAGACGTGCTAGGAGAATTCCAGTTGCGCGTCATCTTCAAGGAGCAAGGGCTCGGTGACCTCGCCGAAGCAGCTTCCGCGGGATGGGATGGCGATCGTTACGCGATCTTCAAAGACAAGAACTCTGATGCAACGCTCATGCTGCTCGCAACATCCTGGGACGACAAAGCACAAGCCGAAGAATTCGCCACTGCTTATCGTCAACTGCTCGTGAAGAAGTACGCAGACGCAGCAGCGCCCACGCGTGTCGTACAAAAAGCAGAAGACGTGTTCATCGTCGAAGGGGGCAATGAACACGATATCAATGCCCTCATGAAGGTTCTGAAAAAATCGCGGAAGACGAAACTCCAGTGATGACGAAAAGAATCCTCTAAATCAGAACAGCACCTCGGCGAGCCCGGCGGACTGCTCGCCTCCAACCCGATCCAATGAAGCGGCAGGATCGATCACACCAACTCTTCCGTCCGCTAATCTTCAGGTAAATTCCCGAACGGGAACTGTCGGCTGCGCTGCCGGGTTCGGTCTTTCGTGAACACGTGTTTCATGTATTCGCACCCTGTTCGATCTCGCTGCCTAACCTGAAGGCACTTCGATGAATGCAGTGGAAGTCGTCGAGCATCCGCTGGTGCAGCACAAACTCACTTTGCTGCGCGACAAAACGCGAAGTACCCAGGGGTTTCGCCAATTGCTGCGTGAAGTGGCCACGCTTCTTTGCTACGAGGTCACGCGCGATCTTCCACTCGACCCGGTGACGATCGAGACGCCGCTTGCCGCCATACAGTCGCAGACGATCTCAGGCAAGAAGCTCGTATTTGCGCCCATTTTGCGAGCGGGCATGGGCATGCTCGATGGAATGCTCGATCTCGTACCCTCGGCAAGAGTCGCGCACATTGGTTTGTATCGCGATCCGAACTCGCTCGACAGCGTCGAGTACTACTTCAAGGCTCCGCTGGATCTCGCCGATCGCCTGGTGATCACTATTGATCCGATGCTAGCCACCGGGAATTCCGCGGTGGCCGCGCTCGATCACCTGAAGCGATCGGGCGCAACTGATATTCGCTTCGTATGCCTGCTTTCGACCCCGGTTGGACTGGCGCGCGTCCACAAAGCTCATCCTGATGTGCGTATCTGGACGGCTGCGATCGACCAGGAACTCGATGATCACGGCTACATTCGACCTGGACTGGGCGACGCTGGCGATCGTCTTTACGGCACGAAATGACACGACGACTCTTCAGGGGCCCCGATCAATGAGTGCAGCTGTCAGAGCGTGGTTAACGAAGGCACTCAGCCACACTGTCGGCATTTCGATGCTGCTGTTGTTTGCAGCGCTCGAACCCGCGGTCACAAGCGCGGCTGACGCGCAGGAACAGCCAGCACGCAACCCTGACCCGCTGAACTGGAGCACTGATTCCACGCAATCAAGATTCATCGCGGTCCATGGGCGCCGGGCTGCGGTCTTCGGCTATTCCGAAAATGGGCTTGAAGTGTGGACCTACCCTGTGCAAGTCACCGAGTCCTACAACGTCTCATTCCTTCAGCAGCACGCCACCACTGAGATCGAAGGCCACAACGTGCTTCGCCGCATCGAGTACACGCCGTTCGCCGTAACGCGAACCTATGTGGGACCCGACTTCATCGTGCGAGAAAAACTGTTCGTACCGATCGACGCAGCGAGTGCAGTTGTAACTTACGAAGTCGATGGTGCACGCCCCGTCGATATCATCGTGCGCTTCACACCGGTCCTGAATCTGATGTGGCCTGCGGGCATCGGTGGTCAGGAAGCAGCGTGGAGCCCAGCGATTTCTGGCTATCTATTGACCGAGCCTCTGCATCGATACACAGCCGTGGTGGCATCGCCAGACATCGTTGCGCACGATGAGATCCCGAATGCCACAAGACAACTGGGTGCTTCGCGCCAGATTGCATTCACGGTTCGCGCCAGTACTGATCACGTGGCGCAAGTCGCGTTCTCTGGAACCTCGTCGGGAGAAGATGTCGCAGGCCTTGCAAAGGAGCTGTTGCGGAATCGAATCGCGCTCGAAGAGTCAGCCATCGATCACTACAACGAAGTCCTGAGTGCGGGATTGAAGATAGAGACACCGGACGCGGAAGTGAATCGTGCACTCGCCTGGTCGCAGGTCGCGCTCGAGCAAGCGTGGGTCTGTAACCCCGACCTCGGATGCGGTCAGGTTGCGGGCTATGGTCCCTCTCGCAAAGCACGCCGCCCCCAATACGCATGGTTCTTCGCGGGCGACGGAATGGTTGCCATGCACGCGCTACTGGCGGAGGGCCGTTATGAGCGTGCACGCGAAGAGCTCGAGTTCATTCTTAAATTTCAGGATCCCAAGACGGGGATGATCTGGCATGAACTGTCACAAAGCGCAGGCGCATTGCCGTGGGAAAAGTATCCCTACATGTTCGTTCACGTGGATTTGAGTTTCGATTTCCTCAACGCCGTTGCCGAGTACTACTCGATCACGGGCGACGTCGCGTTCGTGAAGAAGCACTGGAACGCCATCCAGTCTGCGTATCGATATTGCCGCACACTGCTCGATTCGAAAGACGGATTGCCTCGTATTCCCAGCGACAAGCAAGGCTTCAACGAACAAGACCCACTCGCGGATGAGTTGAGTCTCTCGCTGAGCTGGGTTGCCGCGGCTGAGTCGTTCGCAACGCTCGCAACCGCCAGCGGACAGAAATCTGCGGCCAGTTCAGCTCTCGATGAGAGCAAGCGTGCACGTGCCAGTGTGAACGCTCGATACTGGGACGAGAGCCGCCATTTCTGGATCAGTGGTCATACGCGCGCGGGCGCACCGGTGATGGACAGAGACATTCGACCGATGGGCGCCATCGAACAATCCCTGTTTTCCGCAGAGCAACGCAACACTGTGCTCGATGCGATCGCCGGCTCGGATTTTCAAACCAACTGGGGAACACGCGGCAAAGCAGAGACCGATCCCACGTACGATCCGAATCTCTACGCAAGCGGCAGCGTCTGGGCACTCGCGACTTCCACGGTCGTCACGGCATTCTGGGCCGAGCACCGCCCTGCAACCGCATTCCCGATCTGGAACGCACTCGTCTCCTGGAGCTCACTCGACTCGCTCGGACACATGCATGAGACGCTGGCCGGTGATTTCTATCATGAGGAAGTCGAATCGGTTCCAGAACAAACCTGGTCTTCTGCATCCTTCCTCACGGCAACGACACAAGGCTTACTCGGATTGCGTGTGGATGGCGCGAAACGTCACATTGCGTTCGCTCCACATCTGCCGGCCAGCTGGAACAGTATTTCCTTACGCCACATCCGCGTGGCTGGATCCGATGTCAGTCTCGAGATGACTCGTTCCGCGGAAGCAATAACGCTGGGTGTAAAGAACGAAGGAGACCCGGTCACTCTGTCATTCGATCCGGAGCTGCCACTGGGAGCGAAGGTGCGCACCGCACGCATCGAGAACCGCGAACTCCAGGCAAGCACGGTGGAGCACGCACAGGACACTCACGCACATTTGGATATTGATGTGCCGCACGGCGATGCTCTGCTGCAGATCAGCTACAGCGGAGGCGTTGCCATCGTTCCCGTCATCACACCTCCCATCATCGGAGCCCCGAGTACAGGCATGAAGATCGTCAGCACCCGATTCAAGGATCGAGCGTTGACCCTCGAGCTCGACCATCTCGCATCGGAATCAACACACTTCGATCTGCGCACCCCATGGAAGATCGCAAATGTCGAAGGTGCAACTTTCGCCCCGGGCACAGGCTCATCGTATGTCGTCTCGATCAAACCCTCTTCGAGTAACGAAAAAGCTCGTTACCGCCGTAGCAAAGTGATCGTGAATTTCGCGAACCAAGACTAGCTGGCGCTGGGGTGAGTCACTTAACTGTGGGTTCGACTTCAGTCGAAGGGAAGACGTCCGGCTAAAGCCGGACCCACAGGCGGAGGGACCACTCGGTTTCTTTCTTGCTGTGGGTTCGACTTCAGTCGAACGAAAGATGTCCGGCCAAAAGGCCGGACATCTCAGCTCCAGGATTGACTCAGTTGCTCATCGCAAGCGTCAGCGTGCCGCGAGGACGCTGCCATGGCACGGGGCGAGGATCAAATCCCGCTGGAGCTTCGAAGCCTACGAGGCGTACTGCACGCTCGACCGGATGTTCGGTGGGTCGCATGTTGGGGATCCATCGCAGCACGCGATACAGGAATCGCACGAACGTGAGTGTCAGCAACACTTCACCGAAGGTCGCGACGAATGCCCACACGGGATTGCTCAGCTCGGCCCGCGCATGGAAATTCAGCTTCGCCCGCTCCCAATTGATCTCGATGCTGTCGTAGAAGCTCGGAATCACCAGCAGCGTGAGGAACGTCGATGTCAACGTGCCGCCAATGATGGCCACCGCCATCGGGCGATAGAACTCACCGCCTTCGCCGAGGGCGATGGCCACCGGCATCATGCCCGCGATGAGCGCGAACGTGGTCATGAGAATCGGACGCAGACGCACACGGCCGGCGTGCATCAATGCTTCTTCGCGATCGACACCCTGCGCTTCCTCCTTACGCGCGCAATCCAGTAGCAGGATCGCGTTCTTCGCAACGAGGCCCATGAGCATGATGACGCCGATGAGACTCATGAGATTCAGCGTGCCACCTGTGGCGAGCAGACCCAGCACCACACCAATCAGCGACAGCGGCAGCGAGATCATCACCGGTATCGGCGCGGTAAACGAGCCGAACTGCATCACCAGTACCAGGTACATGACGCCGATGCCCATGAAGAGCGCGGTGAGCATCTCGCTGAATACTTCGGCCTGATCACGCGATGCACCGCCGAGCGACAGACCGTAGCCTTGAGGAAATTGGATGGCGTTTGCGATCTTCATCGCATCCGCGGTGACTTCGCCCGCGGCGCGACCTTCAACGTTTGCCGACACCGTGACTGTGCGCTTGCCACCCAGGTGCTGAATCTGCGCAGGTCCTTTGTCGAGCGTGATCGTGGCGATCTGTTCCAGCGGCACCATCATGTCCGTTCCTGCAACGGACACCGGAAGATGTTCGATGTTGCTGGCAGTGACTCGATCTTCTGGACGCAGGCGCACCGAGACATCGCGTGATTCGCCGACGGGGTCCACCCAGTCGCCCACTTCCACACCGGCAAACGCGACACGCAGCGCTTGAGCCGCATCATTCATCGAGATGCCCAGCTGGTTCGCGAGCCCGCGATCGAGCTCGATGCGCAATTCATCTTTGGGTTCCTGCTCGGACAGACCCACGTCCACCGCACCGGGGATGCTGCGCACCTTGTCCATGAAGTCGTTCGTGATCTCCATCAGCCGACGTGAGTCTTCACCATAGAACTGAATCTGCACGGGCTTCTGCGCGCCATTGTTCAGATCATCGAGCACCACATATTCGGCGCCGACGAGTCGCTTCAGCAGCACTCGCAGCTCGGCTGCAATTTCGAACGCAGAGCGAGAACGTTCATGCTTCTTGCCAAGATCCACATAGACGCGTCCACCGCTCGGCGTCGCGCGTGAATTAGTGGCTTTGGTTTCCGGGATCGAACGGGCAAGCTCCGCCGCTTTCTCGACCTTGCCGCGGGCGTATTCGAGGCTGGCACTCGAAGGTGTGCGTACCTCGATCGCGATCGTGCCGTAGTCCGACTTCGGCAGGAATTCGCTGCCACCGACAGTAGCCTGGAGCGCTATTGCCCCCACGAGGGCAGCCACCGCGAAGCCCGCCATCCATCTGCGATGATGCAAAGCCCAGGCAATGACCCTGCCGTAGCGATCTGCCTGATGGTCGAACCACCGATTGAAGCGCTGCAGATATTTTCCGAAACCGCGGCGCTCGCTGTGCGCGTAGTTGGGTGGATCGCCCCAGTACGCCGAGAGCATCGGATCGAGCGTGAAGGAAATGAGCAGGCTGACCAGCACCGATGCCACCACGGTCACCGCGAACGGCCGGAACCACTCGCCGGCGCCACCGCCCATGAAGGCTACCGGCACGAATACGGCGACGATAGACATGGTCGTTGCGGTCACGGCGACGCCGATCTCCGCAGTGCCGCTGCGCGCTGCGGTTACGCGATCGGCACCGCGCTCCATATGACGAACGATGTTCTCGCGCACGACGATCGCATCGTCGATCAGCACGCCGATCGCGAGTGAAAGCCCAAGCAGTGTCATGAAGTTCAGCGTAAAGCCGCACAGCCACACAGCGATGAACGCTGCGATAGCCGAGGTGGGCAGCGACAGACTCGTGATCAAAGTCGAACGCCATGAATTCAAGAATGCGTACACGACGAAAATCGTCAGCACTGCGCCGAAGATCAGAGCCTCGATGACGTTGTGCAAGGAACTCGAGGCATCTTCGCCACCGTCCATGGTGACTTCGAGCTTGGTGCCTTCAGGCAATGTCTTGTTGATCTCCACCAATTCCTTGCGAACGTGCTCGGCGACGCTCACGGTGCTCGCCTCGCGCGAGCGGATGATCGACAAGCCGACGTTCGGGTGAGCATTGCGCAAGCTGTAGCTCGTGGGCTCCGCGACGCCATCCTCAACGGTGGCGAGCTGACCCAGCCGCACGATTTCATTGCCCTGCCGCTTGACGACCACATCGTTGAATTCAGCGGGCGATTCGATTCGACCAACCAGCCGGATGTTCTGCTCGTCGACGCTTCCCTTTACGCGACCGACGGGTGCAGTCGTGTTCTGCGCTCGCAGGGCGTTGACCACATCGCTGACGGACACGTTGAACTCGCGCAGCTTTTCCGCATGCAGCAGGACCGAAAGCTCACGCTGCAGCGAGCCCTCGACCTCCACCACTGCGACACCGTCGATCCCACGCAAACGATCTGCGAGTACGTCTTCGGCGAGACGCGAGATCTCCGCGTGACTCTGCCGATTCGAAGAAAGCGCCAGTTCCATGATCGGCTGCGAAGAGGGATCGATGCGATAGAGCACCGGCTCACGCATCTCGATAGGCAACTTGTAGCGAACCGAGGCAATAGCGTTGCGGATCTCATCGCCCGCCGCAGACATGTCCTTCTTGAAATCGAAGATGATCAGAATGCGCCCATTGCTTTCAGAAGCGGTCGAGCGAATCTCGTAGACCTGCGGAATGCTCTGCAGTGCTTTCTCGACGCGATTGATGATCTCGCGCTCCACCGTTTCGGGCGATGCACCGGGATACGGGAAATTGACGACCATCAACGGTTGTTGGACGTCTGGGATCTGGTTGACGCGCAGATTTTTCAGCGCCAGCAGGCCCAGGCACATCAGCACGATGATCATCGCAACCGTGGTCACCGGTTGCTTGATACTGAAATCGGAGAGGAACATGGCTTACTTCTCCGCTGTCATGGTCGCCTGATGCGGCTCACCCGCGAGCTGCGCGGGCTGCCCATCCTTGAGCGTCGTGCCCGGAAAACGCAGCACGGTGTCGCCTTCGACCAGACCATTCTTCACGGCGTACTGACCGCTGCGTGCATCACGCACGCCGAGGTCGAGCTTGACCTTCTTCAAGGTTCCGTCTTTTACGCGCCACGCAAAGGTCTCGTCGCCTTCGTGCACGACAGAAGCCGTCGGAACCGTGAGCGTGTTGTTACTGCGCGTTTCGACATGACCTTCCGCATACAACCCGGCCACACCGGGCTTCTTTTTGGGATCATCGAAGCGCACCAGCACCTCGACCTGACGGGTTGAAGCATTTGCCGCTGGATTGACACGAGTCACCGTGCCGACGAACTCGGTCTCAGCAAAGCCATGAATGCGGAAGTTGACGTGTTGACCCGCATTGACCTCGCCGATGCTGTCAGCGGAGATGCGGCCTTCGAAGCGCATGCTGCTTGGATCGATGACCTTCATGAGCTCCTTGCCCACTGCAGCGGTGTCGCCTGCGGAAACCTTGCGATCACTAACGATGCCGTCGAACGGTGCGCGGACTTCGGTGCGCTCCAGCATCTGGCGTGCGGTCACTTGACGCGTACGCGCCGCTTCGCGGTCGCTCTGCGCGCTATTGCGCTGAATCTCGGTATCTTCGAGTTGTTGCGTGGCGATCATGCCCGTATCGCGCAGCTTGAGCATGCGCTGGTACTGACGCTCCGCCTGTTCGTAGGCTTGAGTGGCGGCGCGCGCCGAAGCCTCCGCTGCAGTGAGACTGTCTCGAATGGCGGTCTGGTCGAGTCGAACCAGCAGATCACCGCGACGGACGGGATCGCCGTTTTCCTTCAGCACCGCCACGACGACTGCGGACACTTCCGCACGTAGATCGGCACGTCGTTCAGCTTCAACTGATCCAGTGATGGATGGCCCGGACGCCAGCGCACTGTTGCCTACCGTTATCAGATCTTCAGCGGTGACCAGGAGTGGAGCTACTGCAGCCTGGTCCGGCGTTTTGCTCGCACCTTTGCTACATGCGCTCAAATTGAGTAACGAAAAGGCCAGGACAACCGCCACGCCCATGCGGCCGGCGGTTTTGATTTTTGTGGTCACGCTGTATTCCCTTGGGAGCATTCGACCTATGACACAGCAGCAGCCTGTAAGGTTGCACTCAGGGGCCCACCCGACGGGTTTTCTGATGGGTTTCATGCAACGGCTGTCCGTACGGTCGACGGCGCCCTTTTAAGAAGGGCGGCAGTTTAGTCACCCGCCGACACGATTGAAACAAGCTTTGCGATGGGCCGTGACTTCGAGCACGTCGTCTCACGCCTTCAGGTGAATGCCAAAGGTTTCCGGACACCCCTTGGCACCAGATCCCGCGAAAGGTCAGGAGAACATCCCGGTCCAGAGCGCGTGTCCCGACCCGGCAAGTACCGGGGATTTGCAGCAAACCTAGCGCTTGGCTTCGACGTACCGACCGAAGTTGTTCAGGATGGCTTGCCAGCCCTGCTTCTGGAATTCAGGTGGGTGCACCGTTTCTGCGTCGAACGTCTCGGTAACCAGCACCGAGCCGTCACGCTCCTGGAAGTTAACCGTCACTTCGCGGTCATCTCCCATCCGGAATTCGATGACTTGCATGGGCACGATGCGCGTGTAGGTGGCCCCGAAGTCGAAGCCCATGCTCCCGTCCTTCGCCTCCATGCGCGACACAAACTTGCCGCCTTCACGCAGGTCGACAGTGCTGCTGGTGGTATGCCAGTCGTCACTCGCGGTATTCCACTGCTTGATGTCCTCAGGAGTGTTCCAGGTCTCCCAGACCTTGTTCAGGTTGGCGTTGACGAGCGTTTCCACTGTGATCTTCATAAGAGTCTTCGATGATGATTTAGGGGGCGTGACTCTCATACGACGAACGGGCCAGCGTCAATGCGACATCCTGGCTGCAAAAGTTTCTGGTTCTCTTTCGGTGAGCGCCCAGGCCGCTCGATTTCCCTTCCTGCCGATCGCTCCTAGTACCCATCGCGTAGTCGCTGCGGGTTCGCATTTCTGCTCTGATGCCAGTGCCCACTCCAATCGCCCAAATGCAGGAGTTCCTCATGAGCAGCACGCAAATTCCCCGCGTCGGAACCCTCGAAATGAAACTCGAGGTCGTCGTCCTGTCTGTCTCGGACGTTGATCGCGCCAAGCGTTTCTATGGCGATCTGGGTTGGAGGCTCGATGCGGACTTCGTAGTTGGCAGCGAGTTTCGTGTGGTGCAGTTCACGCCGCCCGGTTCACCGTGCTCGATCCACTTCGGCATTGGCGTCACGTCCGCGGCTCCGGGATCAGCGAAGGGCCTTTATCTGATCGTCTCGGACATTCTGGTAGCCCGCGCAGAACTCGTCGATCGCGGCATCGAGGTGAGTGAAGTGTTCCATCGTGCTGCTCCGGGCAAACCACCGACCCCCGGCCCCGCGCCCGGCCGACGTAGCTATGGGTCTTTCGCATCATTCAGTGATCCCGATGGCAACGCCTGGTTGCTTCAGGAAGTCACATCTCGATTGCCAGGCCGCGTGGATGCCACCAACACGACTTTCACTTCATCTTCAGAACTCGCCGCGGCACTCCGACGCGCTGCCACTGCGCATGGAGAACACGAAAAGCGAACGCCCGAGCAGCAACACGATGATTGGCCAGACTGGTATGCCGAGCACATCGTCGCCGAGCAAGCAGGCAAGTCGCTGCCGACGTAATTTGATCTGGCTGAAGGGTGAGTAGTCGGGCTCACCCTTTTATCTTCGGCCAGCACTCGCTCTGCCCGTGCTGAAACTCCGCCCTCTTCTCGGGGACACTTGCTCGCACCCGATTCGAAACCTCGATCCGAAAGTGCGCGTGATATTTTGACTCGTCGATTTGAACCGCCGAGTCATTCCCGAGCACTGCATGTCTCTGAAGCTACTGACATTGAATATGGAAGCTGATCGTCATCTGGATCGCGTTCGTTCTGTGATCGCTGCGCACCAGCCAGACATTCTCTGCCTGCAAGAAGCGCTCGAAACCGACTGCCCAGAGTTGGCCTCAATCAACGGTTATGAAGTGAACTATGCCGTGATGGCGAGACTCGAGGATCAGACTTCGCCAAACGTCCAACGGAATTGGGGAGTCGCGCTGATGTCACGAGTGCCGGTGCGGCATCGAGCGATCCACTACTACTCAGCGGACTCGAACATCCGAGTGCTCCGCGAACCTGACGATGCACGCCAGGTGCTCGTGGTCTCAGAGCTCGAGCATCGTGGCAAGCCTTACCGGTTCATCACGACGCACTTCACCTGGTCAGCGGAAGGACAGATCAGTGATGCGCAGAAGGCAGACTTCATCCGCCTGAAGCAGGCGCTATCCCACTACGAAGACTATGTCCTCTGCGGCGATTTCAACGCGCCGCGCGGAAGGGACATGTTCGCCAAATTCAGGAACGAGCTGCACCTGACTGATCATCTGCCCGGTAGCATCACAACGACGATCGATTCGCGCTTTCACCGTGCCGGAGCGCTGGAGCTGGCCGTCGATACGGTCTTCTCGACGCCCGAATATCAGATCACGAACGTCAACGTGCTCGATGGCATCAGCGATCACAAAGCCATCGTGGCGCTGGTCGAGCGGAGCACTTGATGAAGACAGATTCTCTGGCGCAAGTCGGGCCTATTCGCGACATGCATTCGTTCGCCTAAGTCAGATCCACCCGGCTTTACGGCTTCATCACTGCGGCCGTCCCGAGCCAGACCTCTCCGATCAGACTGTAGAAAAGAATCTGGTTATCGGTCGTTGTCTGTGTAAGCGGGATGGCAGCCGATGTGATCGGAGCGGACCCAGTGTCGAAAATTATGATCTGGGGCCTGAGCGTTCCCAGACCGTCATACTCGCCATTGCGTTCCAGCGATGACGTTGGGGAACAGCTATCGATCCGCAGGTGAATGCGGAACAAATGCCGCGCCGGATCTGGAATGCTGACCTTCCCGTTGTAGATGCATCCATCGATGCTGGAGCCGGTCACGGTGCCATCGTTCGCCACGACTAGCGTGCTCCTCACTTCCTCTGCTCCGGAGGACAGCGTGGTGTTTCTATAAACGCCTGCGAGATCCTGAAAAGTCAGAGGCTGAAGATATTGAGGATCCATCGAAAGAGTGAAGGCGTACGACTCACCTTGAAAGTTGAAAGCGCCGGCGAGCGTTCCGTTCGTCACTGAACCCGTGAATTGATCGATCGATACTCCATTCATCCCGACATTG
>JBJMWN010000026.1:0-8676 GCA_045810085.1 Povalibacter sp. | reverse complement strand
TGGCCACTCACTTCAACGAGCCCGTGCTGCCTGAGTGGAGAGGCGCGAATCTGCGGCCTGATTTTCTGATGCTGGTGTATCCGGTGATCAGCATGAGCCAGGACATCGCCCATGCAGGTTCGCGCAACATGCTGTTAGGAGACACGCCGTCGCCCGAACTGATCAGGAAGTACTCGAACGAACTTGCCGTCACTGTCGCAACTCCGCCACCGTTTCTTGTCCACGCGGCTTCTGATCCGTCAGTGCCTGTCGCAAACAGCCTCCGGTTTTTCGAGGCGCTCCACGCTCACAACATTCCCGCACAGCTCATGGTGTATCCCGCGGGTGGACACGGCTTCGGTATGAACAACACAACGACGAGCGATCGTTGGATCGATCGCTGCCACGAGTGGCTGCTGAGCCAGGGCATCTTGAGTCGAGACTGATGATGAGTGAACGCAAAGAGAACGCCGGCTTTACACGTCGTGAACTGCTGAAAGACTCGCTGACGTTGTCAGCCATCGCGCTCGCCAGTTCGTTAGCTCTTCCGTTGCATGCAGCAAGTTCGCGCTCCGTCGTAGCATCCACGCGGACAGGTAAAGTTCGCGGCAGATTCACGCAAGGCGTCAATGTCTTCAAAGGCATCTCGTATGGGGCAGACACGTCGACGCGCCGCTTCCTGCCTCCTGCGCCTGCAGTGGCATGGAGCGGAACGCGCGACTGCTTTGAATATGGTGCTGCCTGTCCGCAACCCGGGATCAAAGAGAAGACGAGCGAAGACTGCCTGGTGTTGAATGTATGGACGCCCGGATTGCGTGATGAACACAAGCGTCCCGTCATGTTCTATATCCACGGCGGTGAGTTCAGCTCGGGCTCGGGATCGAGTCCGCTGTACGACGGCACTCGTCTGTGCAATCGCGGCGATGTCGTCGTCGTCACCGTGAACCATCGACTGAACGCCTTTGGGCATCTCTATCTCGGTCGCATCGGCGGACGTGAATATCAGAGTTCGGGCAACGCAGGCATTCTCGATCTGGTGCAAGCGCTCACGTGGGTTCGTGAACACGCTTTAGAATTTGGCGGCGATCCGGACCGGATCATGGTATTCGGCCAGTCGGGTGGCGGCGCGAAGATTGCGACGCTCATGGCGATGCCACTCGCACGTGGCTTGTTTCATCGAGCGGCAACGATGAGTGGTCAGCAGATCACCGCGTCAGGTCCCCGCAGCGCCACCTTGCGCGCGAAGAACTATTTAGAAGCACTGAAGATCAATCCCAACGATCTCGCGCACATTCAGAAAGTCAGCGTCGATGACTTGGTCGCTGCCACCAAAGCGCCCGATGCCACACTCGTCGGTCGCTCGCTTTATTTCGGACCGGTGCTCGATGAGGTGGTCTTACCGCGGCACCCGTTCTATCCAGACGCGCCGCCGCAGTCGGCGAATATTCCGATGATCATCGGCAACACACGCGATGAAACTCGCGCGTTTCTGGGCAACGAGCCGGGAGTTCATGAGCTGACATGGGAGGCTTTACCCGAACGCATGCTCGCTGACCTGCATGTGGACATCGATCCGGACACGGTGATTGCCGAATACCGACGCCTGTATTCGCACTATTCGCCGACGGAAGTGTTCTTCGCAGCGACGACGGCAGGTCGGTCCTGGCGCGGTGCAATCATCGAGGCGGAATTGCGAGCTGCTCAAGGCTCACCCGTATTCGCATATCAGATGAATTATCGATCGCCACTCGAAGGCGGCCGATACGGCGCGATGCATACGATGGATATTCCACTCGTGTTCGACAACATCGAGCAGCCTGAGTCGCTGACAGGAAATTCGCCGGAAGCTCAGAAGACTGCCGATCAGATGAGTGAGGCCTTTCTCGCCTTTGCCCGCACCAGGAATCCGAATCATCCAGGCATTCCACAGTGGCGCCCGTATGAACTCGCGACGCGCTCGACCATGGTGTTCGATGCGAACTCGGAGTTGCAAAACGATCCTCGAGGTGAGGAGCGCAAGTTGTTCGCTCGTGTGCCGTACATTCAGCGTGGCACCTATTGAGCTTTCGGGCTAAAGCCGAACCCACGAGGAGAATTGCCTCCGCCAGTGAGCAGCGCGGTTCTGTAGCTGTGGGTTCGACTTCAGTCGAACATCTTTCGTCCGACTGAAGTCACCTCAGCTCTCTTTAGCGCGGCGTGTTTCTGGTATTCGGTGCGACCTTCGATGTCATCGTCGCGAGATCCCAATCTCTCTCAATGAATGCCTGGCGCGTTTCCTTCTGCACCGGATAGCCACCCACTTGTTCTTCGCTGTCGATGATCTCGCCGCGGCCTTCGATGGTGTCCGCAACAATGCGACTGTCGACTTTGTCGCGATCCCAGGGCCGGGCGCCGGCGTTCGCGATGACCGCATCTTGCACCTCGCTCGCAGAAAGTAGTTTCACGCCGAACGGCAGTGCTGGCTTGCTCATCTGCAGGATCTGCGCATTCGAGGTGGTGTAGCGGCCGGTCTTTGGCAGTGCGTTGCCGATGCGATCCACTGCAATGTTGTCTTCTTCATAGAGCTCGACATCGCCCGAACCGCCGATCATGAAAAGCGCCACGTCCTTGGGTGTCGACGGACCGGCTCGCATCACGTTGCCGATCAACGTGAGCTGACCGTGCTCGTACGCGTGGCCGAACCACTCTTCAGGAATCAGGTTGTAGTGAACCGCTCGCTGACCTGGATCGTAGATGAGATTGTTGATCACCATGCCGCGCACGCCACCTTTGAATAGTGGATTGCGCTCGTAGTTGTGTGCGTACAGATTGCCGATGATCAGGATGTTGTTCACGTTGTCATGAATCAGCGAGCCTTTCGAATGCTCACCTTTCGAGTGCGTCGCGTGCGCGAGGCCTTCGGCAATCAAGTTGTTGCTGAAGGTGATGTCGTGCGACACCGCTTTGCGCCAGTCATCCGGTGTCTTCCCCTGAAAGCGCGGACCTGAAGCAGAAAGGTTTTCATCGATCGCCCATGTGAGAGAGCAGTGATCGACGATGACGTTGTAAGCGTTGATGGTCGAGAAGGCATCGGGCTCCCAACCTTGCCGCTTCGGCGCGCCGGCCGTGCCAGTGCGGATCTTGATGTGCTGCAGGATCACATCGTGCGTCACAACATCGATGCCAGTCTTGATCAGCGTGATGCCGGGCGAAGGAGCCGTCTGCCCGGCAATGGTCAGATAAGGTTCGCTGATCTTAAGTTCGTGCTGCTGCAGATCGATGATGCCGCCGACTTCGAACACCACGATGCGCGGGCCTTTCGTCGCGATCGCTTCGACGAAAGAACCGGGACCGTCCGCGGCCAAAGTCGTGACGCGAATGATCTTGCCGCCGCGACCACCAGCTGTTTGCGCGGCCCAACCGAGCGCGCCAGGGAAGGCGATTTGGGGAGCGGATGAAGCGGTCGCAGTGCTTGTGACCGCGGTTAGCGCCACAATCGCGGTCAGCACTCGCGCGAACCGCCGATAACCCTTGATTTGCATGAGTATTCCCCCGTGAGCTGTGTGTGATCGAGCCATGGCTTCATTGTAAATGACACCGGTTTCCTATATACAGCCCCACGTAATTAAAAGTGCGTTGGGATTGGGGGAAGCGGCTCGATGACTCCGGAGAATATCGCTGCTCGATTCGTTCAGGCGCGGCTCGCCGGCCGATCCATCCCGGACTATCCGGGCGGCCAGATTCCAATCGATCTGCAGTTCGCGTATCGCGTACAGGAAGCTGCGCTCGAGACTTGGCCTGATCAGATTCGCGGTTGGAAAATCGCTCGCATCGGGCCGCAATGGCGTACGCAATATGATGAAGAGCGGCTGATCGGACCCGTCTTCGGTCCCAATGTGCAAGTCGTGCGATCCGGAGAGGTCGCGGTGTGTCCCGTGTTTCAGGGCGGTCTCGCGGCCGTGGAAGCGGAGATCGGAATCTATGTCGATGCGGACGCGCCCGCCGACAAAACCGATTGGACGCCCGAGTCTGCAGCGGCGCTCGTGCGCAGCGTTCACATCGGCGTCGAGATGGCAGGCAGTCCGCTTGCGACGTTGAACGATCTCGGGCCCGGTGCAGTTATCTCCGACTTTGGCAACAACTGGGGCGTGATCGTCGGCGCAGAGATTCCGGACTGGCGCGTACATCGCGATCTCGAAGCCGAAACCTTCATTGAAGGAAAGTCGGTGGGCCGAGGTCCGATCGCAATACCTGAAACGCCACTCAGTGCATTCGCATTCGCTTTGAACAAAGCTGCATCGCGCGGTCGTCCATTGCGCGCGGGCCACTACCTCTCAACAGGATTGATCACTGGCGTGCACGACATTCGCGTGGGCCAAAGCTCGCGCGTCACGTTCGCTCAGTACGGCGAAATACTTCTGCGCACGGTTCCGGCGCTGAACTACGTGCCGGGGAAGTGATCATGCTGACCCGACGCAAACTTGTTTTAGGTGCCGGCGCCGCTGGCCTCGCCTGCGCAACACCGTCCTGGGCCGCACGACAGGGATTGATGACGGCTGCAGATGTGCACGTCGATCACTATCCGACCGTTGAAGCCGTGCGCTGGATGGGCCGCAAGCTCGAAGAAGAAACGCAGGGACGTCTGAACATTCGCGTGTATCACGCAGGTCAGCTCGGGCGTGAAGGCGACACTGTGGATCTCACGCGGTTCGGCGCCCTCGATATCACACGGGTAAATTTCGCTTCGCTCAACAATGCGTTCCCACTGACGCGAATGTTTGCGCTTCCCTATGTGTTCGACTCCGTGGCGCATATGCGTCGTGCTGCCGACGGCGCGGTCGGGCAAGCGGTGCTCAAAGGCTTCGAGCAGCGCGATCTGATCGGACTTGCGATCTACGACGCAGGCTCACGCTCGTTCTACAACGTGCGCCGACCGGTCGTTGAACCGGCGGATCTGCATGGATTGAAGATCCGCGTGCCACCTTCGGACATTTTCATTGAGCTGGCGCGAGCACTCGGCGCAAACCCCACACCGTTGCCGTATGGCGAGGTGTATTCAGCCATGCAAACGCACCTGATCGAAGGTGCGGAAAATAATTGGCGAACGTTTCACACGAGTCGGCAGTTTGAGGTCGCACGCTATTGGTCGCATTCGGAACATTCGTATTCGCCCGAAGTGCTGCTGATGTCGAAACGTACGTTCGATGCACTCTCTCCAGAGGATCGCGAGCGGGTGAAGGCGACCGCGCGCGAGTCGGTCACGTACATGCGTGATCTCTGGGACAAGATGGAAGCGGAATCTCGCGGCATCGTTTTGGCAGCAGGAGTGAAGGCCAACGATGTGGATCGCGACGCTTTCCATCGCATCGCGCGACCCGTGGTGGATTCTTATCTGAAGCACAGCGGGCTCGAAAAACTCTACGAGGATATTCGCGCGCTGGCTTGATTCATTGGTTTCGGGGCAAGCATGAACAACATAGCAAAACCGCGTGAAGCGGTTCTCGGCCGGGTTGCGAGCGCGTCATTGGCGCTTGCTGGCGCCGCGTTAGTCGGTATGGCTGCGGTTGAAGCGTGGCAAGTGTTCGCTCGCTACGTCATGAACCGTTCGCCCAGCTGGACTGAGCCGGTAGCGCTATTGCTGATGAGCACGGCGATGATGTTCGGTGCTGCGGCGGGCGTTCGGGCCAATCGACATTTCGGCTTCTTCATCGTCGTCGAACACGTTTCCCTATCGAAGCAGAAGATCCTTCGCACTTTCGCGCGGCTTGTCGCAGCGAGCATCGGCGTGATGTTCGCGGTGTGGGGCGGCGAGATGCTGATTGATGCGTGGGACTATCCGATGGCCGGTGCGCCACTGCCACAAGGCATGGTGTTTGCGCCCATGTGTCTGGGGGGTGTGTTGATCGCGCTCTTTTCACTCGAGCAGATCGTAAGTCCGCCCACCATCGAACCTGCAGGAGAATAAGAAGTGCCCGTCGCGATTTTGTTCGGTGTACTCATCCTGATGTTGTTCGTCGGCGTGCCGGTGGGCTTTGCGCTCATCACTGCTTCGCTGGTCACAGTGCTTTATCTGGATTTGCCTTCGATCATCGTCGTACAGCAAACCGTTGCAGGTGCGAATGCTGCGTCGCTGATCGCAATCCCGCTTTTCATCTTCGCGGGTGAACTGATGATGCGAGGGGGCATTTCTGAACGTCTGATCTCCTTCGCCTCTTCATTGGTGGGACACGTGCGTGGCGGGCTCGGACAGGTGAATGTGCTCGCTTCACTGCTGTTCGGTGGCGTCTCGGGATCGGCCATCGCGGATGTTTCCGCCATCGGCGGCACGATGATTCCGCAGATGGTCAAGCGTGGGTTCGATCGTGACTTTGCGGTCAACGTTTCGATGACTGCCGCACTCGTCGCGCTGTTGGTGCCGCCATCTCACAACCTGATTCTCTATTCGGCCTCGGCGGGCGGTTCGATTTCGATTGCGGATCTGTTTGCCGCTGGTGTCATTCCCGCACTGCTGCTCACTGCGACGTTGCTGCTGGTCACCTGGATCATTGCGCGACGTCGCGGCTATGCCGTCGAACCGTTCCCCGGTTTTGGGCAAGTGTTCAAACGTCTGGTCTCTGCGCTGCCAGGATTGCTGCTCGTGGCTCTGATCTTTGTTGGCATTCGCGCCGGCATTTTCACCGCAGTTGAGAGCGCATCGATCGCCGTGGGTTACGCCGTGCTCATCACGAGCCTTGTGTATCGCAAGTTGAATTGGGGAATTTTTATCGAGACCTGTCTCGGTGCGGTGCGCACAACCGGACTCATCCTGTTCGTGATCGGCGCGGCCGCATCGTTCGGGTGGCTGCTTGCTTATCTGCAGGTTCCGTCTGCGGCCGTTGAGACGCTCACCGGCATCACGGATAACAAATACCTGATGCTGCTGATGCTCGTCTTCGTGCTGTTGCTCATCGGCACGTTCATGGATCTCGCGCCGTTGATCATCATCTGTACGCCGATCTTCCTGCCGGTCGCGAAAGCCATCGGCGTCGATCCGATTCACTTCGGCGTGATTCTGATTCTGAAAGGCGGAATCGGCCTGATCACACCGCCGGTGGGATCGGTTCTGTTCGTCGGCACGGCCATCGGCAAGATCAGCGTGACCGAAACGCTGAAGACGATCTGGCCGTTCTACTTCTCGGCGCTCGCGGTGCTGTTGATCGTGGTGTTCGTGCCGCAGCTGTCGCTGTGGCTGCCTGCGTTGCTGAGGCACTGAGAAGTATCAGCCGCAAAAAGGCGCATAAAACACAAAACGTCGAAGGGAAAAGACTGCAACTTGGTTCCGAGAAGCTTTCGCCGCTTTTTCTATTTGTGCCTTTTGCGCTTTTTTGCGGCTGATTCTCCTCACTCTTACAGCGTCACGCCGTCCTTCCAGATGGCGATTTCACGTTCTTCGTTGATCTCGTTTTTCGCTGGCTGACCTGAAGCTGTGTCGATGATGAGTTGCAGGAACTCATCGGTTACCGCTTCCGTATCTTCGCCATTGAGCACGCGGCCTGCGTCGAAGTCGATCCAATGAGGTTTGTTCTGTGCGAGCGTGGAGTTCGAGCTGATCTTCAATGTGGGTGCTGGGAAACCGAGCGGTGTGCCGCGACCCGTGGTGAAGAGCACGATCGTGGCGCCGGCGGCGACCAGAGCAGTCGAAGAGATGCCGTCGTTGCCAGGAGCTTCGAGCAATGTGAGTCCGGAACGATCAGCGCGCTCTGCATAGCGGACGACCTGCGTCACTGTGGCATGCCCGCCTTTTTGCACGGCGCCCAGTGATTTCTCTTCGAGCGTTGTGATGCCTCCAGCGATGTTACCGGGCGACGGATTTTCGCTGACGGGCTGGTCGTTGCGGATGAAATAATCCTTGAAGTCGTTCACCACGCTTACGATGCCGTTGAAGACTTGTTCGTTCGCTGCTCGCTGCATAAGCAGGCGCTCTGCACCGAAGACTTCGGGAATTTCCGTCAGAATCGCAGTTCCGCCCACCGCAGTGATGCGGTCTGCAATGCGACCCACCAATGGATTGGCAGAGATGCCGCTGAATCCATCCGAGCCGCCGCACTTGAGTCCGATCGCGAGCTCGCTCAATGGACAGGGCTGACGTTTCGTCTGTTCGGCGATCTGAACGAGTTCCTCGACCGCGCGCAGACCTTCTTCGGTTTCATCCGTGATCGCCTGTGCGGAGAACGCGCGAATGTGACCGCGCTCGCCCTCGGGAATATCTGCCAGCAATTTGTTGAGCTGATTCGATTCGCAACCGAGACCGAGAATCAGCACACCCGCCGCGTTTGGATGACATGCAAGCGCAGCGATCAATTTGCGTGTGCGATCGAGATCGCCGCCCAGCTGCGAGCATCCGAACTGATGCGTGAATGCGTGAATGCCATCCACGCGACCTGAAAATTTCTGGTTCGCCATCCGCGCGATGCGCTCGGCGGTGCGTGCAACGCAGCCCACGGTGCAGAGAATCCAGATTTCATTGCGTGTGCCGACCTTGCCGTTGGCGCGTCGGTAACCCATGAACGTTGCGGCACTGGGCTGTGGCACATGGGCTTTTAGCTCGTTCGCGTCGTAGCGGTACTCATCGAGGCCCGACAATCGAGTCACCACATTGTGGATGTGAACGTGTGCGCCCACTGCGATATCGGTCCTCGCACGGCCGATCGGCCAACCGTACTTGCAGACCGGTTGTGA
>JBJMWN010000025.1:0-7026 GCA_045810085.1 Povalibacter sp. | reverse complement strand
TGCCTTGCCATTCCAACTCGCGATAGGCTGAGATCGATTTCAGCGTCAGATTCGGGCTGACGGTCCACTCCAGCACAGCGGAGGCGCCCCAGTTATCCAACGTACTGCTGGCTTTGGCCGTACCTCCATTGGTGAAGTGCCCGAGATTCCAGGTGGCATCGTTCGCACAGCGTGTATCGACGACGTTCTGAGGAACCGACGGAGGTGGGAATGTCGCACCAGGGCAGCCTGCCCCACGGCTCGTCGCTGCTGGGAATGCCTGCTTGCCATTCATGGTCACATAAACGAAGGGCGAGCCGTGTTCATCGGAATTGGTGTAATCGCCGCGCACGGTCGCCGTGAATGCGTCACTCGGTTTCCAACGCAGTGTCGTCTGAAATGTTTTTGTGTCCTCGTTACCGAGGTCGAGCCCGTCGACGATGCGGGTCACGTAGCCGTCTCGTTGGCGCATTCCACCGGAAATGCGAATGCCCAGGGTCTCAGAGACCGGCAGGTCCAACGCAGCAAAACCTTCGCGCAGATTGTCATCGCCAACGCCCACGCGCGCGGTTCCGCCGAAGGTATCGCCCGGCAACGTAGTGGTGAGCAACACCGCTCCGCCAATCGTGTTGCGACCGAACAGCGTTCCCTGCGGACCGCGCAGCACCTGCACGTTTGAAATGTCTCTGAACTCCATGACGCCGCCCACTGAGCGACCCATGTAGACGTCATCGATATACAAACCCACGCCTGGATCCACGCCGGAGGAACCATCGCTCTGTCCGATTCCGCGGATGTAGACCTGCGCAGCAGAGTTGTTGCCTGTCAGCGGACCATAGCTCGCGAACTGCAGATTGGGAGAAACCTGATCGAGATCTGCAGTGGTTTCGATCTGCTGCCGTTCGAGCGAATCTGCTGTGAACGCAGAGATCGCAATCGGCGTCTCCTGCAGCGATTCAACTCGCTTGCGGGCCGTGACCACGATTTCTTCGAGCGCCGAACTGCTCTCGGCGGCAACTGACGACGAAGTTGCCATCACCGAGCTTAGTGCGATGACGAGATAACAACTACGCGACGCCACGGATGTGGCGGCACGCAATGACCGTTGGCGGGACACTAGATCTGACATGACAACTCCCCTTTGAATGGGAGCAGGTTGGCTGCTCCTCTTTTAATTGCATCGAAGCGAACCGCGCCGATATCGACGCAGCTTGATACCGAATCAGGGCCCGCGGATCACGATTGCATCGCCACGCGGTTGCACCGAGAGCTGCGGATCGCGTTCAAGAAATGCGATCAGCGCGCCTGGGTTGTCCGCATCGAACACAGCAGTAACGAGCCGAGCCGAAGTCGCAGTACCTTCGATCAGCATCTGCGTTTCGTTGTAGCGGTTAAATTCGGCGACGATGGCGCCGAGCGACTCATTGCGGAAAATGAGCCTGCGTTCACGCCAGGCGACGACTCGGTCGATCTCCGCCGCCGCGTGCTGCAGCAACATGCCTTGCGCGGACATCTGCGCTTGCTCACCCGCAATCACTCGCTCAGGCGGATTGATTGCGGCCGTACTCGCCACGCCGTCGTGATGCACCGACGAAAGCGGCGTCATTTCGACGATGCCCTGCAACACCGCGACGGTGGTGTCGCTCTCAGTTCGATGCACATTGAATTGTGTGCCGACTGCCTGGACCACTGCCGCGCCGGAGAACACACGGAATGGGCGTCGAGTGTCGTGAGCGACCTCGAACAATGCTTCGCCGCTGACGAGCTCCACCGCGCGCTGGTTTTTCTCAAGACTCACCCTGATCTCAGAGCGCGTATTGAGCGTCACGATGGAGCCATCTGCCAGCTTGACCGTACGCTGCTCGCCGACACCTGTTCCGTACCGTTGCGCATCGTCGTGAAGACCGATGAACAACACCGCAACGACGGCAAGCAACGCAGCCACCGCACTCAGGGGACTGAGCAGAACCCTCCGAACCCGAGGAGGCACTTTCACGGAACGGGAGCGCGTGACTGAATCGTCATCAAGCCTGGAGACATTGGCGCGAGCCTGTGCCACAAGATTCCCGACATCGATCCGGCCTGCCTCGTCCAGCCCATTGGCAGCGCGCCAGACAGCGGAGCACAGCAGGAACTCCTCGACATGCCGCGGCGAAACCTCAAGCCATGCGGCGAAGCTGGATGCATCGGCCTCGCCCTCTTCAAGGCTGATCAGCCAATTCGCAGCCTCTTCGGCAATGCGCTCGTCAGTAGTGATGTGCGTTGATGCGACCACGATATTGCTCGACCTATTCCGACCAGCGCGCGTGCCGGCATCTGGCCACGGCGCGCGCGAGATATTTCTTGACGGTGTGCACGGAAATCCCGAGCTGTTGCGCAATCTCTGGATAGGAAAGTCCATCGCGCTTGCGCAGCACAAAGATGGCTCGATACAACGGCGGCAACTGCTCGAGAAGCAGTTCGATCTGTTCCGCGTCGGCCGCACGCTCGCCCTCGTCGGAGGGCTCATCGCCTATCTTTTCAGCGATTTCCGCCAGCGCCTCGGAGTCATAGGTCACGGGATCGCGACGCGCACGCAGGCGAAACTCGGTGACCAGATTCAAGGCTATTCGGTACAGATATGCGCGCGGCTGACGGATCAGCTCTGAGTGTTCCACTCGCAGCAATCGCAGATAGGCTTCCTGCGCCAGATCCTGCGCTTGCTGAGCGCTGTGCAGACGGCGCATGAGGAAGCGATGCAGTTCCGCGTGGTACTGCTCGCAAGTGCTCGCTGCGACACTCTGCTGGCGTGAGGGTTTCAACACTACGACTTCACTTTCGGGAATCCGCCCGATCCTTGAAGAGTATGATGGCCGGCGCGTCAAAACGGGGTACGGCGTTCGGACGAAAGTTGCGCGTTGAGCACTCATCCGCTGCGCACACCCCAACGGGTCTCGATGTTTATCAGTGACTAATGGCCGAAGAGCCAGATTTGACCGGGGATCGCAGTTGATGGGATCGGTGGCCAATGTTGTGTCGCTGTTGCTGTGTGCATCGCTCACAGGCGTGGCACTCGCGGCGCAGAGCTCGAGTGATGCATCGGCTGCGACGCTGCAGCTCGATCTCGCTGCACAGCCTGTCGACGATGCATTAAGTCGTCTGGCGGAAACCGCTGGACTGCAGATCGTCTTCTATTCGGAAGCCGCGCGCGGTATTCGAGCGCCTGAATTGGTCGGGTCATTCAGCGTCGCAACTGCGCTCGAACGACTGCTCGCCAACACCCCGCTCGAATATGAACTGTTAAATCCCAACATTGTTGTCATTCGAGAACGCCACAGCTCGAGTGCGGCAACTCCCTCCTCCTCGCCTCTCACCAGTACACCCGAAAATATAGACCGGTTCGGGAAGGAAGCTCGCGCACGGTTCTCGCGAGGATATGGCGCCACTGGAATGCTCGAACTCGAGGAAATCATCGTCACCGCACGAAGGCGGGCGGAGGATCTTCAAAACACTCCCGTGGCCGTCACCGCTCTGAGCGGTGACGCACTCGATATGCGCTCGGTGCGCTCAATCGATGCACTCGCACAATTCGTCCCCAATATGCAGTTCGACAGCGCTGCTCCGTTAAGTGGTGCTGCCTACAACGCGACCATTTTCATTCGCGGCGTCGGCCAGAATGATTTCGCCATTTTTTCTGACCCCGGCGTCGCTGTGTACCTGGACGGTGTCTATCTGGGACGCTCGATCGGCGGCGTCATGGATCTGCTCGATGTCGCTCAGATCGAAGTGCTGCGAGGTCCTCAAGGCACGATGTTCGGACGCAATACCATCGGAGGTGCTGTGATCCTGAGCTCGCGAGAGCCTGATGCATCGTTCGGCGGCGATCTCGCAGTGAGCTTGGGCAGCCTGAATCGTCAGGAGATCCGGGCCACGCTCAATCTGCCGATCAACGAAGAGCTTACAACACGATGGAGCGCCGTCACGACACAACGCGATGGCTACGAGACTCGACTCACGGACGATGACAAGCTCGGCGACAAAGAGGCAACGACCGCTCGCGCTCAGTTGGCCTGGCGACCTTCAGAGCGCCTGGCAGCAAAATTCATCTTCGATGCCACCCGTGTTCGACAATCCTCGGCACCGTTGACGCTCATCGATGTGGCGACTACGGGTGTGCCGTTCCTGAACCTGTACAACTCGCTCGTTGCGCCAACACTCGGGATCACGGCGCCTGATGGCTCGCACACGATCAACTCCGCGTGGCTGACCCATGACATCGACCAGACACACGCGGGCGGTCGGAGTATCAACAATCTCGACTCACAGGGCGCGGCGCTCACGATCGATTCACGTGTGGGCGCAACGTCGCTGCGTTCGATCACGGCATGGCGCCATCTTGCTGCGGAGTTCGCACGCGACGGCGACAACACGCCGTTCACGTATCGCGAAACCTTCAACGACGACGACCAGGAGCAATTCAGTCAGGAGCTGCAGTGGTCTGGATCAGACGCTGCACACAAAATCGACTGGGTGAGTGGGCTTTATTACTTTCACGAAGACGCCGTGGAAAACGGCAGAGCCATACTCGTTCCCGGCCTGTATGCAGCCCTGGAAGCGTTGAATCTCCAACCGGGTCAGACCTGGTGTGGAATGGCGGGGGAAAATCCGCGGCCCACAGCCAAGTGCCCAGCATCCCTTCGCTATGGAGGCGCAGCATTTCACGACAACAACGTACTCACGGATCTGGATGTCGACCTGCTCACTCATGTGCGCAATCGCTCGATGGCAGTGTTCGGGCAAGGCACCCATGGATTCGGCCAGGGCTGGAGCGTCACGGCTGGCCTGCGTTTGACCCGCGATGAAAAGGAGATCGATCTCACTCATCGCAGGCGAGCCAGCAACGTCTACATCGTAGGCACGGCAAATTCGCCGCAACAGTTTGAGACCTCATCATCGGAGCTGACTCCGAAACTCGGGTTGGAATGGCAGATGCACCCCGATGCGATGCTCTACGCATCCTATGCACGCGGCTTCAAAAGCGGTGGTTTCAACGGTCGACCGCTCGTCAACAGTGATGAGGTGACGCGCTACGATCCGGAGATCGTCGACAGTTATGAGCTCGGCGCGAAGACCCGATGGTGGGATGGCCGGATGATCGCGAACACCGCACTCTTCTACAACGAGTACCGCGACATGCAGTTATCCATCAACGCGACGCCGCAGAATTTTGTGCGCAACGCCGGTGAAGCCCGGATCATGGGTGCGGAGCTCGAGGTGGCCGCACGACTCACGCGGGGGCTCGATCTGAATCTGTCCACCGGATATCTCAACGGCGCATACACGACGCTGGATCCGCAATTCGCAACATTGCAGCCAGCGCTGACGGTCGACAAGCATCTGGTAAAGGCTCCTCGGTGGACGGTATCGACTGGCCTGCAATATCAGTGGAGCGTGAATCCGGGCTTCATCACCTTGCGCGGCGACTACATCTACAAAGATCAGATCTATAACGATGTCTTCAACGATGCTCGTCTGACTCAACCCGCATTCCACCTCGTGAATCTGTACGCGTCGTTTATGACGGCCGATGAACGCTGGGACTTATCGCTGTCGATGACCAACCTGACTGACGAGCGTTATCGAATCTCAGGCAATTCGAGCATGGGGCTCGGTCTCGCGGAAAGCACGTTCTCAGCACCGCGTGAGATCGGCGCCACTCTGCGCATGAAGTTCTGACACGAGTCGTCGCCTGAACTGCTGTGCTCCTTGTCTTGGCTCTGTATCCTCAATCACTGCTGAGCGAATGACACAACGCTCCCCATAGAGGCGGTACTGTGAGATCCCTGACTGCGATGTTTCTTCTTGCGCTGGCCGGATGGATACCGAATGCCGTTGCGGCTCAGTCTGCCAGCCCGTCTCCGACTTCCACGCAGAAATCGGCAACTGCACCGCTGGATATGGCCGCTGCCCACCCACCGAAGATGCAAACGTTTGCGCTCTATGGCGAGGCGGCGATTCCAAATTCGAAGCCCGGACCCGACGAAGAATCAGGCGCGGAGCAAGGATTCATCAGGAAGGTCTCGCGCCCGCAGATTCACGCGTATCTGCCTGCCAAGCTCAAAGCAAACGGAGCGAGCGTCCTGATCTTCCCGGGCGGCTCCTACGCCGGACTCACTTTCGATTTCGAAGGTAAGCAGCAGGCACAGTTCTTCATCGAACATGGCATCGCTGCATTCGTCGTGAAGTATCGAATCCCGAGCGATCAGACGATGGTCAACAAGTCGATCGGGCCGCTTCAGGACGCACAGCAAGCGATGCGGTTCGTTCGTCTGCATGCGAAGGAATGGAATCTGGACACATCGCGGGTCGGCGCCGTCGGATTCTCAGCGGGCGGACACCTTGCTACAACACTGGCGACACACTTCAATCAGCCCTACGTCGACAATCCTGAGCATGTGAATCTGCGGCCCGATTTTCTGGTCGCTATCTATCCAGTCATCAGCATGGATCAGAACATCACTCACATGGATTCACGCAAGTCGCTGCTCGGCACCGATCCTTCCGCCGAGCAAGTACGACTATTCTCGAACGAGCTTCAGGTGACCAATGAGACGCCGCCTACCCTTCTTCTGCACGCAACCGACGATCAGCTCGTGGACGTCGACAACAGCATCGCTTTCTACGAAGCACTCCGACATGCCGGCGTGCCCGTCGAGATGCATCTGCTCGAAAAAGGTCAGCACGGATTTTTTCTGACGTCGCGCGATCGTTGGCAGTCCACGATCATGGACTGGATCACGCAGGACAAATGGCTCCATCCGAAGACAGCCGGGGAGCACTGATTGAACGCCATCGGCCGCGGCTCGAAGCAGGAACGCACGATCTGATTCGGTCTCAGGCTTGCCTCTTTTTGTGGGTTCGACTTCAGTCGAACGAATCCTGAGCTTCCAGATGTTCGACTGAAGTCGAACCCACAGGTGAAGATGCAATCCATCTTGAGGAGCTGTGTGGAAGATGTGTCCACCTGCAGCGATCCCTCGGACGATACGCATCGGGCGCCCTCGCAAC
>JBJMWN010000024.1:0-18717 GCA_045810085.1 Povalibacter sp. | reverse complement strand
ACCGGACCGCATCATCGTCGGCGAGTGTCGTGGCGGTGAAGCGCTCGACATGCTTCAAGCGATGAACACTGGACATGATGGATCGATGACCACGGGCCATGCGAACTCGCCTCGCGATCTGCTTTCGCGACTGGAAGTCATGGTGCTGATGGCGGGAATGGACCTGCCCGTGCGAGCCATTCGCGAACAGATCGCCTCGGCAGTTCACATCATCGTGCAGCAGACCCGCTTCAGCGATGGGCGACGACGCGTGACGTCCATCGTGGAAGTCGATGGTATGGAAGGCGATGTGATCCTTACTCAACCGCTGTTCGCATTCAAACAGCGCGGCGTCAGTCCCAGCGGAGAAATCGTGGGCGGGTACACCGGCTTTGGGCAAGCACCTCACTTCTATGAGGAGCTGAACGAAGCAGGCATCAAGCTCGACCGTTCGATCTTCGCAGTTGCTGCCGAGTCACGCTGAATGGCTATGCATGACATTGCGCATTCAGTCGATCTGCGTCTCGCCGTCATCGGTTGTGTGCTGGCGAGTGTCGCTCTGCTGCTTCTGGTCGTTCGCAGAGGCGCTACGAATTACGAGAATGCATTCGTGAGCTCGGTCGCTGCCGGCCTCAGGCAGAACTTCGTCATCGCTAACCCGCGAACACTCTTTCTGGTCAGCATCGCGCTCACCTTATTGCTCGGCTCATTCGGCTACGCGTTCATCGGTCCTGCGGGTGCGGTGGGCGGCACGCTGGTATCTATCGTGGCACCGCGAGTCGCATTGCGTTACTTCGCCCGCAGACGCACCCGGCAGTTCGTCTATCAGTTGCCCGATGCCTTGCTCGCACTCGCATCTGCGTTACGCGCCGGATCCAATCTCACCAAGGGCCTGGAGCTGTTGTCGACGCGTCAGTCGCCGCCGCTCGCGCAGGAATTCACCATTGTGCTCGCCGAATATCGCGTTGGTCGGCAACTCGCGGAGTCTCTGAGCGACATGCGCAAACGTGTGAATACCCCGGAGCTCGATCTGATGAACACTGCGATCAATGTGTCGCGTCGGGTCGGCGGCAATCTTGCGGATACGCTCGAGGCACTCGCGAAAACATTGCAGGAGAAGGCACATATGGAAGGCAAGATCGACGCATTGACATCGATGGGCCGTGCACAAGGGTGGGTCGTCGGATTGCTGCCCATCTTCATCGGCTTCGTGCTGTATCAACAGCAACCGGAGCGGATGAGCCTGATGTTCACCGAATGGTATGGCTGGATCGTGCTCGCTGTGGTGACGCTGATGATGAGCATTGCGGCCTGGATGATTCGTAAGATCGTCAACATCGACGTGTAGTGATGAGCACTCTCCCTTTACCTTTTCTCTCATCAGCCGCAAGCCGATACCGCAACTGAGACTTCGTCATGAGCTTCTACATCGCTCCACTCTGCGCCGCGCTCTCCTGCTGCTTCGTCCTGCTATTGCCGCTGGTGTTGCGGCGTCGAGCCGCAGAGCCGGAGCATCGTGATGCCGCCTGGCGAGATGAGTTGCCGGCACTGTTGAGAGTGCTGCGTCCAGCATTGCGCTGGTACACCTCTGGCGTGGAGCAGTCGCTCGTCAGTCACAAACGCGATGTCCTGCAGACCCAATTGAACGCAGCAGGATTGGCTTACATCACGACGCCTGCGGAATTCGTGGTGATTCGTCGGTTTGCATTCGTGCTCGGCGTGGTCATTGCCTGCTACGTAATATTCATTCTCCACGTCAGCGATCCTCTCTATGTCGCGATGGCCAGCAGCGTCGCGCCGTTTGGTTACATGTACCCGGACTTATGGCTGCGCGACAGCACGAAGCGGCGTCAGATGCGATTCGAAAAGGAGTTCCCGTTCTTTCTCGATGTCGTCGTGCTCGGCATGAAAGCCGGCCTGACATTCACTGCGGCCGTGGAGCAATCCATCGAACAGTTGCGTGAAGGACCGGTTCGCCAGGAGTTCTCTCGCTATCTGCGGGAGACGCGCACCGGCATCACGCGTCGTGTCGCACTCGATCATGTGGCAGCGCGTGTCTTGCTGCCTTCGGTCACCAATTTCGTGGCCTCGGTCACTCAGGCAGAAGAAACGGGAGGATCGCTGGGTGATGTGTTGGCGGATCAGGCCCGGCAGCGTCGGCAGGAGCGTTTCCTCCGCGCCGAGAAGCTGGCCAATCAGGCGCCCGTAAAAATGCTCTTTCCACTGATCGCGCTGCTGTTCCCGATTACTTTCATCATCATCGGGTTTCCCATCGTCATCCAACTGATCGACGCGGGCGCGTTCGACATCATGTAGGTCGCGCATGCGTCACATCAGAATTGCTACCACTAGCGGCATCGCGCTTGCGACCAGAGTGTCGGTCGCGTCCAGCTTCAGGGCCCGGCTTATCGGACTTCTGTCGCGAGCCTCACTCGAGCCGGACGAGGGCTTGTGGCTGGAACCGGGCGGCAGCGTTCACACGCTCGGCATGCGTTTTCCTATCGATGTGGTGTTCCTGAGTGATGAACTGAAAGTCTTGAAGGTCACCTCGAGTCTGCCGCCCCGCAGATTTGCTTTTGCTCCGCGGCGCACGCGATACGTTCTCGAACTCACGGCAGGTCATGCCGCACGCTGCGGAATCGAAGTCGGCACAGAACTCGTTGCAGGAGGTTTGCAGTGATGGATCGACGAACTGTCATTCGTCATGCTTGGATGATCGCGATCTGCGCATTCATCAGTGCGTGCAGTCACTCGCCCACACGCGAGCAGACCGAGCAGATGCGACTTGCGCGACAGGCGGATTCAAATTACCAGAGCGGAAAATTCGACGCCGCGCGCAAACAGTACGAAACCCTGGTGCAGACCAATCCAAGGTTCGCCATAGGCTACGTAAGGCTGGGCGTGATCGCGTACCGAGCGGGCGAAACCGAGAGTGCACGTTCAAGCTTCGAATCGGCGCTCAAGGCGGATCCACGCAATACGCAGGCGACCTACAACCTTGCGATGCTGCATCTGAATGATGCTGCGAAGTTGTTGGACAGCTACATGACGATCTCGCCGCCGCCGGCGCAACGTGACGAGGTTCGAATCCTGATCGCACAGCTCAAAGCATTTGGTAAGCAGTGACGACTACCTCATGCAATTCGAGTTGGTTGGACGAAAGTGCCCTCAGATCGTGCGATTCACTTCAGCCGCGTGCTTGATATATCCGGCTGAATCATTCCCATGCATTCATCCGTTCGGCTCTTGTCCATGCGGAACTCGCTGCGGTCATTCCCTTTACGATGCGAGCTCGTGATGACGGCCACAGAACTGTGAGTCGTGGGACTGAGAGTCGCCGATGATCTCTGACGTGGAACTTTGATACGCCCGTTGTGATTAGCAGGGGAATCCCGGCGGTGCTTCTTCGATCTGTGCACTTGGATCATCGAGGCATCTAGCATTCGCTTTCCCAAACTGTTTCCCCTTCATCACGATGCATCGACGCGACCTGCTCAAATCCGCAGTGCTGCTGTCCGCAGCCTCGATTCCTCCCACCAATTTATTTGCTGCCGAGACACAAACCAGCGCTCCGACAACGACTGGATTCAGTTACGCGACATTGAAGGGCCAGGCGCGTGCTCTCGCGAATGCGCCGTTCGCACCTCCGAACAAGCTGGCGCCGCAGAATCTGCAGCAACTCGACTACGACCAATACCAATCCATCCGCTTTCGAAAAGAACGTGCGTTGTGGGCGGATGCTGATCGCGGCTTTCGCATTCAGTTCTATCACATGGGCCGCGGCTTCAAGGAGCCAGTGCGCATGTTCGAAGTGGTGAATGGTCGCGCTCGCGAGTTGACCTATCGCGCGGCTGACTACGATTTCGGCAAGAGCGGTGTGAACACGCGCGAGCTGGGTCCCGATCTGGGCTTTGCGGGTTTTCATATTCAAGGCCAGACAAATTGGACTTCGGATGTCGCGTCGTTCCTGGGTGCAAGTTATTTCCGCGCGATCAGCAATGACACGCGCCAGTACGGACTTTCCGCGCGCGGTCTTGCACTCGACACGGCGATCAATGGGCCTGAGGAGTTTCCTCGCTTCACCGCATTCTGGTTTGAACAACCTCCGCCGAACGCGCGCTCGATGATGCTCTATGGGTTGCTCGATTCGCCGAGCATCACAGGCGCTTATCGATTTCAGATCACGCCCGGTGCACCCCACGTAATGGATATCGATGCAGCGCTGTATCCACGCAAAGCAGTCGAGCGCTTGGGCGTTGCGCCTTTAACCAGCATGTTTCAGTACGGCGAGAACGATCGCCGCATGGCGAATGACTGGCGCCCCGAGATTCACGACTCAGACGGACTCTCGATTTCCAACGGCAACGGCGAATGGATTTGGCGACCTCTGGTGAATCCGGCGGGTGTTCACGTCAGCGCTTTTGTCGATGAGAATCCGCGTGGCTTCGGACTGATGCAACGCGACCGTGATTTTGCGAACTATCAGGATGACGGAACGTTCTATGACAGACGTCCGAGTCTGTGGATCGAGCCGAGGCCTGGCTGGGGAAAAGGATCGGTGCAGTTGGTCGAATTGCCCGCGCCGGATGAGACGTTCGACAACATCGTCGCGTTCTGGACACCGGCCGAGAAAATGCAGCCGGGCAGTGAGTTGCTCTTCGGCTATCGAATGTATTGGGGCACCGATCTGCCGATTGGCCCAACGCTCGCGCGCGTCGTTGCTACACGCACCGGTTTAGGTGGAGTGATCGGGCAACCGCGTCGCTACTTTTCCTGGCGCTTCGCGATCGACTTTGTCGGTGGAGAACTCGCGACCATTCTTCCTGAAGCAACCATCGAACCCGTGATCAGCACATCGCGAGGGCAGATCGAGATCACCTCCGCACGGCCGCTTCATTCAATCAATGGATTCCGGGCCATGTTCGATCTGCGTACGACGGATGACCAAACCGACCCGATCGATCTGCGTCTATTCCTGCGAAAGAACAATCAGTCACTTTCAGAAACATGGACCTATCAATGGACTCCACCCGACGCTGGGGTTCGTCGCCAGATGCTGATCGACGCGGGCGCACGGCTTGACTGAGACGCGCTGCTCAGGCCGGGAACCCTGGATGGCCTTCCCGGCTTGAACTTCTGAGGTGTGTGATCTATATTCTGATACGTGTGAACTCACACGCAAGGAGCTGGCTTATGCATGCTCAGTATGTTGATCCCCGAACCTCGGCCCGGACGCGTGATGAACGAGTTGTGCTGGCCCGCGCCGTGACAAAGCTTTTCGAGCTTTGGCAGCTCGGCGCCGCCGATCAGCTGATGCTGTTGGGCTTGAACGAAAGTAATCGCATTGCACTGCAGCGTTATGCCAAGGGCGAAGCGTTGGCCGCCAACCGCGATCTGCTCGAACGCGTTGGCCATCTGCTCGGCATCCACAAAGCGTTGAAGCTGCTCTATCCGCAGAACGCCGAGATCGCGGGGGGTTGGATGTCATCACCGAATGCCGCGTTCGACGGTGCAATTCCCGTGGACATCGTGCGCAGGTTCGGCTTCGCGGGCTTGCTCATGGTTCGCGGCACGCTGGACAGAATGCGAGGCTAGGCCGTGGTGAGCACGGACGCTGACCTGCGAGTCACTCGTGATTCGCAGAAGGACTGGTATCGCAACATTGTCAGTCTGCGTAAGAGCATCGAACTCTACGCCGACCTGGTCGATGATCCTGCGGATGCCGATGTGTTGGTCCGTCATGAGATGGCGGTAAAGCAGGCTCACGAGGAACCCGCGATCATCATGCGTCCATTCGAGGACGCGACAATCTACGACCCGATCGCTGCCGCTATTCAATGGCCCTTCGATCATCCTTCAAATTCGCGTTACTCGATCGGTGCGTATGGTGTGTGGTACGGCGCGCAGTCGATCGAAACGTCAGTTCGCGAGACGGTTCATCACTTCCGCAAGAACACGCTCGCATCGCAAGTCGCCGCTCAGAGCAAAAAGCCGATCGTGCAGGAGCGGCGCGTTCACCTAGTTCATTGCAATGCATTGCTGGTCGATCTGCGTGAGCGCACGCGCAAGGAGTCGCGGCTGCTGCACCCAGATGACTACACCACGTGCCAGGCAATCGGCGCCGAGCTCAGGAATTCAGGCATGCCAGGAGTGCTGACCTATTCAGCACGACACGCGAACTCAGAAGTCATTGCCGTGTTCACGCCGACGGTGCTGAAGGATCCACGCACGGTTTGCTATCTGACGTACACGCTGTTTGCCGAGACAGGCAAAGTGATCGTCGAGCGCACACCCGGCAAGGTCGAATTCGAGATCAGCTGAGCGCGGGCCTGCAAAACAGGCTTGCGTTGCTTCAGCTGAAAGGCAATCCAATTTGAAGCTGGCTACTCGCGAGTCTCCATTCAATCCCACATCGCGCGAAGCTTGCTACCCGCGTCGATGCGTGCACGATTCTCTGTGAACGGTTGCTCTCGCACCTGAGCTGGATTGCGTGGCCACGAAGTGCTTTCGAACAGTCGCAGCAGATCATCCGTCATGAAACGGCTGCGTGCGCCATAAACATGCTTGTCTCCCGTGCGACTCTGCTGAGTGATGTAGTAACGCAGCGGTGCAATCAGATGTAGTTCGTGCTTGGCTCGCGTCATAGCCACATAAAGCAGCCGACGTTCTTCCTCGATCGACTCTGGTTTACCTGTCGCATGCTCGTTCGGGAAATTTCCGTCGGCGACGTTGAGCACGTACACCGAATCCCATTCCTGGCCTTTGGCTGAGTGCACGGTCGAAAGAATCAAGTAATCCTCGTCGAGATGAGGTGCACCTGCCAGATCGCTCGTGACTTGCGGTGGATCGAGTGTGAGCTCGGTGATGAAACGCTCGCGGCTGTCGAACTGAAGTGCGATCTTTTCGAGTTGGTCGATGTCGCCACTGCGCACTGAAGGCGCGTCGTACAGACGTTGCAGATGAGGCTCGTACCACTGGCGCACCTTCTGCATCTGACCCGCCCAGTCGGTGCTCGCGTGAAGATCCTTCAATAGCTTCATGAGTGAAGGCCACGCTTCTTCGGCAGCTGAGGGCATCTTGTATGCGCTGAGCGTGGTGAAGTCGTAACCGCTCGCCTCGAACACTTTCAGACATCGATCGGCATGCGCTGGACCGAAGCCGGGGAGCAGTTGCAGTACGCGGAAGCCCGAGAGTCGATTGCGTGGGTTATCGATCCATCGCAACAGCCCGAGCAGATCCTTCACGTGAGCGGCTTCGAGAAACTTGAGTCCGCCATACTTCACGTACGGAATGTTCCGCCGGATGAGCTCCAGCTCCAGCACGTCGCTGTGGTGCGAGCTGCGCATGAGAACTGCTTGTTTGCGCAGCATCGTGCCCTGCTCACGTGCGGCTAGAATCTGCTCGACGATGTAGAGCGATTGGGCCTGATCGTCCTCGACCGTCACGTAGCGAGGTTTGTGCTGTGAAGCCCGGTCAGAGCGCAATTCCTTTTGATACTGGCGCTGGGCATCGCGCATCAATGCATTAGCGGCATCGAGAATGGTCTGCACCGATCGATAGTTCTGCTCGAGCTTCACAATGTTCGCGGCGGGCGTGAAGCGCGCCGGAAATCGCAGAATGTTTTCCACACTGGCAGCCCGGAAGGAATAGATGGACTGCGCGTCGTCACCCACCACACACACGCCCTCACCGTGAGGTTTCATCGCGAGCAGGATCTCGGCCTGCAATGTGTTGGTGTCCTGGTATTCATCGACCAGCACATGATCGAAACGCGATCCCACATCGCCCGCGAGTTTCGGTTCCTGCATCAACACGTGCCAGTAGAGCAGCAGATCGTCGTAGTCCAGCAGTTGCTGTGACTGCTTGGTTTCGACGTACTTGCGATAGAGCTGAGTCAGCTCGCTGGTCCATTCGCTGCACCAGGGAAAAGAATCATCCAGCGTCTGCTGCAGCGAAACACCTGTGTTTACACGGTGCGAGTAGATAGCCAGGCAGGTGTCCTTGCGTGGGAATCGCTTTTCCTTGCGAGCGAGACCGAGCTCCTGACGCAATACATCCATCAGATCAGCCGCATCGCCCCGATCGACCACCGAGAATCCCGGATCGAGGCCGAGTGAATGCGCGTATTCGCGGAGCAGCCGATTGCCAATCGCGTGGAATGTGCCAGACCACAGCAAACGGGTGGCATTCGGATGAAAGGGTGCGCGACCGCCGCGTTGCCTGAGCGTTTCATTCGCGATGAGCTCGGCTCGTCGCAGCATTTCCTGCGCTGCTCGGCGCGTGAATGTCAGCAGCAGAATGCGTTCTGGCGGAACACGATTGAGCAGCAGATGTGCGACTCGATGCGCGAGTGTGTTGGTCTTTCCGGTGCCCGCGCCCGCGATGATGAGCAAAGGACCGGCATCGATACCGCGTGGCGATGCGACACCGAACGTGGCTGCCTGCAGCTGAGCAGCATTGAGTCGTTCCCCGAAGGCGACGGGCGCAGATTCGACCTGGGCGTTCATCGGCCCATGATATCGGGAACTGTATATAAAGACAGCCGGCTAACCGGTGCCCGAGATCACCACTTCGGCCTGGGTGATCGGACCGAACTCAGGGCCCTGAGGTGTTTTGTTCAGCTTGATGGTGAAGCGACGCTCGGGTCTGGTTCCCGACTTCGGAGCTTTGAGCGGAATAAACAGTGTCCTGACGCCCTGGCCATCGTTGAAGCGAGCGACACGCGTCTTCGGCACTTCGTAATCGATTCCGGGTTTGGCCGTGCCCGGCGAAATAGTCCAGCTCACCGGCGCGGCACCCGCCGTGGACTTGTCGCGACGCAAATTGATGACCGCCATTTGCTGGCCCGACGGCACACGAATTCGCGAGACCGTGAGCCACACGCGACCATTCGCGGGCCGAACTGCCGGTGTCGGCGGTGCCGGGGGCGGAAGCAGATGACGAGGCTCAGTAACGACGATCTTCGGTTCGATCAATGCTATCGGAATGTAAGCCAAGCCCGCCAACGATTGTTGCAGCGAAGGCTCGAGTGCAGGACGGAACGGAGCTCGCGCTGCGTTCGACCAATGGAGAACGAGGAATGCCATCGCCGCAGCGCCCGCCACAGCAGCGAGAGGAACGGTGTCGCGCCTGCCCGCGGTCATATGAGTGAGCTTCGAGACGAAAGCAGGTCGATGCAGTATTCGCACGGTCGCTGTTTTCATAAACATCAACGACTCGGACAGGAACGCTAGGCCTTGTCCTCGCAGAGACGTCACTTGATCGCGCAGATGCCGTCGTGCTGCCGAGTCACGCGCTCGGGCCAATGCATGACGGGACCAAGACATCGCCGACTCGAAGCTCAGCGCCAACCGATATTCGAATTCCTGCCTCAATGCGATCCAGCGAACACGCTTCGCATGGAGCGCAGCGGCGAATTGAGAGCCTGCGTCAGGCGCCAGCTCGAGCGTCGTTGGCGTTTCTAACGCGGTTGCCTCGGGCTGCGAGCTCGTTTCGCCGGGGCACTCATCATTGACGAGTGAAGACGGCTCGGTAAAAGTCACGGAGCCGAGCGAGCTCAGGAACTCGAGTGCATCGTTCGGACGAGATTCGCGTTCCCAGGCCAGCAACTGTTCGATCGATTCGAACAACTCCACGGGAATCCGCGGGTCATAGACCGGGTGCATCGCTTTGCGACGAGCTTCGAGCGAAGACAGCAATCCATGAGGATGGCGGCCGGTGAAGAGTTCATAGGCGATGCAGCCGAGGCTGAAGAGATCATCGCGCGGCGTCGCGATGCGTTGATTCAGAAGCTGCGGACTCGCGTACGCAGGCGTCGCAAACAAGGTTTCCTGGGGTTCAGCATCCGCCGGGCAGACCGCGCCGAAGTCGACCAGATGCGCACTCCCCATCGGATCGATGAGTACATTGCCCGGCTTCAAATCGCCATGACAAACGCCACGCTCATGCGCGCACACGAGGGCCTCAGTGCATTCGGTCAGAATGCGAACAGCCTGGCGCACCGGCAGACCCTGCGAACCGTGCTCGGCCAGATAGCGGGTCAGCGAGCGGCCTTGGAGCAACTCCATCACCATGAACCAGACGCCCGCATCCGACTGCAGATCGAAGACGCGTGCGATCGAGGGATGCGTGAGGCGACGCATGTAACCGAACTCACGCATCAGTCGCCGAATGCGGGCGCGCTGATGCCGCAGCTCGGGATGCAGAATCTTGAGGGCGACTCTTGGTTCGCTCTCGGAAGTTACGTATCCACCCTGAAGGTCCGTGGCACTGAACAACATCGCGCTACCACCAGCACCGATCGGACGCTCGATTTGATAGCGCGCCGCCAGTACCGCTCCAGCGCCAAGTTCACGCGCAATGGATGGATTGCGTCCAGCCAGTTCGGCCGCTAGTGAGTGCGCGGGGGGGTCTTCTGCCGTGGGCGATGGGTCGATGTCGAGGTCGTTTGCGCCGCTCGACAATGAGACGGTGAGCGGTTCGTCGAACTCATAGAAAGCAGCCGCCGTGCCGGGATAGGCATGTGCTTTCAAATCGAATTGCGCGATCTCGGAATTGGACATTGGCACGCGACAACTCGGGGTCCGCTTCCCCGTTCCATGCAATACACCTCACGAGTACAGGATGTTCCCCGACAAGCGTCAATCATCACGTTGATTTATCAGTGCAGGTACTTCCCGAACCAATCGACGTAACGTTGCGCGCGATCCCGCAAATAACTGGGTTTTCGCAGCCCGTGAAACTGATCAGGATAAATGATGAGCTGCGTATCGACGCCGGTGCTTCTCAGTGCCTGATACATCTGTTCGGAGTTCAGCAACGGCACGTTGAAATCTTTGTCGCCACATAGAAACAGTGTCGGCGTAGTAATGCGATCCGCATGCAGCAGTGGATAGGCATTGCGCAGGTAAGTATCGAGGTTCTTCCACGGCGTTCCCAACTCGGCTTCGTACTCACGCACATACATATCGGTGCCAAAGCCAGCCAATGCATTGCCAGTCGATGCGCCGCTCGTCGCCGCCTTGAAGCGATTGTCTTTGCTGATGACGAAATTGGTGAGAATGCCTCCGTAGCTCCAGCCACCGACACCCAAACGATTGGGGTCTGCGATGCCTTGAGCCACAACATCGTCGACGATCGACAGCACGTCTTCGGTGTCCTTGCCTCCCCACTCGGCCCAGATGCCACTCGAGAATTTCTCACCTCTCCCGGAGCTGCCGCGAGGATTGGATGCGAGCACCACGTACCCTTGAGAAGCCAGCACCTGCCATAGAGGCATGAACGCGTTCGCGTATTGCGAGACGGGACCCCCGTGGATCTGCAGCACGGTGGGATATTTGCGGCCGGCCACAAAATCGGGCGGCTTGACCATGAAGCCGCTGATGCGTGTTCCATCTTTGGACGTTGCCGAAATCTCCTCGACCGTAGCCAGCCGAACGCTCGACAGCCAGGGATCGTTTTGATGAGTCAACGGGCGGGCCTTCTTGCCTTCGACCGCCAGCAGTTCTTCGGGCCGATCGACCGTGCTGTCGAGCACGACAATCCGATTCTTCGCGCCAATATCGAATGCAGTCGACTCGCGACGTCCATCCAGGACTATTTCTAACTTCGCGTTCAGTGGGCTGATACGGATCAGTTGCTGATTGCGATCGTCCTCAATGAAGCCGTAAATCCATTTGCCATCCGCTGACCAGCGCGGTGAAAACACATTGCGATCAATATCCGTGGTGACGATCCGAGTCCCGCTGCCATCGACATTCGCGATCATCAGATCCTGCTGGGCGTAATAAATCAGTTTGGGATCGCGAGCGACCGTCAGGGCCAAAGCGCGACCGTCCGGGCGCCATGAAGGCGTGGTCATCCAACCTGAATCACCTGCATCACCGTGGAAAAGCGTCACGAGCTTGGGTTCGCTGCCCGCACGCGGCGCGATCACATAAAGACCATTGTCGTTGCTCCGGTCCGGATCTGAGCCGCGTTTGCTGACGAATGCGATCAATGAGCCATCCGGCGACCAGGTCGGCCAGGCTTCATCGAACTTGCCGGAGGTGAGCATCTCGGTCTTATGGGTCGCCACATCGAGCAGAAAAAGATGCTTTCGCAGCGCGCCCAGATACCCCGTCTCATCTTCTTTGAAGTAGTAGCGATCGATCACGACCGGAGGTCGCGTCTTGTCCTTGTTCGCTTCGGTCTCACGCGCGGGATCTTCATCCATCACCACCAGAACGATCCGTTTGCCGTCGGGAGACCATTCATAGTCGAGCACATCGCCTTTGAATGATGTGATCACCTGACCCTCGCCTCCGCTTCTATCCATCAGCCACAACTGATCGGGCTCGTCTTCGCCGCCGCGCCCGGACAGAAACGAGAGATAGTGGCCATCCGGACTCCAACGCGGCGTGTCTTCGCTCTCCTTCGAGCTCGTGACTTGCAAGGATTGCGTGCCGGCCCACTTCGTCATCCAGACGTGAGTCTTGCGTTCGTCTTTCTCCAGATCGCTCGTGCGAACGGCATACGCGATCCACTCGCCGTCGGGCGAGAGTTGCGGATCGCTCACTTCATGCAGCGCGTTGACGTCATCAGGCGTGAACAGCCGTCGCGCACTGTCTGCTGCTGAGCAGTCGATTGCGAACGCAAAAAAGGAAAGCGCAAAAACTAGATAAGGCCGCACGCAGCACCTCGATGGAGAGTGGGGACGGCTGCTCCTTTAAGCCTTGGTTTAATAGAGACAGCGGTCTGTGAACGAGAATACTCCAGCCTCGCAGTACACCATATGAAATGCTTGCTCGGCCGACAGACATCAACGCAAGGAGTTCACATGCGAAGCTTCATCCTTGTTCTGAGCGGTCTGCTTACATCGCAAGCGCTGCTGATGACTTCGGCTCTCGGCTGCGTGCAAGTTCGCCTACACTTTAGGAAATCGACACAGGGTTTCCGCGCACACATGATTCTGCAGACGTCCCGATTGGTTCTTCGCAAGCTCACCATCGAGGATGCCGCTTTCATGGTGCGGCTGCTCAATGATCCGTCTTTCATCAAGAACATCGGCGATAAGGGTGTGCGGACAGTTGCGGATGCCGAACGATGGCTGCGCGACAGTCATCTGGCGAGTTATCAGAAGCATGGATTCGGGCACTACAGGGTGGAGCTCAAATCCACGGGTGTTGCGATCGGCATGTGCGGCCTCATCAAGCGCGAGGCTCTCGGTGAAATCGATGTGGGTTTTGCATTGCTGCCCGAGTACTGCTCACAAGGCTACGCCACTGAAGCGGCCTCTGCGGTCATGGAATACGGACGCCGAGAGCTGGGGATTCAACGCATCGTCGGATTTGTTTCGCCCGGCAATCAGGGATCGATTCGCGTACTCGAAAAGCTCGGCTTGAGATTTGCGGGCCCGAGTCGCCTGTCGGCGGACGACGAAGTGCATCTGTATGCGTGACCGATCGACGCGTGCGCGTGTAGCATCGCGGCACCATAAATTGCGGCCGTGCTGATCAGGCACAGGCCCACAAAAATGCGGGGCTTGCAATGCAGGCGGATAAGGAACCGTCCTCGACGGGAATGACCTGGGTGTTGGCGATCGTTTTCGCCATCCTGATCGGTGGCATCGACGAACGTCCCGCAGGATTCGCCATCGGTGCCATGCTCGGTGTGTTGCTTGCGCAAGTCTTTCATCTGCGCACGTTCGTCAAAGTGCTCAATGAAAGAATCAAAGCGCTGCAGACGAAAGCGTCGGCCGCAGAACCCACAGTCGCACCCCTCAGGGCGAGCGCACCCGAGCCGCGCCAGGCACCTATTTTCGACAGGGCGCCGGACGTGCAGCCTGCAACAGAATCTGCAGCATCGTCTCCGCTTCCTGAATCGCAGGCAGTGCAACCAGCAGCAGCTCAGCCGAGACCTGCGCCAACGGTAAGACCCGCGCCGCCACGTCCGCCACTGCAGCCCTCCTTCATCGAACGCGGTTTCGACGATTTCATTCGCTGGTTCAAGGCCGGCAATCCGCTCGCGCGCATCGGTATCGTGATCCTGTTCTTTGGCGCAACGTTCCTCGCCAAGTACGCAGCCGACAACAGTCTCTTTCCGATCGAGTTCAGATTCATCGCGCTCGCATTGGGTGCTTTAGCGTTGTTGATCATCGGCTGGCGACTTCGAGACAAGCGTGCTCTCTACGCGCAGCTATTACAGGGCGGCGGCGTTGCGGGCCTGTATCTGACGGTGTTTGCTGCCAGTCGCCTGTTTCATTTGTTGCCGCTCAGTCTCGCGCTCGGTGTGATGATCGTCATCGCCGTGGCTTCGGCGATTCTCGCCGTCGCGCAGAACGCGTTGTCGTTGGCAGTGATCGGAACTGCAGGTGGGTTCCTCGCACCGATCATGCTGTCCACCGGCGGCGGCAGTCACATCGCGCTGTTCACTTACTACGCGATATTGAATCTCGGCGTATTCACGGTCGCCTGGTTCCGTACGTGGCGTGTTTTGAACGTGCTTGGATTTTTATTCACGTTCACGATCACTGGAGTCTGGCGCGCCGCGGGCTATCACCCGCAGGATCTGCTGAGCGCCGATCTGTTCCTGATCCTGTTCTTTTTGATGTACGTCGCCGTGTCGATTTTGAACTGCGTGCGTCAGCCGCCCAATCTCAAAGGCTATCTGTCGGGATCGCTGGTGTTCGGATTGCCAGTGGTGGCTTTCACACTGCACGCCACGATGGTGTCTCGCATCGAGTTCGCGTTGGCGTGGAGCGCACTCGTGCTGGGCTCGTTCTATCTCGCCCTGGGTTGGACTTTGTGGCGAACACGTCGCGAGAGCTTTCGACTGCTGGTCGAAGCGTTCGCTGCATTGGGCGTGATCTTTGGCAGTCTCGCGATTCCGCTCGCGTTCGACACTCAAACCACGGCTGCGATGTGGGCCGTCGAAGGTGCCGGACTGGTGTGGCTCGGCATGCGTCAGCAGCGCAAGCTGCCGCGCGCGTTCGGTTCGTTGCTGCAAGTGGCGGCAGGTTTCGGATTCATCATCGGAATGAATCATTTGCAGTCTGCACAGCCGCTGCTCAACAGCGTGTATCTGGGCGCAGTGATGCTAGGAATCTCCGGGACGTTGAGCAGCTACTGGTGGAATCGTCATCGAACGCAACTCGCGGCTTACGAGCAACCGGCCGAGTTGATGTTCGCGCTCTGGGGATTGTGCTGGTGGCTGTTTGCAGGGATCAACGAGATCAATGTGCACCTGCCTGCCGCAGCGCTCGGCGGCACCCTCATCTATGTAAGCGCCACCTCGATGCTGGCGGCTTTCATCGGCATTCGCAGCGACTGGCGTTTGCCACAAACGATCGCGTTGTATCTGCCATCGATTGCCGCGATCTTCGGCGCCTTGTCGACGGTTAAGCTGGGCTATCCGTTCGCGCAATGGGGCGAGTCGGGTTGGCTGATGCTGTTCGCCACACATTACGGGCTGTTGTATCTGTTCGATGTGCGCCGCTTGAATGCGAACGGTATCGGCGAGAAAGCATTGCATGCGGGCGCGTTGTGGTTGCTGGCCTTGCTGGTTGCATGGCAGGTGAGCTGGTCGATTGAGGATTACGCGAGCGGAGTGTGGCTGAATCTCCCTTGGGGCCTGACGCCCGCGCTGCTGCTCGCGATGGTGGGACGCAGGCAGCCCGCGCCCAAATGGCCGGTCGTTCGCTTCCTCGACGTATATCGCACGCTTGCGGCTGTTCCATTGGCGATCGCCACGGCCGCGTGGGTCGTGTTCATCGATCTCACCAACGTCGGCGATCCTTCCTGGCTTCCCTATGTTCCGTTGCTCAATCCGTTGGATATTTCAGTAGCACTGTGTCTGGCGTGCCTGGCGCTTTGGTGGACCGCCCTTGATGCGGATCAACGAAACAAACTCTGGCCACACAACGAACAGCAGCAGGGCCCGATCGCTTTGATGGCTGCGCTGGTGTTTTTATGGTTGAACGCGGCATTGATTCGCGCACTACATTACATGATCGACACTCCGGTCACGGCACACGGAATCATGACCTCCACAGTCGTTCAATCGGCGCTGTCGATCTTCTGGGGGTTGTTGGGATTCGCTGCGATGACGTGGGCCGCGCGGCAGAAGTGGCGCCATGTGTGGATCGTCGGTGCGGCACTGATGATCATCGTCGTCGCCAAATTGTTCCTCATCGATCTCTCGAGCATCGGGACCGTCGCGCGCATCGCATCGTTCCTGAGTGTTGGTGTGCTGTTGCTGGTGACTGGCTATCTGGCTCCGCTGCCGCCCCGAAACTCCGGTGAACCTGTGATGAGTGAAAGTTGATCATGAAATCTCATTCCGCTCTCGCAGCCGCTCTCGTACTTGCGATGCCTTTGCTGACAGTTGCAGCCCCACGTCCGGATGAATATGCGCAAGGCGTGCGCGTGGATGCGTTTAGCGGTCGGGCTGTCGCTGAAGTGCTGCTGCCGGATGAGGTGTATCGACAGGTCACGCGCGAGGATCTCGGCGATCTCAGAGTGTTCAATGCGGACGGTGTGGCGGTCCCACATGCGTTTTGTGCTGCACCTACTCGCGTTGAGTCATCCGTGTCTCGAAATGCGCTGCGAGTGTTCGAACTGCAGGGCCCGACGAAAGCAGGAACCGACGGCACTCGTGTGGAAGTCGAAACGTCAGCGGGAACTCAGGTGCGGGTTCAAGAGGGTAACGAGGACGCAACCGCTTCTGGAACGCAAACCTGGGCGCATGTCATCGACGCTCGTGCGATCGAGGATCAGTTGCGTGCCATCGAGTTCGACTGGACGAGTCCCGACGGCGCATCGCAGGCGCAAGTTCGAATCGAGTCAAGCACCGATCTCGATGAATGGCGAACGGTGGTGAACGCGACAACGTTGTTGCGGGTTTCGCAAGGTGATCAGCAGCTGCAACGCAAAGTGGTTCGGCTCACGCCTGCACACTACGACTATCTGCGCGTAGTGCGCACAGACGGTGGTCCGCCTTTGCGCATTGCCGAAGCGATCGGTGAGCACGTCAGTCAGGGAAGCGAGGTCGAACCCGTATGGTTCACCGCCACGCCGATGCCGACATCATCAGCGAGTGAGTTGCTGTTCGATGCTGCACACCTCGCACCGATCACCTATGCGCGCGTGGTCTTGCCAACCGAGAACAGTTCAGTGCGAGTTGCCATTCAAAGTCGAGCAAACGAAAAGTCACAATGGCGCGAGCGCTGGAGCGGTGAGGTGTACTCCATCCTCAATAATGGCGAACGACGCGTCAGTCCGCCTGCTCAGCTGGATACGGATTTCGATCGTTACTGGCGTATCGCATACGCGAAACCCGCGGATGGCTTGAGCCCTGCACCGAGCCTGGAGCTAGCTTATCGACCATCGAAACTGCGCTTTCTCGCACAGGGCGCTGGTCCGTTCACGCTGGCTTTCGGCAGCCGTCGCGCCGAACTGAGCACTGCACAAGGCTGCGGCAGCCTGCTCGCGGACGTCACTCACCAGGACATGGAGCAGTTCATCGGCGAGGCGAGCCTAGGCCCATCTCAGGTACTGGGTGGCGAATCGGCGTTCAAGCCGCTGCCAGCCAAAACACCGGTGCGCCTCATGGTGCTGTGGGGTGTCTTGATTGCTGGCGCGGCGCTGTTGATCGCCATGGCTCTGTCGCTGTTGAAACGGGTGAATGGGCCACCGGCATAAGACGAATTGGCCTTATTGAGCCGCCCGAAGCTTCGCCTACAATAGCCGCCCCTTTGCGACCCCAGGGCGGCCGCCGCTCACGTCATGCGTTTCCCTTCTCAGTTCGATGTCATCGTTGTCGGCGGCGGTCATGCCGGGACCGAAGCTGCCCTTGCCGCTGCCCGAATGGGTTCGCGCACGCTGCTGTTGACTCAAAGCATCGAGACGCTGGGACAGATGAGCTGCAATCCCGCAATCGGCGGGATCGGCAAAGGTCACCTGGTCAAAGAGATCGATGCATTGGGCGGTGCGATGGCACGGGCTGCGGATCGCGGCGGAATTCACTTCCGCACGCTCAATGCGAGTAAAGGACCTGCCGTTCGTGCGACGCGCGCACAAGCCGATCGCGTCCTGTACAAACAAGCGATTCGCTCGACGCTCGAAAATCAGCCGAACCTCACGCTGTTCCAGCAGGAAGTAGCTGACCTCCTGATCGAGCAGGATCGAGTGCATGGCGTCATCACTCAGACCGGCATCGAATTCCGTGCGCCTGCCGTGGTGCTCACAGTCGGCACCTTCCTCGGCGGAAAGATCCATGTTGGCCTGACGAACTATCAAGGCGGACGCGCGGGTGATCCACCGTCCAATCGCCTTGCGGAGAAACTTCGCGCATTGCCGTTTCGAGTCGGCCGCTTGAAAACTGGAACGCCGCCACGCATCGACGGTCGCAGCATCAATTACGAAGGCTTGCTGGCGCAGCCGGGCGATGAACCCACGCCGGTGTTTTCGTATCTCGGTCGTCGCAGCGAGCATCCGCGTCAGATCATGTGCCACATCACTGCGACGAATGAACGCACCCACGAAATTATTCGAGCCGGTTGCGATCGATCTCCGATGTTCACCGGCATGATCGAGGGCGTCGGTCCTCGCTACTGTCCATCCGTCGAAGACAAAGTGCATCGTTTCGCGGATAAATCTTCACATCAGATTTTCATCGAACCCGAAGGACTCAGCACTCACGAGATCTATCCGAATGGGATTTCTACGAGCCTGCCCTTCGACGTGCAATACGATCTCGTGC
>JBJMWN010000023.1:0-29578 GCA_045810085.1 Povalibacter sp. | reverse complement strand
CAAGTCGCCCCAGAACCTGCCATCGCGGGAACCGAAGTCGTGACGGCGTCAGACCAGCCACTCGGCTCAGTGGTTGAAACTGTTTTCGACGCACAAGGACAACCGGCGTTCGTGGTGATCTCGGCGGGTAAGGATATGACGGTGCTGCCCTACCAGACCGCACGTGCGATGATGAATGGACAAAAGATCGTGATCGATCGCACTCGCCTGACCAAGGCACCCAAAGTGAAACCGGGCGAGTGGAAAGATGAAGCGGGAGCGAGCGAGTGGAAAAATCAAGCCACGCAATATTGGGATCGAGGATGAAGATCAACCGCGTGCTTCGAGCCTGCGCGCTCGCCCTGAGTCTTGGCTGTAGTGCTGTCGCACTCGGTCACACGCTGTATGTGTCGAACGAGGATGGCCACAGCGTCAGTGTCGTCGACACGCACACCGGCACAGTCACTGCAACGATCGATGTGGGGAAGCGTCCACGAGGGCTGAAGCTCAGTCACGACGGCTCGCTGCTGTACGTTGCCGTGAGCGGAGTGCCAAAGTGCCCACCGTCGGTGCCGGATGAGGAATGCGCAAAACTGCAACGCGATGCTCAAGCCGACGGCATTGCGGTTGTCGACACACGAACTCGCAAGGTCATGCGCGTGCTCTCCGGCGGATCCGATCCAGAGCAGTTCGACTTGACCCAAGACGGCAAGTTGCTCTTTGTTGCAAATGAAGATTCTGCTTCCGTGTCCGTCATCGATGTGGCGAACGGCAAAGTATTAACTCAGATTCCAGTCGGCCTGGAGCCGGAAGGGGTCGTTCGTTCTCCCGACGGAAAGTGGATGCTCATCACGAACGAGTCAGATGGGTCTGTCTCGATCATCAACGCCAGTCAACGCACGCTGGTGAAATCAGTCACTGTGGGTAAACGTCCTCGAAGCGTGGCGTTCACTCAGGACAGTCAACACGCCTACGTCACTGGCGAGTTCGATTCATCGATCTATAGGATCCGAGTGCCAGAAGGCACGCCGGTCGAACGAGTGATTCAGTTACGCGAACAAGCACGTCCGATGTCCGTTGTATTGGACGAATCAAAGAAACGCCTCTATGCAACGACAGGTCGCGGCGGAACAGTCGCTGTCATGGAGTTGAGTGAGCAGGGCGAGTCGGCGAAGCTCGTTACTGAAATTGCAGTCGGTGCTCGACCTTGGGGAATGGCGCTCTCAGCGAATGGAAAGCATTTGTACACGGCTAACGGACCCTCGAACGACGCGACCGTGGTCGACACTGAATCGCTGCAAGTTCTTAAGAAGATTCCCGTGGGCCAATCGCCCTGGGGAGTCACCGTCGAGCAGTAAGGCCTGCTCCTGAGCGATCAGCCGGCGAGGCTGAACACGCGATATCCTCTCCCATTCACATCGCTCATCTCGAGGTATGCATGAAGACGCGTGCAGCAGTGGCCTACGCGGCCGGAAAACCGCTCGAAGTCACTACGGTCGATCTTGATGGACCTCGCGCAGGCGAAGTGCTGATCGAGATTCGAGCAACAGGCCTTTGTCACACAGATGAGTTCACACGTTCAGGTGCTGATCCGGAAGGTCTGTTTCCCGCCATCTTCGGACATGAGGGTGCGGGTGTAGTCGTCGATGTGGGAGCGGGTGTGACCTCGCTGAAGAAAGGCGATCACGTTATCCCGCTCTACACGCCGGAATGCCGCCAGTGCAAATCCTGCCTGTCGCAGAAGACGAATCTCTGCACGGCGATTCGCGCGACACAAGGCAAGGGCCTGATGCCCGATGGAACCAGCCGGTTCTCGATCGGCAAAGACATGATCCATCACTACATGGGCTGCTCGACATTCTCGAACTACACGGTGCTGCCTGAAATTGCCGTGGCCAAAGTTCGGGAGGACGCACCCTTCGACAAGATCTGCTACATCGGCTGCGGTGTGACCACCGGGATTGGAGCTGTGATCAATACAGCTCAAGTCGAAGCGGGTGCGAACGTCGTCGTATTCGGACTCGGCGGCATCGGTCTGAATGTGATTCAGGGTGCTCGCATGGTGGGCGCCAACAAAATCATCGGTGTCGATCTCAACCCTGCTCGCGAGTCCCTCGCACGCAAGTTCGGCTTGACTCACTTCGTCAACCCGAAGGAAGTCGGTGGTGATCTCGTTCAGCACTTGGTCGCTCTGACCGACGGCGGCGCCGATTACAGTTTCGAATGTGTCGGCAACGTCGATCTCATGCGGCAGGCGCTGGAATGTTGTCACCGAGGCTGGGGTGTCTCGGTGATCATCGGCGTCGCCGGCTCCGGCCAGGAGATCAAAACCCGACCTTTCCAGCTGGTGACGGGTCGCGTATGGAAGGGCACGGCCTTCGGTGGTGCTCGTGGCAGAACCGATGTACCGAAGATCGTCGACTGGTACATGGACGGCAAGATCAACATCGATGATCTGATCACGCACACGTTGCCCCTCGATCGAATCAATGAAGGATTCGATCTCATGCATCGTGGCGAATCGATTCGAAGCGTCGTCGTCTACTGAGCATTTAGGTCTCGCCCGACCCGATACCCACCGCCAGCCTGTAAGTCTTCGGCTGGCAGTTCTCGGATATCCCCAAGCCGATTCTTCGCCCTTGTTGGCAACGCGCGTCGCTTACTCGCCGCGTGGTAATGCCCAGCATCCCGCGCGCAACAATCCTCCACAACGACCTGGTTGCGTTGCGAACGCTTGTCTGACGTCTCCGCGCTGATGGCGCGGATCGTCACTGCGAACGTAACTGCCAAGTGTGCTTTGCCGTTGATTTCTCAGCAGTGATATCGCTATCGGCTTGTCGCAGAGTCGGAGCGGAAGGGTGCGAACCGGGAGCACCCGAATGCCGCTTAACAAAAACAAATAGAAGAATTTATTGACAGGTCTCGAGATGTGGTCGCAAGATTTGCGCCGCCTGGGAGGGCCGTGCGTCGCATGGACGCAACCGGGCAATAGATCGCGGCCCGGGCACAACAACAGGTGTGGCGCATCGCGCGCACTCGCTTTTCTAAGGGGATTTCTTATGAAGATGAGGTCTCGTAAGTTTGCTCAAGCCTCCGTGCTTGCAGCTTCGACCATCGCTGCGGCTACGATTTCCATGCCGAGCAGGGCCGCTGAGGAGCTGGAGGAGATCGTCGTCACCGGCGTGCGCCAGGCGCAGCAGGCTGCGATCGAAGTGAAACGCGACGCCGTGCAGATCGTCGATTCGATCTCTGCGGAAGACATCGGCAAATTGCCGGACGTCACGATCTCCGATTCGCTGCAACGAATCCCCGGTGTACAAATCAGGCGTGACGCCGGTGAGGGCAGCACCGTCGCCGTACGCGGCTTACCTCAGGTCACCACGTTGCTGAATGGCGAGCAGTATCTCGGCGCCAACTCGACGACGACCGTTCAGCCCAACTTCGGGGACATTCCTTCGCAACTGTTTTCGGGCGTCGATGTTTTCAAGACGTCCACTGCGAGCCTGATCAACAACGGCATCACTGGCACGGTGAACCTGAGGACGCGGCGTCCGTTCGATTTGCCGCAAGGAATGACTGCCTCTGCCGCACTGGAAGGTAGTTGGGGTAGCGGTGCGGAAGACTTCGATCCACAAGGCAACGCATTGATTGCCTGGAGCAACGATCGCGTAGGTGCGCTGCTATCGGTGGCCTCTTCCAACGTGAATCTCGCGAACTACTACAGCGGCATGCAGGGTGATCCAGGCTGGAGTGGTCGGCCCGGCGAAAGTGCTAACTGGCCGACTGATGTGAACGGGGATGTGAACGGCGACGGTGATACAACCGATCAGATCATCTCGTATCAAGGCCACACCGCATTCAACCGATTCACAGAACGTGAACGAGCCGGCGTGAATGCGTCTTTCCAATTCAAGATCAACGATGCGTTGTCTTTGACAGCGGATGCCTTCTATACCGATCAAAAGCAGTTTGTCCGCACCGCCGGCATGGCGGCGGAAGACAAGTGGCAGCGCTGGGAATGGTTCACGCCGCTCAGCACTGTGGATACGGGTGCAGTCATCGACGGCTCGGACCTGATCGGTGTTGATCAGTTTCTGCTCGATACGCGTCGTCTGAAGTCCTTCTCCCAGGTCGAGCGCACGGATTCCGATTCAACGAACATCAACGTTGAATTGAAATTCGATAATGGCGGCAAGTTCAGCGGCAGCGTACGTGGTCTGTGGGCCGATGCGCAGAACGATCAGGTGAACAGCTATGCCGACATCGATCTTGCAAACGGCAGTCAATGGGGAATTCAGAACAGTCACTATCCGAATGGAACCTACAACCCGTATCCAAACGGTTACGCAGGCTTCCCCCAAATCACCGTGGATTATCGTGGCGAGCACGTTGCGTTCTCGGGCGTTCCCGACATTGTTTCCGATGTCGATGCATATTCGATCGGCGCTTTGTCGTCAGAGAACAATCGCGATCGTGATGGCAAGCTCAAGGTCTTTCGCGTGGACGGCAAGTATCAGGCGACCGATCTGATCTCAGTGGAAGGTGGCCTGCGCTACAGCGAACGCGAATCGAATCAGTTCGCTTATGACTATCTCGCGCCTTTGTATTCTCCGTATTCCTCGAACGGCAGTGGCTGTCTGGTGAAATGGAAAGCGACTGACGTCGTGCTGAACGGCGGCGGAATCAATGGTGCTTGCACGGCGGGAGATGCAGGCGGTGCATTCACGGCGTTAGGCCGATTGCCTCTTTCTTCGTTCGGGAACGATGTCATCCAGATCACCGACTACGGCAACGCGAGCGGTGTCCCGCCCATGTTCACGTTGGATCCGCGCGCGATGGATAACCCGAAGGCGTTCCACGATGCATTGTTCCCGGGAAACGTGCGGGTTTCGAATCCCGGCGGTTCCTACGGAGTCGATGTCGATCAGACGACCGCCTTCGTTCAGGCCAACTTTGGTGGCGGCGAGCGCGCGTACTCGCTCGATGTCGGCATGCGATTCGTGAAGACGGATCTGACCGTAACGCAGAACAGTGTAGGTGCGCCTCAGCCTTACGGCGCTGCGAATCTCGACGCTGGGGATCTCGTGACAGATCGCCAGTTCAAGGATTACCTGCCGTCACTGAATCTTGGAATCGATCTCACCGATGACCTCAAGTTTCGTATCGCGTACAGCAAGAACATGACGCTGCTCGATTTCGAACAGTGGGGTGGGGCGCTCACGCCTTCTTATGCGATCTCAGATGAGGAAGGTGGCCGGTTCATCGTCATTGGTGCGAACTCAAACGGTAATCCCGGTCTGGATCCGTGGCGCTCGACGAACTTCGATGCTTCGCTCGAGTGGTATGCGAATCAGGATACGTTGCTATCGGTTGCATTCTTCTACGTCGACGTCGAGAGCTTCATCACTCGCGGTACCGTCAGCATGGCGCTACCCGATCAGGATGGTGTGGTTCGCCGTTCCGTGAACGTGGGTACGAACGTGCAAGGTGATGGTGGCAATCTTTCGGGCGGTGAGGCCGGTGTGAAACACGCCTTTACTTACCTGCCTGGTCTGCTGAGTCACTTCGGCGTGGATGCGAACTACACGTACTCTCCCAGCGACTCCGGTATCGAAGACTTGAGCGGATCGACGGTGCCATTCATCGACAATTCGAAGACGCAGACTAACTTCGTGCTCTGGTACGAAGCGGATCGATTCCAAGCGCGCATTGCTCACAACCATCGAAGCAAGCGGTCGGTCTCGCTGAACCAGATCTGGGGCACCGAGGGGTTGACGCTGTATCAGTCGCCGACGGATTACATCGATGCCTCAGTCAGCTTCGATGTAACGCCGAACGTCACTGTGTATTTGCAAGGTCTGAACCTCACTGATGAGTATGAGAATTACTACTTTCAGTGGTCCAACCAAAAGGCTTATCAGCAGCAGTACGAGAGACGCTTTATCTTTGGCGTCAGAGGTCGTTTCTGATCGAGACTTATATCCGCAACACATAGTCATTTGAGTGACACGCCGCGGATTCTCCGCGGCGTTTCTTTTTGAACGGCTACTTGCTGTGAGGCGTCTGTCGGCTGGATATTCCACTCAGCATGTCTGATACACGGATACGCAAACTGGTGATTGTCGGTGGCGGCACGGCCGGTTGGATGGCTGCCGCCAGCTTCGCGCACCACTTCCCGAATGAGTCACTCGCGATCACGCTGATCGAATCCAGCCAGATCGGCACCGTCGGCGTAGGCGAGGCAACGATTCCCGCCATCCGTGACTTCTATCGAAGCCTGGGGATCGATGAGTTCGAGTTGATGCGCCAGACGCAAGCGACCGTGAAGCTCGGTATTGAGTTTCGCGACTGGTCGCGTCCGGGTCACGCGTTCATGCATCCTTTCGGTTTGTTTGGCACGCCTGCGCACGATCTGCCGTTCCATCAATACTGGCTGCGAATGCAGCGACTCGGTGATGCAGAGGATTTCGGCCAGTATTCATTGGCGATCGCGCTGGCCAAACAAAATCGTTTCACGCGTCCTCATCCTCAGCCCCAATCGCAATTGTCTGTATTCGATTGGGCTCTGCATTTCGATGCCGCGCTATTCGCTCGATATCTCAAAGACTATGCGATCAAGCGCGGGGTCAAGCGCCTGGATCGGAAGATCGTCGATGTTCGTCTGCGCGCCACGGACGGATTCATTGAAGCAGTAGTAGTCGAGAGTGGTGAGGCGGTCGACGGTGAGCTTTTTATCGATTGCTCCGGATTCCGCGGATTGCTGATCGAAGGTGCATTGAAGTCGGGCTATGACGATTGGACCCATTGGTTACCTTGCGATCGTGCGGTCGCCATGCCGTGTGCCAGTGCAGGGCATCTAACTCCGTATACGCGTGCGACGGCTCTCGAGGCCGGATGGCAATGGCGAATTCCACTGCAGCATCGCATGGGGAACGGCTACGTATTCTGCAGTCACTTCTTGAGCGAAGATCAGGCGCTCGCACGTCTGACCCAAAATCTAGAAGGCGAAGCGCTCGCAAAGCCCAACGTCCTACGCTTCACGACGGGCCTGCGCAAAACGGTGTGGAACAAGAACTGCGTCTCGCTAGGACTGGCCGCGGGATTTCTCGAACCGCTCGAATCCACCAGCATCTCGCTGATCGAAACCGGTATCGAAAAGTTGCGACGGCTTTTTCCAGATCAGTCGTTCGATCCAGCCCTGCGAGATGAATTCAATCGCACTACGCGTCTGGAGTTCGAGCGCATCCGAGATTTTCTGATTCTCCATTACCGATCGAGTCAACGCGCAGACAGTGCGTTCTGGCGCGAGTGTCGGCAGCTGCCAGTTCCTGAGACTCTCGCGTACAAGATGCGGCTGTTCGATGCGCGCGGTCACCTGGTTCGATATGAATGGGAAACCTTTCAGGATCCAAGCTGGCTCGCCATGTACATGGGATTCGGATTGCTGCCCAACAGCTACGACCCACTCGCAGATCGTGTGCCGGAAGCGGAATTACGCCAATCGTTGGCGAGCATGCGTGAATCTATTCAAGCCGCAGCTCGAGCAGCGCCCACTCACGCAGAGTTCATTGCGCGACATTGCGCTGCCGCGCCGCCCTGATGACCATGTCTCATCGAACAATCGAACGCATCGTCATCGTAGGCGGCGGCACAGCTGGGTGGATGGCTGCAGCGGCACTCTCGAACTTTCTGCGCGGTCCTCGGGCGAAATCGATCACAGTGATCGAATCGAGCCAGATTGGTACCGTTGGAGTCGGCGAAGCGACGTTGCCCACGATCCGCGGCTTTAACAGCGTGCTCGGAATCGACGAGATCGATTTCATACGCAAGACGCAGGCTACTTTCAAACTGGGAATCGAGTTTGTCGACTGGGCACGACCCGGAGTCTCCTTCTTTCATCCGTTCGCGGCGTACGGTGCGAGATTCGGCAGTGCGGACTTCCATCATTCCTGGCTACGCTTGCGTGCGCGCGGAGACCAAACACCGCTCGGCGACTACTGTTTGTCAGCCACGATGGCCCGCCTTGGAAGATTTGCTCAGCCTGCTGTTCAGCCGAAAGTACCGTTCGGTGCTTTCAGTTACGCCTTTCATTTCGATGCCGCTCTGTATGCGGCCTGTCTGCGCGAGTACGCGACTAATCTTGGCGTTCGGAGAATGGATGCCAAGATCGTGGATGTGCAACTCGACAGCGAAGCGGGTTCGATCGATGCCGTGGTGCTCGAGAACGGTGGAATCGTCGAAGGTGATCTTTTTGTCGATTGTTCTGGTTTTCGCGGGCTCCTGATCGAGCAGGGCCTCAACACAGGTTATGACGATTGGAGTCATTGGCTGCCGTGCGATCGTGCAGTTGCGATGCCCTGTGAATCGGCTGGTGAGCCCACGCCGTACACGCGCGCGACCGCGATGCCTGCGGGTTGGCTGTGGCGAATTCCGCTGCAGCATCGAACCGGCAATGGATGTGTGTATTCAAGCCAGTTCATCACTGATGACGAGGCGAGCGCGGCTCTGCGTGAACGACTTGAAGGACGTGCGTTGGCAGAGCCGAATCTGTTGAGATTCACGACCGGACAGCGGAAGCATTTCTGGAACAAGAACTGCGTGGCACTCGGGCTGGCAGGCGGATTCATTGAGCCGCTCGAGTCCACCAGCATCGCGCTCATTCAGTCCGGCATATCCAAGCTACTCACGTTCTTTCCGCTGGATACGCTCAATCCAATCGATGTGGCGGAGGCGAATCGCCTCATGCGCGAAGAGTTCGAGCGCATCCGCGACTTCATCATCCTGCATTACAAACTCTCGCAACGTGGCGACACTCCGTTGTGGCGGCAAGTTCGTGACATGAGCATTCCTGACACGCTTGGCCGGAAGATCGAATTGTTCCGCAGCCGCGGGCACCTGGTGAAGTACGCTGAAGAGTCCTTCGAAGATTCGAGCTGGCTGACGATGTACGCGGGATTCGGTGTGCTGCCTCACACCTATGATCCGCGGGCCGATGACATGGAAGAGTCTGAATTGCGGCGCGGAATGATGCAGATGCGAGAAACGATTCTTCAGGTGGCAAGCGCAGCGCCATCTCACGCGGCGTTCATTGCTCGACACTGTGCGGCGGTCAAAGTCTCTTAGAGCGCGCGATCAGGTGGAGCGTTCGAGGGCGCGCACACGAGCGGTCGGCTTCTCGGATCGCGATTTGTGGCGTGCCGAGGCAATCAGATCCATGACCTCGTGAATGATCTTTTCCATGATCTCACCGGCACGCTGCGGATCACGCGCTTCGATGGCATCGAAAACTTTGCGATGTTCGTTCACGTCTGCGAGCGCGACACCTTTGTACTGATTCGTAAACTGAATGGACGTGCGCAGCGCCGCATCGATCACGCCTTCGAGCCGGGCATAGAAGCGATTACCGGTCGCGGCGAGTACGGCTACATGGAAAGCGATGTCAGATTCGAGCGGATCATCCTCGCCACGCGCTGCGGCTCGCATGCGTTCGACCGCTTCGCGAATCTTGGCAAGTCCGCTCGGCGTGGATTTACGAGCGGCGAGCATGGCTGCCATAGGCTCAACCGCAAGACGGACTTCTGTGAACTGTGCGAGCAGCTCGAGAGAAAATTTCCGCTCGAGCAACCATCGCAATACATCTGGATCGAGCAGGTTCCACATCGATTCAGCCTGTACCGAGGTTCCATGGCGTGGTCGCGACACGAGCAATCCTTTGGCAGTGAGCATCTTTACGGCCTCTCTCAGGACGCTGCGGCTGACGCCGAGCTGTCGACACAGCTCGGCTTCGATTGGAAACGGATTCTTCTCGCCGTATTTTCCGGTGACGATCGCGGTGCCCAACTGACTCACGATTCCGGTCGTGACGTTGTATCCGTGCTCCAGCAGGGTCATTACCAGAATCTCCAGTAGAGCACGGTCAGAATGATGACGACGATCAGTGCCGCCAGGTTGAAACCACCCGTCGTCGAGTAATCGATGTTTTTGAGCTCGACGCGAATAGCTGTGGTGCGACGGGGCTGAATCAGCGAAATGATGATTGCGATGGCGAGACACGCGAGGAAGACGAAGCCCACGCGGTTCATGAATGGGATCTCAGGAAGCGTCAGCTTGAACGCAAGCGACAATGCAGCTGACGCAATGGCGGCGACCAGCGCGGCAGCAGCCGTGGTTCGCTCCCAGAACATGCCCAGCAAGAAGATCACACAGATGCCAGGCGTGAAGAATCCTGTGAATTCCTGGATGTACTGGAAGGCTTGATCGAAGCTTCCGAGCAATGGCTTTGCAGTCAGGATCGCGGTGATCAGCCCGACCACGGCTGCGATGCGTCCGATCATCACGAGCTTGCGTTGTGACGTGTCAGGCCGCACAGATCGATATAGATCCATCGTGAAGATGGTTGCGATCGAATTGATCTTGGAGCCGAGCGACGCAATGATCGCCGCGACCAGTGCAGCGAACACGAGTCCCAGGATTCCTTTGGGCAGCAACGCCATCAGATGTGGATAGGCTTCGTCGGGACGTCCGAGATTGGGCGAGAGCACGAGGGCTGCGATGCCGGGCAACACGATGATCACGGGCATGAGCAGTTTCAGGAAAGCAGCCAGCACGATTCCCTTCTGCGCCTCGTGCACGCTCTTGGCAGCGAGGGCACGCTGAATGATGTATTGATTGAATCCCCAATAGGAAACGTTCATCACCCACAGGCCGCCCAGAAGTACTGAAAGGCCGGGCAGATCTTTGTAGCTTGGATTGTCGCGCGACAGAATCATGTCGAACTTCTGCGGAAACTGTGTGAGCAGAACGTTGAATCCGGCGACCACGCCAGCGCCATCGGATATTCGATTCAGAGCGATGAAGCTGATCAGCAGGCCACCCATCACGAGCAGCGTGACTTGAATCACGTCCGTGAGTGCCACCGCCTTGAGACCACCATACAAAGCGTACGCACCCGCGAATACACCGATCGCGATCAACGCGGTCTGAACTTCAATGCCAGTGACGGTGTGCACTGCAGTCGCACCGAGCCACAGAATCGAGGTGAGATTGACAAAGATATATACGCCCAGCCAGAACACGGCCATCACATTGCGAACCGCGGGGCTGTAACGTTTCTCGAGAAATTCCGGCATCGTGTAGATGCCGTTCTTCAGGAAAATGGGCAGGAAGTATTTGCCCACGATGATCAGTGTGAGTGCGGCCATCCATTCATAGGATGCGATGCCCAGTCCGATGACATAGCCGGATCCCGACATGCCGATGATCTGCTCGGCCGAGATATTGGCAGCAATGAGCGAAGTGCCGATCGCCCACCAGGGCAGCGCGCGGCTAGCAAGGAAGTAATCCTGTGCGTTCTTCTCATGCTCTCCTTTCTCGCGTGAGACCCATTGAGCCAGAATGAAAATGCCCACCGCATAGATGAGCACGATGGCGATATCGAGTGTCGTCAGCGTCACGGCAATCCCCCAAAGCGGACAGTGGAATGGCGGGCTGTCCTCCCGCGTGATCTTGTTATTCGGTGCGTTCTACGGCGGCGTCGTACGCTGCCTTTATTCGTCGAGCACGTTCATCAATTTCTTCGACCGAGTAAGTGGGCTTGAAAAGATCGGAGCCGAATCCGAATCCAGCGGCGCCAGCCTGCAACCACGTGGCGATGTCTTCTGCTCCTACGCCACCGACGGCATAGACGCGAACGTCTGGTGGCAAAACGTCTTTCATTGCCTTCACATGACGCGGGCCGTAAGTAGACGCAGGGAATAATTTGATGTGACGCGTGCCGGCTTGAACTGCCATGAATGCTTCTGTAGGTGTCGCGATGCCAGGCAACGACACCATATCCATTTCGACGGCAGCGGCGATCACTTCCGGATTGCAGTTGGGCGATACGATCAGTTTTCCGCCCGCGTTACGCACTGCTGTGACATCCGCCGGTTGCAGCACGGTGCCTGCACCGATCAGGCATTCCTGACCCAGTGCCCTCGCCAGCTTTTCAATGCTTGCAAAAGGATCAGGAGAGTTGAGAGGCACTTCGATGCAACGCAATCCGGCGGCGACGATCACATTGCCGACGTCGATTGCACGTGACGGCAACAAGCCGCGCAGAATCGCAACCAGAGGCAGGTTCGTCAGTGCCGAGTCAGGCTGCATCGTTACGTTCCTTCTGTTGCACGTGTTGATGCAAAGCCGTGAGTCCCGCGAGCGAAGCCGCTGAACCATCGATGGCACGTGTTGAGTAATCGACTTTTGAGAAAGCCCGCGCGTGCAAGTCAATCAGCTGGTCCGTTCCTACAACGACAATGGTCCGATCCTGCTTCAATACGTCCGCGAAAAGTTGGACCGCATTGAGAACGTCCTGCCCGATCAGCAGGCCTGACAGAAAATGCGGCGCGGCTGCACGACTGAGTTCCCCCGCAATCTGACGGCTGCGGCATTCGAAGATCAGATGAGCCAATGGAGACTGAGGAAAAGCCTTCACGTGATCGACTGCTTGATCGAAACTCGCTGTCGAATCCTGCGCGGGCTGTCCATCGCTTCGAATCAGAACACTGTGTTGATTGACGATGCTGAACAACTCACCGCTTGCCGAGGTCAGAAATTCGGTGATCACGCCGTCATCGAGCACGACCCATTTGGTGTGCGTCCCCGGAAGGCAGAGCAGGTGCTCGCCTGTGCCGAGCGAAGGCTCGAGCGCAATTGCTCCCAGAATTTGCGTCTCTTCTCCGCGTAAAACATCGGGTGCGCCATGACGATTGCGGCACGACAGACCAGGTGCAATACGCACACGGGTCCCCGCGATAGCTGTCATTGAGTACGCAATCTGCTGCGCGCGCGTCGGACATGGCAGGTACGGCACATTCGTCCAACCGATCGTGGAGCCGACCATACCGCAGAGAACTGCAGGCAGCGGTCCAAACTGTTTTGTCCAGCGCGCGGTGAGATCAGCAAATGCAGTGTCGAACCGGCCCTGTACCTGTGAAGCGCCTGGGCCTTGCGCGTGGTCGATGGCTGCTCCATTGGCATCGCAGAGGGTCAGACGCAGATTCGTCGTTCCCCAATCGCCGGCAATGAATGCTCCAGATGCCATCGATGTGTGCTCAACAGCTGCAATCAGCGCCGCGCAATGAGCGGCTCGAAAATATGATAAATGCGATGACTGGCTCAGCGCCAGTGCCCGAACAAGTAATGAGGTTCAGGCAGGCAGAGTTGCAGCTTCGAGCAAAGCGACGATCATGCTGTTGAGGGGTGTGGGAATCCCGTGGCGCTGACCGAAGCGGACGATGGCGCCGTTTCTCGCATCGATTTCCATGGGCCTGCCGGCCAGTCGATCCGCATGCATGGAGTTGACGGAATCTGGCGGTGCTGTGCGATAGCCGTCAATGATCAAATCGGCAAGGCTGTCATCGAGTGACGCGCCTTCTGCGCGACCTACAGCGATGGCTTCGCGAATGATTTGACGCATCAAGTCCGCCACGCCGGCATGACGGGCGATGACCGCCGGCCGCAAGAGGATTGCGGAGAGTGCGCCGACACTGTTCAGACAGAGTTTGCGCCAGAGCTGCGTGTGGAAGTCGTCGACTTCAGTCACTTGCACCTGCGTTGCACGAAACAGATCGACAAAGCTGCTTGCCGATTCACCGCGAGGCACCGCCATACGAGCGATGCCACGCTGACGAATGTGTCCCGGTGAAACGCGCTCGGCAGGACAGTCGACCATTACGGGCAGAATCCGAGCGGGTGCGACATAAGAAGAAAAACGTTCGATGTGCTCGACGCCATTCTGCAGGATCGCTACTCGCGTCTGATCATTCATGAACGCCTTGAGCCACGTGGCTGCTCCTGAGGTGTCGTAGGCCTTGGTTGCTACGAGCACCCAATCGGCTGGGGTTGCCGACTCGGGACGCGTGATGACGATCGGCCGCGCTTCGATGGTTCGCGTTGGAGTGTCGAGTTGCAGGCTCACAAACGGAGTGCGAGCAGCGACCGTGATCTGATGGCGAGCATCCTGTGCAAGCCATGTAGCCATGGTTCCGCCAATGGCACCGGGTCCAACGATTGCGATTCGAGTCATGCGAAGAGGTTGCCATTGCGGATCCCGCGGAATGCGGTTCGCAATGGTATCGCGTGGCGCGGACGCGCCAGCAGACGGGTCGAAGTCAGCAGCAGCGCGAACTCAACGTAGAATGAACGCGAGCACGAGCAGACCGACCGTGACGGCTTGAAAGCCGATACGCGTCCACATCAGTGGTGTGCTGAACTGCCGATCGTTGTTTCCGCCGCCTGACATTGCAAGCAGGCCCAGGAACATGGTCACGACCGTTGCCAACAGGGCTAACAGGATCACGACAAGCATCAAATCCATGGTAGGAACTCCGGGGGTGGATGAGTGCCGGTGAGCAAAATAGCAAGCCTTAGCGTCGTCGCCATACGTGAGTAGACTTACTGCCAGCGGTCTGGCGCATTGCAGAACAGTATCCTCAAATGCCGGAAATTTCACGGTCAGTGAACAAATGAATCAACCGTCGATTAATGATGACTGGGCGATCACGGACAGGCTATTCGCTCAGCCGCGCAGCACCCGCTAGATCACCTTGAGTTGATGGCTCGATCTTCCTCCTCCCGGCGATCGCGATCCAAACGTCGCTGGCGCATTCCGCGCTGGCGCATTTCGCGCTTGTGGCCCTCGGCGCGTCGGCGCAAACAGTTGTGGCGTGCCTACCTGCGGGCTGCCCTGCCTGCACAGATCATCGTCGGTCTCGGTGTTCTGTTCGTCGGCTGGCTCCTTATCAACGGTCTTTATCAGGTGGCACGCAAGCCCACCGAATTGTTCTTCCCGGTCAGCGGAACGCTTTATAAGGCACCGGTGGAAACATGGCGAGCTTACGAGACCATTTTCCGCCGCCATTCGACAGCGACGATTTCACCTGAGTTTCTCGCAGCGTTGGCACAGGTTGAAGGCTCGGGAAATCCAATCGTGCGCACCTATTGGCGATGGTCCTGGTCACGTAAGCCGTTCGAAGTCTATCGGCCCGCATCGAGCGCGGTAGGCATGTATCAGATTACCGATGGCACGTTCGATGAGGCTCGCCAGTACTGCATCCACGATCATCGCGTCGTCGCCGATGGACCTTGGGATGACTGGCATTCGTGCTGGTTCAATTGGCTGTACCTGCGCGTGATTCCAAGTCATTCCGTCGAGCTCACCTCTGCGTATCTCGATACTCGAGTGACCATCGCGTTGACGCGAGCTGGAATAGGACGCGCAACCGCAAGTCAGAAGCAGGATCTCGCGGCTGTAATCCATCTGTGTGGCGCAGGCGCAGGCCTCAAATATGCTGCTCGAGGTTTGCGGCTGATCACAGGTCAACGCTGCGGAGATCACGAAGTGCGCGTCTATGTCACTCGCGTGAATGCAATGAAGAGAGTCTTTGCATCGATGTGAGAAGCTCGCGGCATCAGCGCACTTCATCGCACGATGCTCGTACTCGTGCCAGAATCCAAAGAAAAGCAGGACCTTTCAGCTCATGACTCAAGAGATCGCAGCGGCGGCCAATTCACCGCGACGCATTCTGTTTGCCAGCCTGATCGGCACGACCATCGAGTTTTTCGATTTCTATATTTATGCAACGGCCGCCGTCCTCGTATTCCCGCAACTTTTTTTCCCGACTGCCGACAAAGCCACCGCGACTCTGCAGTCTTTCGCCACATTCGCGCTCGCTTTTTTCGCGCGACCGATCGGATCTGCTTTGTTCGGACATTTTGGCGATCGCGTCGGACGTAAAGCCACGCTCGTTGCAGCACTCCTGACGATGGGTCTTTCGACGGTTTGCATCGGTCTCTTGCCCACCTATGCCTCGATCGGCCTGGCTGCCCCCTTGCTATTGGCGGCGTGTCGTCTTGGTCAGGGGCTTGGATTAGGAGGAGAGTGGGGCGGCGCGATCTTGCTGGCGACAGAGAATGCACCCCCAGGCAAGCGCGCCTTGTACGGCATGTTTCCGCAACTGGGTGCGCCGATCGGATTCATCTGCTCGACTGCAATCGTCCTGCTCCTGGCCGATGTGCTCACCGATGCTGAGTTCTTCGCGTGGGGCTGGCGCATTCCATTCATTGCGAGCGCGCTGTTGGTGTTCGTGGGCTTGTATGTGCGCTTGAAGCTCACGGAAACGCCAGCCTTTCAGCGCGCGGTGGAACATAACGAACGTGTGCGCCTGCCAATGTGGACCGTACTGAGGCGTCATCCGAAAGAGTTGTTGCTCGGCACGCTGGCTGCGGTGGCGACCTTCGTCGTCTTCTATCTGATGACTGTGTTTGCGTTGAGCTGGGGCACCAGCGCACTCGGCTACACGCGGCAGGAATTTCTGATCCTACAAATGATTGGGGTTTTGTTCTTCGGTCTCACCATTCCCATCTCTGCACTGATCGCCGACAAACGAGGTCGACGTGCCATGCTCATTGCAGCCACTCTCGCGATCATTGCGTTCGGGCTGCTGTTCGAACCGTTGTTTGGCTCCGGTAACGTGCTGGGTGTCACGCTCTTCTTGTCTATAGGTCTTGCGCTCATGGGGCTGACCTATGGTCCGCTCGGTACCGCACTCGCGGAGTTGTTTCCCACCTCAGTGCGCTACACGGGTGCGTCGTTAACTTTCAATCTCGCGGGGATTTTGGGCGCCTCATTGGCGCCGTATGCCGCTACATGGCTGGCGCATCACTACGGGATCGCTTATGTGGGCTATTACCAGTCCGCTGCGGGTGCGATCACCCTGGTGGCGTTGCTGGCGATGCGAATGAAATCTCCAGCAGGGGAACGCTGAATCCTGCTCGAACCCTTTCACCGCCCCGGTCCCGCTCGAACGCAAACCCGTGCATACTTCGCCACCCGGCGTAAACAGTGGGCAGTGGTCGATGAGTCAGGACAGTTCCCCTACAAATAAAAGAGAAGATCTGCGCCAGGCCGCGCTCGACTATCACGAACTGCCGACGCCCGGAAAGCTTTCTGTAACACCGACGAAGCAGATCACCAATCAACGTGATCTGGCACTCGCGTATTCGCCCGGCGTGGCAGCGGCGTGCGAGGAGATCGTCGCCAATCCCGTCAATGCGTTTCGCTACACCGCGCGTGGCAATCTCGTCGGCGTGATTACGAACGGCACAGCCGTGTTGGGCCTCGGTGCCATCGGTCCGTTGGCAGCCAAGCCTGTTATGGAAGGCAAAGCGGTTCTGTTCAAGAAATTCGCGGGCATCGATGTGTTCGACATCGAGATCAATGAACGCGATCCGGACCGCCTGGTCGACACCATCGCTGCACTCGAGCCCACATTCGGCGGCATCAATCTGGAAGACATCAAGGCACCCGAGTGCTTCGAGGTCGAACGCAAGCTCCGCGAACGCATGAAGATCCCGGTGTTCCATGACGATCAACATGGAACCGCGATCATCGTGGGCGCCGCAGTGTTGAACGGACTGGAAGTGGTCGAGAAGAAAATCGATCAGGTGAAAGTCGTGGTAAGCGGCGCAGGTGCGGCCGCGCTGGCTTGCGTGGATCTACTCGTCGATCTCGGTGTCCCCATTCGCAACATCTGGCTCACGGATCTGGCAGGGGTGGTCTACGAAGGACGCGTCGAGTTGATGGATCCGGACAAGTCGCGATTCGCACAACCCACATCACTGCGCACGCTTACAGAAGTGATCGACGGGGCCGATGTATTCCTGGGCCTGTCCGCAGGCAATGTGTTGAAGCCCGAGATGCTGACGCATATGAAGTCGCGTCCGCTCATCCTCGCGCTCGCGAATCCGACGCCTGAGATTCTTCCCGAAGTGGCGAAAGCCGCGCGGCCCGATGCAATCATTGCGACCGGTCGCAGTGACTATCCGAATCAGGTCAACAACGTCCTGTGCTTCCCATACATCTTTCGCGGTGCGCTTGATGTGGGAGCGACCACGATCACACGCGCGATGGAGATTGCCGCTGTACGCGCAATTGCCGATCTCGCGCGCCAGGAACAAAGCGACATCGTCGCCAGCGCCTACGACACTGAAGAGCTGTCGTTCGGTCCTGAGTATCTGATCCCGAAACCGTTCGATCCGCGTTTGATCGTGAAGATCGCGCCTGCTGTGGCGCTGGCCGCGATGGAGAGCGGCGTGGCCACACGCCCCATCACTGATATGGACACATATCTGCTGCGCTTGCAGCAGTTCGTGTATCACAGCGGCACGTTCATGAAGCCCGTCTTCGCGGCTGCTCGCAAAGTCTCGCCCGAGCGCTCGCGAATCATTTTCGCCGAGGGCGAGGAAGAACGCGTCTTGCGTGCCGCGCAGATCGTCGTCGATGAAGGGCTCGCACGTCCCGTGCTCATCGGGCGTCCCGCGATCGTCGAGAGCCGCATTCTTCGGTATGGGCTGCGACTGAAAGTCGGTAAGGACTTCACAATCGTGAACCCGGAGCACGACGAGCGTTATCGCGAATACTGGCAGGAGTATCGGCGGTTGATGTCCCGCAAGGGAATTACCGCTCAATACGCCAAGCTCGAAATGCGCCGACGTACGACGCTGATTGCATCCATGCTTTTGCGCAAGGGTGAAGGCGACGGCATGATCTGCGGCACGATCAGTACGACCGTGCGGCATCTGCGTTACATCGACGACGTGATCGGTCGTGCTCCAGGCGCGACCGTGTATGCGGCGATGAATGCGCTGCTGCTGCCGAATCGACAGATCTTCCTTGTCGATACGCATGTAAATCTCGACCCGACCGCCGAGCAGATCGCCGAGATCACGTTCATGGCTGCGGATGCAGTGCGTCGCTTCGGCATCGAACCGAAAGCTGCGTTGCTCTCGCACTCGAACTTCGGTTCGAGCGAAGCGCCTTCGGCTCAGAAAATGCGCCGCGCGCGTGATCTCATTTACGATCAGTCGCCGGATTTCGAAGTGGACGGCGAAATGCATGGTGACAGTGCACTCAATGAAGCACTGCGCAAAGGCGCTCTGCCTGAGACCACGTTGAATGGCTCAGCGAACCTGCTCGTGCTGCCGAACCTGGACTCCGCCAACATCGCGTACAACTTGCTCAAGACTGCTGCCGGCAACAATGTCGCGATCGGTCCGATCCTTCTTGGATGTGCCGCGCCGGTGAACATCCTCACGTCTTCAGCAACCGTTCGTCGCATCGTGAACATGACGGCACTCACTGTCGCGTCGGCCAACGCGAATCGGTAAGGCGATCTTTGTCACGTGGTTCGGCTTCAGCCGAACCGAGAAGTCCGACTAAAGTCGGACCCACAAGTGAAGGAGCGTTGAACGAGTTCCTTTCCTCTGTGGGTTCGGCTTTGGCCGAAGAGGGACTCCGACGGAGATGCTCACAGCTCCTGCGGCCTTCAGGACAGCTGACCGCTTGATCCGCGCTGGCACGCGCGAGGCGACTGACGCATGCTGTGGCACATGAATAAGATTCTTGTTGCAGTGTGCATGCTCGCCTTGTGGAGTGCTGTCGCACTGGCTCATCCCGGTCCTGTGGACAGCGCGGGCTGTCACGAGCAGACGAGCACTGGCAAACGTCACTGCCACCCACAACGCGCGACTCAGCGATCCCGCTATGACACGCAGCATCCGCCTCGGGCTGGTGATGAGGGCGTCTTTTTTGGCCCGCTGGTCAGCGTCACTGATGGTGACACCCTTCACGCCAGGATTCAGGGCGTCGTCATGGAGTTTCGCCTGGCCGACGTCGATGCGCCGGAATTCGATCAGCCCTACGGGAGCAAAGCACGCGATGAGCTGCGTTCGCTGGTGCAAGGTCAGCAGCTCGTGCTCGTCTTCGTCGATGTCGATCGCTATGGACGTATCGTTGCAGATGTATGGGCCAAGGACGTGTATGTGAATCGTGAGCTGGCGCAGCGCGGAGCCGTGTGGTTCTACGCTCAATACGCACGAAACAATGCACTCTTCGATGTGGAAGAAGCAGCACGGGATGCGAAACGCGGACTCTGGTCCTTGCCGAACGATCAGCGAGTAGAGCCGTGGATCTGGCGAGAACGTAAACGGAAAGCAGCCAATCAGCAGTGAGAACGGTCATGAGCGTTGGATACTCAGGCACACCGCTCGCCACCAAGCTTGGAATCAAAGATGGGTCTGCGGTGTACGTTCTGAATGCACCCGCGTCATACAAGCGAGTGCTGGCGCCGCTGCCGCCGGGCGTGAGCTTCGTGAAGAGTGCCGATCGAGCTCACGTCATCCACGTCTTCACGATCGAGAAACGTGAGCTGCAAGCGCAGCTCGTGAAGTTGCGTGCAACCATGTCGCAGGATTCCGCGCTCTGGGTTTCCTGGCCCAAGAAGGCCTCTGGCGTTGCGACAGACATCTCCGAAGACGTGATCAGAGCCGTGTGTCTTCCGCTCGGCCTGGTCGATATCAAGGTCTGCGCCGTCGATGAAACCTGGTCGGGTCTGAAGCTGGTGATCCGCAAGGAATTGCGCAACGAGGCAGTCGCCTTGAACAAAGTCGCGAAGAAGGCGAAGAGCACGAAATCAAAAAGGGCATGAAGCGCAGGCCCGAGAACCTGTGCTTCATGCGACCACGCGAATTCGCTAGGCGCTCTGTCTCAACGACTCTAGCCCGGTCTCGAGTTTGAATCCTTCATCGAGCCAGCCCGTCACGCCACCGATCATCAGCTTCACGGGCCGTCCCAACTTCGCGAGTCGAATGGCTCCGCGATGAGCACCGTTGCAATGCGGCCCAGAGCAATACACCACGAACGTCGTCTCCTTTGAGTATTGCGACAAGGCAGATTCGATGATCTTGCGATGAGGCAAGCTGATGGCCCCTGGCACATGACCCTTCTCGTAAAGATCATGACTGCGAACATCGAGCACCACGAAGTCCTGCTGACTTCGGCTGACGGCGTCATGAACGTCCCAACAATCGGTTTCGAATCGAAGTGCAGACTCGAAATGTTCGAGCGCGGTCGCGCTGTCCGCGGCTGCAACCTGCGTCACTGAAGAGGGCATGAAAATCTCCTTCATGGGATATCAGAGCCGGTTACTGGAGGGTCAAAGCGTAGGCCCTAATGCATTTGCCTGCCGCTGGCGCAATCGTCAGGCTACGGTAATATCGCGCCATGACTCGAAAAACCCCTAAATCCGAACTGGTTGTGGCTGTGGCTTATGACCAGTTATGCACGTTTGAGTTTGGTTGCGTGGTGGAGATGTTCGCGCTGCAACGCCCTGAGCTTGGCGTGCCCTGGTATCGCTTCGCAGTCTGCTCAGCAGAGCGCGGTCCTTTGCGAGCAGCCGGTGGCGTTACGGTTTCAGCGCCGCACACGCTGAAGATTCTGGATCGTGCTCACACCATTATTGTGCCGGGATGGCGTGACGCCGATGAACCGCCGCCAGAAGAGTTGGTTCGCAAGATCCGCGCGGCTCACGAGCGTGGTGCTCGCATCTGTTCGATTTGCTCGGGTGTATTCGTGCTTGCCGCGGCCGGAATTCTCGACGGAAAAACAGTGACGACGCATTGGCGATATGCGGAGCGTCTGCAGCAGCGCTATCCGCAATTGCGCGTCGAACCCAACGCCCTCTACGTCGATCAAGGCAGCGTGGTGACTTCCGCAGGATCAGCGGCGGGCCTGGACATGCTGGTTCATCTGGTGCGCCGTGACTATGGTCCGAAGATTGCGAACATGGTTGCACAACGTCTGGTGATCCCGCCGCATCGGGATGGTGATCAAGCGCAGTTCGTTCCACGTCCTGTGGCGCAGGAAGAGGCGGGTCGATTGTCGCGGCTGCTGGATTGGGTGCGTGGCAACCTGGCAGTCGAACACTCACTGGATTCCATGGCGAAGCGCGCGAGCATGAGCCCCCGTACCTTGCTGCGCAGGTTCAAGGAAAGCACCGGTCTCGCACCGGGTGAGTGGCTCATTCGCGAGCGACTTGCACTGGCTCGTGAATTGCTCGAGGCTGGGAAAATCCCGATTTCACGCATCTGCGAACGTGCCGGGTTCGGCTCGGAAGAATCCTTCCGTCGACATTTCCGCTTGCGTGTGGGTGCGTCGCCTGCAGCTTATCAGCGGCGGTTTCTCCAGAGCTGAGAAACAGGAGTCACCACATAGAACACATAGAACACATAGACGGATGACGCGTGCTGGATTCGTTTGGCCCAGGGGTTTGTGATCTTTGTGGTTGCTCCTAGTCTTAGGTCGTCCTTGCCGTCTAACATTGCGCGATGACAACTACACTGACGACGACTCCCGCCGGCGACGGCTATCGCATGCCCGCGGAATTCGAGCCGCATTCAGGAACCTGGTTACTTTGGCCGGAGCGTGGATCTAACTGGCGATTAGGCGGGAAGCCCGCACAGCAGGCCTTTGCCGCGGTGGCCACAGCCATCGCAATGAGTGAACCGGTGACTGTCGGTGTTTCGCGTGCGCAGTTCGTTAACGCGCGCACAACGCTGCCAGACGCAATCCGCGTAGTGGAGATGTCGAGCGATGATGCATGGATGCGCGACGTCGGCCCGACCATGGTCGTCAACAACCGCGGTGATGTGCGTGGAGTCGATTGGTCCTTCAACGCGTGGGGTGGTTTGAATGGTGGGCTCTACTTTCCGTGGGACCAGGATGATCTGGTCGCGCGTAAGGTACTGGAGATCGAAGGCCGCAATCGATATCGCGCACCTTTGATTCTGGAAGGCGGTTCAATCCATGTTGACGGCGAGGGCACCTTGCTCACGACCGAGGAATGCCTTTTGAATCCCAATCGCAATCCTCATCTCGACAAGGGCCAGATCGAGATTCTGCTGCACGAGTATCTTGGTGTGACCAGCGTGATCTGGCTCGGCAAGGGTGTGGTCAACGACGAAACCAATGGTCATGTCGATAACCTGTGCTGCTTCGTGAAGCCAGGTGAAGTTGCGCTTACCTGGACGGAAAACAAACGTGATCCGCAATACCGCGTCTCCGTCGATGCGTTCGAGCGACTGAGCGAAGCGCGTGATGCTCAGGGACGAAAGCTCAAAGTGCACAAGCTGCTGCAGCCCGGGCCTTTGCGTCGGACACAGAGAGAAACCATTGGTCTCGACGAAGAAGAAGGCTCGGTGGCTCGACCGATCGGCGATCGGCTTGCGGCTTCCTACGTGAATTTCTATATCGCGAACTCGGTCATTGTGCTGCCGTTGCTCGACCCGAAACGCGACAAGCAGGTCACACGTCAGGTGCAGAAGCTCTTTCCTGATCGGCGAATCATCGGAGTGCAGGCACGAGAGATCCTGCTGGGCGGCGGCAACATTCATTGCATCACACAGCAGATTCCTGCGGGCGCTCGCCGAGCGCGTCGCTAAGTTTCACGCGAGGTGTCGTCCATGTCATCGGCGAACGCCAAACCCTCTCTGCGCGCACGGCGCATGAGCAAAGAGCAGTACGAGCAGGTGCTGCCTGCGTTGCGGGATGCGCTGCTCACCGCACAGCAACGCTTGCAGAAGGACAAGTCCTTCGCGCTGGCGATCATCATCACCGGCGTACCTACTGCCGGACGCAGTGAAGTCGTCAATGAGTTGCTGGAGTGGCTCGACCCCAAGCACGTGCGGGTGCATGCGTTGGAGGATGAGCGACGTTTGTCACGATGGTGGCCCGCGATGTGGCGATACTGGAATGCATTGCCGGCGCGGGGAACGCTCTCGTTCTATTTCATGGGCTGGTACGAAGACTATCTGCTTCCTGCCTGGCACAAGCGCGACAACTCGCGCCGCGACGAGGAGCGAGTGTTCGATCGCATTCGACAGCTCGAAACCATGTTGCCGAAGGACGGGGTCCGCGTACTGAAGCTGCATCTGAACGTCAGCAAGAAGCTGCAGCAGCAACGAATTCAAAAGCTCAGTGCAGACAAACTCACGCGCTGGCGTGTCACCCGCGAGGAACGCTGGCTGGTTCGTCATCACGATCGCGTCAATCGCGCATTCAAACGTGCGATCGCGCAAACAGATGACGTTTGCCCCTGGCATGTGATCGACGGTACTGACTCGCGCGGCAGATCATTCACCACCGCTCAAGCAGTGCTCCAGGAACTGGAGCGAGGTCTGCACGCATCTCGACCTGTAACAGTGAAGCCGCCGGCGCATGCGAGATCGAAGGTCCATCACCTGCGCTCACAACATGGAGGCGAATCTGTCGAGGGCGACGTCTACGATAAAGAGCTCGAGCAGCTGCAGGGCCGATTCGCGCTTCTTACCCGCCGACGGCGGTTCGAGCGGCACGGTGCGGTGTTCGCGTTCGAAGGCATGGATGCGGCGGGGAAGGGCGGGACGATCCGGCGGCTGACTTCAGCGCTGGATGCCCGGCAATACGATGTGGTTCCCGTTTCGGCGCCGACCGCAGAAGAACGTGCCTACCCGTATCTGTGGCGCTTCTGGCGCAATGTTCCGCGACGCGGCGAAATCGCGATCTTCGATCGCTCATGGTACGGACGCGTGCTGGTCGAGCGAGTGCGCGGCTTCGCGGCGCCGGAGGACTGGCAGCGCGCTTACGATGAAATCCGTGAATTCGAGCTGCAGATGTGCGAGCACGGCCTCATCGTCCACAAGTTCTGGTTGCAGGTCGGGCAGGCCGAGCAACTCAAACGGTTCGAAGCACGCGATAACGACAAGCTCAAACGCTTCAAAGTCGATCCGGAAGATTGGGAGAACCGGCGCTTCTACGATCAGTATCAGCTTGCCGCGCACGAAATGATTCAGCGCACGGACAGCGAGCACGCGCCCTGGACGCTGGTCGAAGCAGATGACAAAAAATATGCGAGATTGAAAGTGCTCAGAACCGTCTGCGAGGCGATCGAGCGAACGCTGGGCTGATTCGTTGCAGCGGCGTTCGGATCGTTCTTATCGATGGACGTTCGTTTCAGAGCGCTGGCCGTATGAAAGGCCGATCACAAACACCACATCCGGTGAGGTTTCGACCGCGATGTCTTCGCTGACGCCGAGATTGAGTGTCACGCCTGATTGAAACTGCCACGCGCCTCCAACCGTGAGAATCAGCGCGTCACCGAGATAGTCGAGCTCAGTGTTTTTGAGGGTGGCCGAGTGTGCATCGAGCTGAGCTTTGAGCTCGAGCCCGCGCCAGACATCGACACCACCACCCACCAGACCGCTCCAGACCAGACTTTGCTGTTCATCGCCAAAGTGATCGCCTTCGCCGAGATACGTGACGGCGGCCTGCGCAAACACCGACCAACGATTTGCGAACTGATGCTCGCCCGCCAAGGCGATCGATACATCCGTTGCGCCATTGCCGGTGAACTTATCCGCATCGCCCGTGGGTAGATCGAGCAGGAGCCAGGCGACCAGACTCGTGTCGGTCGATGCGATCCACTGATAGCCCATTGCAGCAGTGATGTCGCCGATCCCTTCACCACTTGAACGAGCATCGACAACGAGGGCGTCGTCGCGTTCGTAAGCGATTCGAAACTCATCGTGCGGCAGCTCGGGCCGAATGCCTTCCGGCAGATTGAAGAAGTCGTGCCAGCTGTCGATGAATGAGTCCAGGCTTCCTCCGCCGGTGTATCGGTAGGGCACCTGCAACTGCAGCGACCAACGCTCACCGAAGCTTCGGCCCAAGGCGAGTCGCAGTTCGCGCGTCTCGGCGTCCACCATCAAAGACTCGCGGGAACTGTTCTGGAGGAGCGCAGTGCTGGCCCAGTTGAAATCCGCATTCCACTGCCACGTATCCGCACTGGGTAAGCGCGATTGCATCGGCATGGGCAAGCCGTAGCCTGCGAGTAACGGATTCTGATCGCGTGTTGGAAATGGACCTGCAAACGCAGGTGAACAAACGAGGGCGAGGGCAGCGAAGGAATAGCTCCGTGCCAGTCTGTTATCAAAGGGTAGCCTCATATCCTGAGGCTAGCAGGCTTCGCTCAGAACCACACCGACACGAACGCCTGAATGACATTGGCGCCGTAGCTGTACAGCGGCTCCGTGCCGGCAGGATGAAAGTTCGGATCGTCGGTCGGCAGCAAGGAATAGCGCGCGTCACGGAAGTCGTCGTAGTCGTACTGCATGCGATCCAAGAAGATGTTAAGCGTGCCCTTCTTGATGAACTTCCAGCCGCCTTTCGCGAATTCGAAGCTCGCTCCCAGATGCAGGCCATTGCTCATGAAGGTAGACAGCTCCTTGTCGCGTCCCATGAAGTTCTGTTCGTCCACACGCGCGAAGATGTCCGAATAGAAGTCGGCATTGCCTTGCGTGTAATAGCGGAAGCTCGCTTCGAGCGTCCAGCCGGTGCTGCCGAGCGGGTGCATATATCCGAGCTCGTAGGTGTTGGCGTTGATGCCCCACGTATCAGTGAAGTATCGATACCCGCCGAATACCGCCGCGCGCCATGGCAGGAAGTAACGGCCATTCAGTGATGCCGCATTGCTCGTGTGCGTGTGAGGATAGATCTCGGTCGCCAGCCGGAAATGCAGATCATCTTCCGGATCGTAATAACGGAAGGATCGATAGGGGTTGTGAAGATAGCCTTCGTCCGTGATCACTTCGAGTCCGAGCGACAGGATCATGTTGCGCGTGAGGATCTGCGAGACGCCGACGCGATAACTCCAGCGTTCCACTTCCTCATTGAATGAGGGATCGACGATGCGAATCTCGGGATTTTCAGCACTCGGAATGGTGCGACGAACCGTGTCGTTGCCTTTCGAGAAGCCCATGCTGATGGTCGTCAGATCGCCGAAAAGATCCTGACTGATGTTGAAGCTCGCGGTCTTCGCGAGATAGTCATTCTCTTCGCTATTCGTGTAGCTGAGGCTGTAGGTGGTCTTGCCGTGCAGATAATCGAAGCCCAGGCTCCATTGATCGCGCTCTTCTTTGTATTCGCTCGCGCCGCTGACTTCGACGTCGATCGATGCGCTCGTCACCATATCCATGTAGTAGTTCGCGCTGACGGAGTACTTCTCGGCCATCGTCTTGCGCACGAGGAGCGACGGTCCATGAATCGTCACGCCACCACCGTCATAGCGGTGATAGAGAAGATCAGCGCGGTCTTCTGGCAGCACGCCGGCCGATACGGGACGAATAAAACCAACCGCGAGCACAAGCGTCAGCAGCAACCAGCCGGCGATAGCCGCTGGATCGCCAGCGGCTGACCAGAATGCCGAAAATGGATGTGCTTGGTTCTTCATCGCTTGCCAGTTGCCAGGAGCCAGTTGCCGATCGCTATCGAGTGCTCGCACTCGATCAATTACATCCGCATCCGCCGCCCGCGCCGCCGAGCGCACCACGAGCGCCTTCGCGCGCTTCGTAGACGTGATCGAGGTAGGCGCTCGACACCGGATTCAGATCGAACGACATGACCGGATCGGCAAGATTCTGACGCTCATACGGCTTCACCCACGGCTCGATGTTGCCGCAAGCGGAGAGGGCGAACAGGCAGACAATAGCCGCGATCGCACGTGTGCGGCCGCTGTATTTTCGTTCTGGCCGATGGCCAGAGGCTAATTGCCAGTCGCCCATAAGACCTACTCCTTCAACAGCGCCCGAATCTCGTTCAGATACTCGCCTTCATCACCAGGCTTGTAGCCGCGGTGGAGCGAGCGAACGTTACCTTTGCGATCGATGAACACGCTGCTCGGCATCGCGTTCACGTCGTACAGCTTGCTCACCTTATTCTCTTTGTCGAACAACACCGGGAAGGTCACTGGCGTCTGTGCCAGCCACTTCTCTGCGTCGGCCGAATTCTGCTCAACGTTCACGCCAATGAGAGTAAAGCCGAGCGAGCTATATCGCTTGTGCATCTGATCGAGCAGCGGCATCTCCTGACGGCAGGGACCGCACCAGCTCGCCCAGAAGTTCAGCATCACAACCTGACCCTTCAGCTTGTCCAGCGACACGACTTCGCCGGTGCGCGAAGGTAGCGTGAACGACGGCGCAAGCGCTGAACTCGCACCGACCATCGAAGAGACGACGAGCGTCGCGGCCACAGCGGTGGCGCGCACCCACGTAAACACTTTGTTCGGCTTTGGTGAACGCATGGCTAGCAAACTCCTTGAGCGGGACTTTCCCAATAGCCATCCTCGCTCAGAAGAAGATCGACAAACCGAGATGCGCTTCGAGGTTATTGACGATCTTTTTACTACCCAGCAGATCCGTATCGTAGACGTGGTCACGCACGTCGAAATGCACCGCCATCCAATCGGTCGGCAGTACGCGATAACCAAAACCGCCACTTACTGTGAACAGATCATCGCCCGCAAATCGAGTGCTTCCAATGCCGGCCACCAGATAGAACGCCGTGTTGTATGCGTGATTCTTGCCGACGAAGACTTCACCTGGCAAAGCGTTCCATCCTGCCGACAGTGCGTAATAGGTGTAGTCGCGTTCATCGTCGGTCAGGATTTCGGCTGAGCCAGACAACGTCTCGTAGCTGGTGCGCCCCGCTCGGGATTGGCCGAACGTCGCCTCCAGAAAGAAATCTTCGGTGAGGTGATAGGCGAGGCGTCCGCCGAATACGGCATGACTTTCGAAGTCCTCGATACTGAGGATGCCGCCGTACACGCCGATCTCGAAATCCTCTGTGTCGATCTTGGCGCGTTTGATTTCGCGGCGTTCGACCTGCGGATTGATGATGGGCTGCTCCGATGAGGGCGCACCGACAGTCGTCGACGTGTCTCCAGGTGCAGACGCCGTCGGCACAGCTTCAGGCGCAGCGTCGCCGCCGTGCTTGAACCATGAACATCCCGGCAGTACAGCCGCGATGATGACGGTCAGAAAAAGAAGGCGAAGCCGAGATACTTCCATTCGTCCACTTCCTCATTATCGTCGCGACTCGTGAAGATCACGTTGTTGCGATATTCGGTGCGCAGCATGAAGCGGCGCGTGAGATAAAACTGCAGTCCACCACCCACGTAGCCGATCTGGTCGGTGCGATCGTCGACCTGTACCAACGTGGATTTCGGATCCGTATAGATCAGCCCCGTGCCCAGGGTGAAGTAGGGCGACAGACGCCATTCAGGAACGAACACGTGCATGAGCCCGATGGTCGCGCTCGCGCCGTTCGAAAACTCGCCAATGATGTGATTGAAGGTGAGCTCGATGGACAGGTTGTCGCTGAACGCGTAACCACCGAAGACCGAGATCTGACTCGCACCCGCGAAGTCACCGCCGGCCACGCCGCCCTGCCAGCGACGACTCATATAGTTCTCGCGTGCGGGCTCCTGCAGATCGAGAGGTTCACCGGTTGGCTCGAGCGTCGCGATCATCTGGTCGCGAGCCACCCAGCCTTCAATGTCCCGACTGGTTCGCACCATGAACCAGTCAGTACGACGCTTGACGATCTCGACTTCCTGTCCGCGCTCCGCTACGTAGAAAATAGGGAAGCCGCGACCCGGACCCGTATGCAGCTCGATATACGGATCAGCGATCAGAATCTTCTGGAGCTTCTCATCCGCCTGCGCGACTGCTGCAAGGAATAGAACCGGAAGAATGAGCAGGCGCAACAGACGTGGCATCAATTCTCCGGGGCTGCAAATGGATCGTTGTAATACTGGGCGCCGATGTCGAGCCATTCGGAGAGCAAGCGTAACTCACCTGGTGACATAAAGTCTTTATGGTTCACCGTCCCCACGGTGCGACCTTCGAGCGT
>JBJMWN010000022.1:0-9624 GCA_045810085.1 Povalibacter sp. | reverse complement strand
TCGCAAGATGATTTGCGTAAGCGTGTGCGTGGCTGATTCGAAATCCATTTCGGTCAGCGACTCGCGACCGAGCGATGCGCGAACCTGGTAAGCGAAATCCGCGTAATGCTGGGTTGCGCTCCAGAGCATGAAAATCAGATGTGCAGGATCGATCGGTGCGAGCCTGCCCTGTTGAATCCAGGCACGAAACACTTCCATGCGACTGCGGAACCAGCGCCGGTATTCATCTTCGAAATAGCCGATCAGATTGGGGGCACCGTTGATGATCTCTATCGCGAAAATGCGTGAGGCAAGTGGGTGCTCGCGAGAGAAGCGCATTTTCGCGGCGATATAGCGTGGTAGAGCATCCGCAGGATCGTCTTCTTCGCGCAGCTCGTTCAGCGTTCCGTCCCAGAGCTCGATGATGCGGCTCAGTACAGCGGCGTAGAGCTCGAGCTTGCTGTTGAAGTAGTAGTGAATGTTCGCTTTAGGCAGACCAGCACGTTGCGCGATGCTGTTCATGCTCGCGCCTTTGAAGCCGTTGCCCGCGAACTCTTCTTCAGCGGCTGAAATGATCAGCTGTTCGTTCTTGCGACGTATTCGGCTCGGGGCTCTACGTCCACGATGGGCCGCGATCTTGAACAGCATGGGCTCGATGCTCGGCAAATCCCCGGATCACTTCGGTATTGAACCTGCCACGCCTTCGACATACCAGCTGAACGCGGTGAGCTCATCGATGCTCATCTGTTTTCCAGCCGCGACCTTCACCGCACCGGCGTTGTCCTTGATCGGGCCCGCGAATGGGACCAGCTTGTCATCCGCAATCGCCTGCTTACGTTCTTCGAAGAGCTTCGCCACGTCTGCAGGAACCGCAGAATTCAGCTTGCTCAGCACCACGGCCTTTTCCTTCAGACCCCAGCGGGTGATGCGACCACCCTTCCAGGTTCCGGCGAGTTGCTGCTTCACTGCATCGATGTAGTAGATCGACCAGTCTTCGGTATTCGCAGTGAGATGTGCATGTGGTCCATACCGCGACATGTCCGAATCCCAACCAAAGGCGTATTTGCCTTTCTCTTCCGCCACCTGCACTGCCGCAGGTGAATCCGTGTTCTGGCACAGCACATCGGCGCCTTGTGCGATCAGCGTTTCAGCGGCTTGTCGTTCCTTGCCTGGGTCATACCACGCATTCACCCAGATCACTTTGGTCTGAACTTTCGGGTTCACGCTGCGTGCGCCCAAAGTGAATGCGTTGATGTTGCGAATGACTTCAGGCACGGGATGTGAGCCGATGAAGCCGAGCGTATTGCTCTTGCTCATCTTGCCGGCGAGTACGCCGAGCAAATACGCCCCTTCGTAGAAACGCACTTCGTAAGCAGACATGTTCGGCGCGGTCTTGTAGCCGGTTGCATGTTCGAAATCTACTTTTGGAAACTGCTTCGCGACTTTGAGCGTCGGTTCCATGAAGCCGAAGGAAGTCGTGAATATCAGTGAGTTGCCGCTCGCCGCGAGTCGCCGAATCACTCGTTCGGCGTCCGCGCCTTCAGCGACGCTTTCCACGAATGTCGTCTTCACCTTCGGCCCGAGCGCCTTCTCGAGAGCCTGACGTCCGAGATCATGTTGGTAGCTCCAGCCACCATCACCGACGGGCCCCACATACACGAACGCAGCCTTCACAGGTTCTGTTGTCTGCGCAGTGGTGACGTTCGCAAGCAGGAAGCAGGCGAACATGAAAGCAAGAGCGTGGAGAGATCGGTTCATCGACATTCGCATGTTTGTTGATCTCATCTCAGAGTACGACACGATTTTTGCATCGTATACACAAAACATGATCGAGTCGGTCAAAAATTTTGGTGCAGCAAAGTGGCTTGCAGTCAGTCACACGCTACTCAGTACGCGTGACTGCACCAAAATCTTTGCATCGACACCTATCGACGCACCACGATGAATCGTCAGCGGACCCGATGAGCAAGCTCACTACGCATGTACTCGACACTCACGGAGGTCATCCGGCGGCGAATCTGCGCATCGAACTTCATCGAGTCGGTGTGCAGAGTGAATTAGTGACGACTCAGATCACGAACACGGACGGTCGTTGTTCGAAACCCATGCTGGAGGGTTCTGCACTTCGCATAGATAAGTACACTTTGACGTTTCACGTCGCTGAGTACTTTCGTGCAATGGGCGTGTCTATTCCTGAGCCAGCGTTTTTAGACCACGTGGTCGTTCACTTCGGGATCGCGGATCCGGACCAGAACTATCACGTACCGCTGCTCGTCACGCCCTGGAGCTACTCGGTGTACCGTGGCAGCTGAATCCTCCGAGCCTGCTTCATCTCGACAAGAAGGCGCGCACTGCGTGCGTATCCTGCTTGATGGTCAAGTGATCGACGCGGCGAACGTGCCTGCAACGACGACGGTACTCGAGTATCTGCGCGACACGTTGCATCGTACGGGTACGAAAGAAGGCTGTGCCGAGGGTGACTGTGGTGCCTGCACGATCGTGCTCGGAGAACTGTCCGCCACGGGCGATCGCATCGAATACAAACCCGTTAATTCCTGTATCAGATACCTGCCCACGATCGACGGACGCGAATTGATTACGGTCGAGTCGCTCCAGAACAAGGACTCGCTCCACCCCGTGCAACAGTCGATGGTTGACCAGCACGCATCGCAGTGCGGGTTCTGCACGCCGGGCTTTGTCATGTCGCTGTTCGGTCTGTACCTGGAGGAAACAGCACCCGGACGCGATGATGTTATCGGCGCGCTGGCGGGAAATCTCTGTCGTTGCACGGGCTATCGGCCCATCGTGGATGCCGGTTGCAGCATGAACCGTTATCCCGAGCCATCGCATTGGAGCCGCTCTGACGCTCAATCGACCTCACGCAAGGATGCATTGAGGTCGCTGCAGCGGACGTCATCACTGAAGCTTCCAGATTTTGTCGCACCTCAAACGATGGACGAGCTTGCCTCGATATTGGTTTCTGCTCCCGATTCATTGGTCTTGGCGGGCGGTACCGACATCGGCTTGTGGACCACCAAGCAGCTCAAGACGCTTCCGAAGATCGTCTATCTCGGTGAAGTCAGAGAGTTGAAGCAGATCTCATTGGCGGAAGATCAGCTCAGCATTGGTGCTGCAGTCACGCTTTCGGATGCGTGGAAGACGATCGTTCATCACTATCCGACACTGAAAGATCTCGCACGCCGATTCGCATCGCCGCCGGTGTGCAACTCCGGCACTCTGTGCGGGAATATCGCGAATGGCTCACCTATCGGCGATTCGATGCCTGCGTTGATTGCGTTGGGCGCGACGATCGAGCTTCGCCGTGGTGTGCAGACTCGAAGTCTTCCCTTGGAAGACTTTTACTTGGGCTATCAGCGCAAAGACTTGCAACCAGGCGAATTCGTCGTACGAGTCACTGTGCCGCTGCCGCGCTCACAGCAACTGCTCGCCTGCTACAAGATTTCGAAACGATTCGATCAGGACATCAGCGCCGTATGCGGTGCGTTCTGTGTTGAGATTCAAGATGAGAAGGTGATCAGCGCGCGCATTGCGTTCGGCGGCATGGCTCCAATACCGAAACGCGCGGTTCGTACCGAGCAGTCCCTCATCGGCAAAGCGTGGGATTCGAACACCATCGACGCTGCCGTCGAGACGCTCGAAGCAGAGTTTCAGCCGTTGAGCGATATGCGAGCCAGTGCTGCGTATCGATTGGAGAGCGCTGGAAATCTCCTGCGCAAATTTCATCGCGCATCTCAGGGTGAAAGCGCGCTGAGCGTCCACGAGCTCGCGGTGATGTCTTGAAAGCGCACCCAGTGTCCAGCTCATTGCAACCGATCGTGGGACAGCCCCTCGCGCATGAGAGTGCGCATTTGCATGTGAGTGGCGGCGCGCACTATTGCGACGACATTCCTCTGGCAGCGAATGCACTGCACGCTGCGTTCGGCATCAGCCGCATCGCGCACGGAAAAATAACCAGGCTCGACCTCGACGCCGTCGCAAAGGCACCAGGAGTTGTATCCGTTGCGACTGCACTCGACATTCCGGGCGAGAACAACTACGGCAGTGTCATTCACGACGACCCGATCCTGGCCGACTCGCTGGTTCAATATTCAGGTCAGCCCCTCTTCGCCGTCGCAGCAACCTCCTATGCAGCTGCACGTAAAGCCACGCTGCTCGCACGGATCGAATATCAGGAATTGCCCGCCATTCTCGATATTCGACAAGCACTCGCTGCAAACAGCTTCGTCATGCCATCTCAGCATCTGGTGCGCGGTCAACCGGACAAGCATCTGCGCGAGTCACCTCATCGAGTGAATGGCACGGTGGTCATGGGCGGCCAGGATCACTTTTATCTGGAAGGTCAGATCGCGATCGCGATTCCTCAGGAAGATGGAGCAATGCTGATTCACTGCTCCACTCAGCATCCCACCGAGGTTCAACACATGGTCGCCGAGGCGCTGGGCCGCCGGGCACACGACATCACCGTGCAATGTCGACGCATGGGCGGCGGCTTCGGTGGTAAGGAAAGTCAGCCCGCCCTGATTGCCGCAACCGCAGCGATTCTCGCTCACAAGACTCGGCGCGCAGTGAAGCTCCGACTCGATCGCGACATTGACATGCTCATGACTGGCAAGCGTCATGACTTTCTCGCCGACTACGAAGTTGGCATCGATGACACAGGACGCATCCTCGGACTGAAGGTCATGCTCGCATCGCGCTGCGGCTATTCCGCCGATCTCTCCGGTCCGGTCAACGACCGTGCGGTGTGCCACGTCGACAACGCTTACTTTCTTGAACACGTCGATATCGTTTCGCATCGCTGCAAAACACACACCGTCTCCAACACAGCCTTCCGAGGCTTTGGCGGCCCTCAAGGCATGATGGTGATCGAGCACATCATCGATGACATCGCACGAACGTTGAACCTCGATCCGTTGCAAGTTCGCCTGCGGAATCTGTATTCGGATAACGGGCGCAACACGACTCCGTACGGCCAGAAGATCGGAGACAACATTCTTGAACCTCTGATTCACAAACTCGCCGATACGGCCACTTACGATGAGCGACGCCGCGACATTCATCAGTGGAATGCGAGCCACTCTGTCATCAAACGCGGCATTGCGCTGACGCCGGTCAAGTTTGGAATCTCGTTCAATGCGACGCTCTACAACCAGGCAGGAGCACTCATCCATGTCTACACCGATGGGACGGTGCTGCTGAATCACGGCGGCACGGAGATGGGACAGGGCCTGCACACCAAGGTTGCGCAGGTGGTCGCAAACGAACTGGGCATTCCGCTTGCTTTCATTCGAGTCACGACGACAGACACTTCGAAGGTGCCCAACACCTCCGCGACGGCTGCATCCTCCGGCTCCGATCTGAATGGCAAAGCAGCGCAAGCGGCAGCGCAGATCATTCGGCAACGGCTCGTGAAGTGGGCATGTCAAACGGACGACGTGTCCGCCGATGCAGTGAACTTCGTCGACGGCACCGTACTCATCGGTAAGCGGAAAATCTCCTGGCCGGAGTTCACACGCCAGGCCTATGCCGCGCGCATCCAGCTTTCGGCAACCGGTTTTTATCGCACGCCGCTGATCCACTGGGATCGCGTGAAGCTTCATGGCCGGCCATTCTTTTATTTTGCGTATGGTGCAGCGATCACTGAAGCCGCCATCGACACACTCACTGGAGAAACACGCCTGCTGCGCGTAGACATCCTTCACGATGTTGGCACCTCGTTGAATCCGGCGCTCGACCGCGGGCAGATCGAGGGCGGTTATCTGCAAGGCGTCGGCTGGCTCACGAGTGAAGAATTGTGGTGGAACGAGAAAGGCGAGCTGAAAACACACGCACCGTCCACCTACAAGATCCCCACTGCACGCGATTGGCCGAGCGTCTCGAACGTCCAACTGTTCGATGTACCCAATCGCGAGGACACGATCCATCGATCCAAGGCCGTGGGCGAACCTCCTTTGATGCTCGCAATCTCGGCTTTTCATGCAATCCGGGATGCTGTCGCGAGTTGTGGCGCTGCAGACTGTTTGCCGAATCTGAGCGCACCTGCGACTGCTGAATCGGTGCTTCACGCGATCGCGAGCGTGCGCTCGAAGGCAGTCGCATGATGGCCGTTGCAGCTCAATCACTGATGACTGCCGCAAATGCCAACGGCTGGTTGCAGCCTTTGCGCGACTGGCCACGCACGGCTCTTCGGTTGCTGCAGTCCGAATCAAGCGTGACTCGAGTCGTCGTCGCTTCGGTTCTAGGCTCCACGCCGAGAGAAGCAGGCACGTGCATGCTGCTTACTCGTACACAAATGTTCGGCACCATCGGCGGCGGGCGTCTCGAAGAACTGGCCATTGAGTACGCACGAGCTGCGCTTGACATCGATGAACCTGAAGTCAGAACGGAGCGACTCGTTCTCGGTACTCAGCTCGCACAATGCTGCGGCGGCGTGGTCGAGTTGTGGATCGAGCGCTATACGCGCAAGGACTTACCACTTTTGAACGAAGCCGCACGACTCGCAGCCGCAGGTGGCGCGAGTCTCATGAGCGTCCTGACTCGAGGACATATCACACGTCGAGCAGCGTTCGATCGTGCGAGCAGATCATCTCGCATTCGCTACGCTAGGTCTGACAGCGTGATCACGTTGTGGGAGCGTCTCGACGAACCTCTGCCTTCGCTGTGGCTGTACGGCGCAGGACATGTGGGGCAAGCGTTGGCGCGCATGATCTCTGATCTGCCGATTCGACTGACCTGGATCGACTCTCGCGAAGGTCTTCCACCAGCGCCGCTGTCCGAGACGGTCGAGGCAGTGCACGCAGCGAACCCTGAAACGACGATTCGTAACGCACCGGCTGGCGCCCGTTATCTTGTGATGACGCACAGTCACTCACTCGACTATTCCCTGTGTCGAACCATTCTCAAGCGAGACGATGCAGCATGGGTTGGCGTAATCGGCTCTAACAGCAAGGCCGCACGGTTCCGCTCGCGTTTGCGTGCTGATGGATTCACCGATGCACAGATTGGACAACTCACCTGCCCGATCGGGATCGAGAATGTGACGAGCAAGCATCCCGCTGTGATTGCAGTCTCAGTGCTCGCCCAATTGATGCAGTCGCTCGAGAGCGCACAACCGAAGTCCTCACATTCTCCGCTCGTCAGCCCTTGCAAGAACGACTGCAGGAATTGCGGCCAGGTGAGCGTGCTCTGATGTTGCAAGCCAACCGCCCTGCACGTCTCAGTCTTCACGGCATCACCAAGCAGTATCCGTCCGTGCTCGCCAATGATCGTGTCGATCTGCAGATCGCCGATGGAGAGATTCACGCACTGCTCGGCGAGAACGGCGCGGGCAAGAGCACGCTGATGAAGATTGTCTATGGCGTGGTTCAGCCCGATGCCGGTCGGATCGAGTGGGAAGGCCGCACGGTGGAGATTCCCAATCCGGCCGCTGCGCGCGAACTGGGGATCGGCATGGTGTTCCAGCATTTTTCGCTGTTCGAAACACTCACCGTTGCCGAAAACATTTCGCTTGCACTAGATTCGCGTCAGAAGCCCGCTCAGCTCGCGAATCAGATCCGCGAAGTTTCTGAAGGTTACGGCTTGCCGGTCGATCCGAATCGCCGCGTGCACAGCATGTCGGTCGGCGAGCGCCAGCGTGTAGAAATTGTGCGTTGCCTGCTGCAATCACCACGACTGCTCATCATGGATGAGCCGACTTCCGTGCTGACGCCACAAGCGGTGCGCATGCTCTTCGGCACGCTGCGGCGACTCGCAGCAGAGAAAGTCAGCATTCTGTACATCAGCCACAAGCTGGATGAGGTGCGTGAGCTTTGCGACTCGGCAACTGTGCTGCGATCGGGACGCGTGAGCGGCAATGCGAATCCTCGCGCCGAAACCAATGCGAGCCTGGCACGCATGATGGTGGGCGGCGAGATTCCAGAATGCGTTCTCAAGCCAAAGTCGCCAGGTGAAACTCGTTTGCAGCTCAATCAACTGAGCATGCCCAGTGATGATCCGTTTGGCACTGCACTGCACTCTCTCGAACTGCAGGTACGTGCGGGCGAGATCGTTGGTATCGCTGGCGTGTCCGGCAATGGTCAACGCGAACTTCTCGCGGCGATCTCTGGGGAAATGCTTGCGCCAACGGCAAACTCGGTTGTGATCGCAGCCAAACCCGCGGGCAAGCTAACGCCTGCGCTGCGTCGCAAGCTCGGCCTCACGTTCGTTCCCGAAGAGCGTCTCGGTCGAGGAGCCGTGCCCGACATGAGTCTCGCAGACAACGCGTTGTTGACTGCACATTCCGCGGGCTTAGTGAATCACGGCATCGTGAGTACTTCAGCGGCACGCGAGTTTGCCCGCGCGACGATCGCCAGCTTCGAAGTGAAGGCAGGCAGCGACCAAGCTCCAGCGAATAGTCTGTCGGGCGGAAATCTGCAGAAGTTCATCGTCGGTCGCGAAGTCCGTCTGGCGCCCTCGGTCATGGTGGTCGCGCAGCCGACGTGGGGTGTCGACGTCGGCGCAGCCCAACGCATTCGCCAGGCGCTAATCGATCTGCGCGATGCGGGCACGGCAGTCCTCGTCATCTCTGAAGAACTCGATGAGCTTTACTCGATCTGCGATCGGCTGGCGGTTCTTTCAGGCGGCCGACTGTCTGCCGCATATCCGACGACTGACATGCCCATCGAGAAAGTTGGAATGTGGATGACCGGGGAGTTCCAATCTGCTCCGAGCATTGCGGAGGCAGTGCATGGCTAGCCGCAATTCATGGGGTTGGCGGCTGGAGCGTCGCACTGAACCATCGGTGCTGATGCAATTCGCCTCGCCGCTGCTGGCTGCGGCCGCAATGCTGGTGACGGGGTTCATCCTGTTCCACTTGCTCGGGCTAAGCGCGCTCACAGCATTCAACGTCTTTTTCATCGAGCCGCTGGCTTCCTCGTATGCGATCGGTGAATTGCTGCTCAAGTCCACACCTCTGATTCTCTGTGCGCTCGGACTTGCGATCGGCTTTCGCGCCAACGTCTGGAATATCGGCGCAGAGGGTCAGTTCATCATCGGTGCTCTGGCGGGAGGCGCCATTGCGCTCTTCGTGGACGCCCTCGGCGTGTTCACGTTGCCGGCAATGCTGATCGCAGGCGTCCTGGGCGGCATGGCCTGGGCAGCGATCGCAGCGTTTCTACGCACGCGCTTCCACACCAATGAAATCCTGGTCACGCTGATGCTCGTGTACATCGCGCAATTGCTGCTGTCGTACTTCGTGCATGGACCGTGGCGAGATCCGGCGGGATTCAATTTCCCACAATCGCAATCCTTCGATGAGAACGAACTGCTGCCGATTCTGTTCGAGTCATCGCGCTTGAACGTCTCATTCGTGATCGCCCTGGTATTGGCAGCCGCAGCCTGGTTCTTCGTCACACGAACGTTCGCAGGCTATCGAATGCGTGTTGCCGGACTCGCGCCGGCGGCGGCCGCTTACGCTGGATTCAGCGAAAAGAAAAACATCTGGCTGGCTCTGTTGATTGGAGGCGGACTTTCAGGACTTGCGGGTGTGAGCGAAGTGGCGGGCCCGATCGGCCTACTTTCTCCCCAGATCTCACCAGGCTATGGATTCGCGGCCATTATCGTTGCATTCGTGGGACGTTTGCATCC
>JBJMWN010000021.1:0-8092 GCA_045810085.1 Povalibacter sp. | reverse complement strand
AACACATCGCCGTACGAGAAGCCGCCGCACATGACTAATCCCTGATAGTCGCTCAGCCGTGTTCGCTGCTCGAACAGATCGGTCATATGCACGTCGTACGCAGTGAACCCCGCGCGATGGAATCCAGCGGCCATCTCAACGTGGCTGTTCACACCCTGCTCACGCAGAATTGCAACCTTCGGACGCACTCCCTTCGAAATGTAAGGCGCTGCGATGTCGCGAGACGGATCGAAACTCAGCGTTGCACTGAGACCCGGATCACTCGGATCCGTCGCCGTCTCATACTGCTCGACGGCGCAGCGCGGATTGTCCCGCAGCTCCACCATTCGATAACTGGTTTCAGACCAGGCACGGCGCAAACCTGTTCGCGACTCATTCAACACCGTCTTCCCAGACGCATTGATTCGCACTTGATCTTGAGCAGTCACGGATCCCAACCACTGCGAACAGTGGCTCAGCCCATGCGTTCGCAGAACTGCATCAGCGGCCGTCATGTCGCTTCCGCGAACCTGCAGCACTGCGCCAAGCTCTTCGCTGAAGAGCAGTGCAGCCGCATCCTGCGTGTCACCGAAATCCACCTCCACACCACATTGCCCTGCAAAGGCCATTTCGGCGAGCGTGACAAACAGTCCGCCATCGGAGCGATCGTGATACGCCAGCGCGATGCCTTTCTCGCGCAGCTCTGCTACGGCCGCGAAGAATGCACCTAAGCGCTCGGGATCATCGCAATCCGGCGCCTCATGACCGAGCTGTGCGTAGACCTGTGCCAGACATGAGCCACCCAGTCGATTGCGAGCAGCGCCGAGATCGATCAGCAGCAACCGCGTTTCACCGCGATCGGTGCGCAACTGCGGCGTGAGTGTCTTACGAGCGTCCTGAACCGGCGCGAACGCAGACACGATCAAAGACAACGGCGCCACCATCTTTCGCGCCTCGCCCTGATCGCTCCACGAAGTTTTCATCGAGAGCGAATCTTTGCCGACCGGAATGGTGATGCCGAGTGCGGGACAGAACTCTTCACCGACCGCTTTCACCGTTGCGTACAGATCGGCATCCTCGCCGGGTTCGCCGCAGGCAGCCATCCAATTCGCGGATAAGCGCACATCGGAAATCTTTGCGATATCCGCTGCCGCAATGTTCGTGATCGACTCCGCGACCGCCATGCGACCCGATGCAGGCGCATTCAGCAACGCAAGCGGTGTGCGCTCGCCCATCGCCATCGCTTCACCCGTGCTTGAGGTGTAGCTGCTCAAAGTGACCGCCACATCGCTCACCGGAACCTGCCAGGGACCGACGAAAGGATCGCGACTGATCATGCCACCGACGCTGCGATCGCCGATGGTGATCAGGAACGTTTTATCTGCGATGGTCGGGAAACGCAGCAGACGATACGCGGCGTCGCGAATGTCCAGACCTTGAGTGTCGAAGTCATCCGCAATCGCAGGCAGTGTCTTCACATCGCGTGTCATGCGCGGAGTCTTGCCGAGAATCACATTCATCGGCACGTCGACCGGCGCCGTTTTCAGCAAAGGATCGGCGACATGCAACGACCCATCATCCGTGATATCGCCAACCACCGCGTACGGACAACGCTCGCGTTCACACAACTCGGCGAAACGCTCGAGATGCGCTGGGTCGATGATGAGCACGTATCGTTCCTGCGCCTCGTTACACCAGATCTCGAGCGGCGACATTCCTGGCTCATCGGACGGCACTTTGCGCAAGTCGATGCGCCCACCGCGATGACTATGATCGATCGATTCGGGAATCGCATTCGATAGTCCGCCGGCACCGACGTCGTGAACCAGCAGGATCGGATTGCGCTCACCCATGCCCCAGCAATGGTCGATGACTTCCTGCGCGCGGCGTTGAATCTCTGGATTGCCTCGCTGTACGGAAGCGAAGTCGAGATCCTCTGCGCTGGCTCCACTTCCGACTGACGACGCTGCACCACCACCCAAGCCAATCAACATCGCCGGCCCACCGAGCACGACGATTTTTCCGCCCGGCGGCACGTCAGCTTTCTCCACGTGCATGCGACGCACGTTACCAACGCCGCCAGCGATCATGATGGGCTTGTGATATCCGCGAAGGCTTGCGCGCTCAGAAGTCTGCGCTTCAAGTTCGAACGTGCGGAAGTAGCCGAGAATGTTCGGCCGTCCGAATTCGTTGTTGAATGCTGCGGCACCGAGAGGACCTTCGATCATGATGTCGAGTGCCGAGGCGATGCGCGCCGGCCGACCGAAATCTTTTTCCCAGGGTTGTTCGAAACCGGGAATTCGCAGATTGGATACGGAGAAACCGGCAAGACCGGCTTTCGGCTTGCCACCTCTACCCGTTGCACCCTCGTCACGAATTTCACCGCCCGATCCCGTGGCTGCGCCCGGAAAAGGCGAAATAGCGGTCGGATGATTGTGCGTCTCGACCTTCATCAGAATATCGATCGACTCCGAGGTCGCCTCGTATTGATGATTCTCGACGTTCGGAAACCAGCGTTGACCGATCGGTCCTTCAATCACCGCAGCGTTGTCTCGATAGGCAGAGAGCACGCCGTGAGGATTGCGTTCGTGCGTGTTGCGGATCATCGAGAACAGCGATTTTTTCTGTGGCTCGCCGTCGACGATCCAGTCCGCATTGAAAATCTTGTGACGGCAATGTTCTGAATTCGCCTGCGCGAACATCATCAACTCGACATCCGTCGGATCGCGCCGCAGCTTGCCGAAGCTTTCAACCAGATAATCGATTTCGTCTGTGGACAGCGCGAGGCCGAGTTTACGGTTTGCAGTTTCGAGCGCTGCACGACCTTCGGCCATCAGCGGCACGGTCGCGAGCGGACGAGGCTCATGATGCGCGAAGAGCTGCGAGGCAGCCTCGAAAGAGAACAGCGCAGCTTCCGTCATGCGGTCATGCAACAGCGGCGCGATGGCCTCGAGATCGGACTGATTGAGCGGCTGTGAAGACTGGACCCAGATGGCGGTGCCACGCTCGATGCGTTCAATGGCATCGAGGCCGCAGACATGCGCGATGTCCGTGGACTTGCTCGACCACGGCGAAATCGTTCCCGGCCGAGGCGTGATCACGATGAGACCGGTCTTCGAATTCACCGCAGGCGTGTCGTTCGTATCGACGCGTGGGCCGTAGGTGAGCAACGCCTCCAGAACCCCTCGTTCCTGCGATGTCAGCTCGCGACGCGTCTGCACGAAGTGCACGAACCGGGTCGTCAGCGACTCGACAGTGGAGTGGCGCGCACGAAGGGCGGCCAGGAGTTTACGGATGCGGAATTCGGAGAGAGCAGGCGCGCCAGTCAGTGTCAGCATTGTGGCCGATGGACCCGCGAGAAGTGGCGGGTCGGGAAGAATTACGGGCGCGAATGATACAGGCTACGGCTCTCTGGCGACAGGTCACGAACAGGGTTAAGGCGCGCCGATGGTGAGACAGCTGAGGACCGTCGGCGGTGGTCCTATTTCTTCTCCGGCGTGTACATCGGAATCGGGAACTGAGCGACATTGGAGCCGCCTTCGAGCGTGCTGATCTTGCTCACACCCTGCTTGCGAACCTCATCGACGCGCAGGACGGAGTGCATCGGCAGGTACGTTCGCTTTACGCCTTCGAACTCGGATTTGATCCGTTCTTCGGAAGGATCGACAACGACTGTGGAACGCTCGCCGAAGACCAGCTCTTCGACTTCGATGAACCCGAAAAGAGAACCGTGACTCACCTTGCGGGCGTAGATCTCATAGACCTTACCCTGGTTCACAAAAACGACTTTAAAAATGTGACTCGCTGCCATATCGGGGGGGTCTGGGGGTTGGTAGGCTGCGAGCATATTACATAGCGCGCTCCAAAAGGCTTTGATCCAGTTGCGAACAGGGTCAGCACGACGACTCGAGGCGCTGTGGATCAGCGAAGCCGCTCAAGGACTTATCGAATACTCCAATGGCACTGAAACTCAGAGTCATCAGCGACCATTACAAGGCGCTTGGCAAGCGCAGCTCGCAGCTATTCGGCGTGACGGGCGGTCGCATTGGTCGCTCGTCTGACAACGACTGGGTGCTGCCCGATCCAGATCGCTATGTCTCCAGTCACCATGTGAAGGTCTCCTTTCGCACGGGCAAGTGGATGTTGGAAGACACCAGCACCAACGGCACCTTCATCAACGGCTCCGACACGCCCGCCTCCATTGAAGGCGCATATACGCTGCAGGACGGCGACAGGCTGCGGCTCGGCGACTACGAAATTCTGGTCAGCATCGATGATCGCAACGACTTCCCGTCCGATGCGACTGGTCAGTTGCCCACGCCCGCTCGCGTCCGCAACGGCAGCAGCAAGATCGCTCCTGTTCCGGAAGATCTGGGCGAAGAACTGGACATCACCGATCTGCTGACAGGCGATTCGTTCCTCATGAACGACTCTCCTGCTTCCAAAGCGGCGCCCGAACCATTTCTTCTCAACGATTCGCTCGAACTCGATTCACCCGCTGCGCCCAAACCCGCACCAGCAGTCGTGCAAGGCGGCTTCGCATCGTTACTCGATGCTACGACCGCCGAGACAGGCGCTGGACAGTCCAAAAAAGGCGATGACTGGCAGATGCAGACGCGGCCGTATGACCGCAGAACTCTGGCAGCCCTGACGTCCGGTGCGTTAGCTGCGAAACCGGTGCCCGCGAAACCTGTTCCAGCCGCTGCTGCACCTGCGCCGCGTACCGAACGCGATCCCGAACGCATGCGTCGTTCGAGCGATCATGTCGAGGGCGGTGTGGAAGCATTCTGTCGTGGCGCCGGAATCGATCCGAGCACACTTGGCGCTGACACGCAGGCAGCCCTGCTGACACTCGCCGGGCAACTGCTGCGCGAATCGGTCCTCGGCCTCATGGAAACCTTGAAAGGCCGCTCGGAAGTCAAAGGCAAGCTGCGACTGAACCAGACGATGATTCAGCCGGCGGAAAACAATCCGCTGAAGTTCTCCGCAAGCGTGGATGAAGCCGTCATCAAACTGCTCGACCCGCACGGTTCACGTTATCTCGGACCCATCGAAGCGATTCGCGAATCGTTTGCGGACCTGCGCACGCATCACACCGCGTTGATGTCGGCTGTTCAGGCGGGCATGGATGAATTCATGAATCGAATCGAGCCGGGTGAGTTGGAGGAGCGCTTCGATCGTGGACTGAAGCGAGGAGCACTCCTCGGCGCCACCAACAAGATGAAATACTGGGATCTCTACACAGAGTTCTATCAGGCGCTGAATCAACGCAACGAACAGGGCCTGCCTTCGGTGTTTGCCGAAGAGCTCGCGCGAACGTACGCGGAAAAGTCGACGCAGAAAAAGAAGTGAGAGACGCGGTCGCTGACCAGCAATGGTTGGCGAGAGTGGCTCGCGCAATCTCCTGCGAACTGACTAGTCGTCCACGCTCCAAGCTTCACTTTCAGCTGATCGCGTTCATCGCGCCGTCTTAGTCCGAAGCTCTGTTCGCAGTGACTTCGCGCTGCGCCGGCGCACCTGAGTCGCCCGCGACCCAATCCAGAATGTCCATGTAGCCGCGGATGTTTTCCACGAATCGCACGGGTTCCCAACCCCGCGCATAACCACGCTTCACCTGCGTGTACCACTTCGTTTGTGTCAGCAGCGGCAGATGCTCGCGCACTTCATCCCAGGAGTCCGGATTCTTCCCGTGCATCTGCGTAAGGATGCGCGCGTCCTCGAGATGACCGAGCCCGACGTTGTACGCAGCCAACGTCATCCATGTGCGATCGGGTTCAGAAATTCGTGCAGGCACCTGGTTTCGCACGCGCAAGAAATATTGCGCACCGCCGAAGATGCTGTCGCGAGCGTTGAGGCGATCCGGGATTCCCAGTGCTCGAGCCGTTTCCTCGGTGAGCATCATCAGTCCGCGAACACCGGTGGGCGAAGTTGCCAGAGGATCCCAGTGCGACTCCTGATAGCCGATCGCCGCCAGCAGTCGCCAATCCACTCCGATCTGCTCGGCCGCTTCCTTGAACCAGTGGCGGTACTGCGGCAATCGCGTCTCGATGTCATCGATGAAGACACGCGCCTGGATGTAGTCGAATCGATCGACGTCGCCGTAGTAGGTGTCGAGGATGGAAGCGAGCCGCCCGTCCGCTTTGAGCGAAGCATCGAAAGCAGTGACCCTGCGCAACAGGCTGGGATCACGTCCATCGAGTGCCCATGCCAGCGCCTTGCCGCCTGACAAATCGAACGCGATGCGAATATCGGGATGAAAAGCGCGGCCGATCGCGAACTCATTCGAATCTGCGACTGTGTAATCAAACTCACGGCGAGAGAGGCGATAGAGCAGCTCCTCGGTCTCGGTCGTGGGATTTTCGACCCAGGACAGATTAGGCACGGCCAGGCGCGCTGCTTCTAAAGACGCCACATGCGCACTGCCCGCAACGACTTCGATGTGTGAATCGACCGCCTGCCGAAGATTGCGAATGCGCGTCCCACCCTGCCGATAGATCAGATGCTCGCGAACCTGTTGATAGGGCGGACCAAAAGCGACTTCTTCCGGCAACTGCATGCCACGCGTAAGCCCAGCTGCGGCAATGTGAGCGCGATGGGAAGCCAACTCGCGCATCACATCCCCGACGTTCGGCACGGAGTAGATGAACAGATGGACGCCCAGCTCAGCGGCCAACTGGCTGGCCATCTCGAACTCGGGACCCTGCGGCCCGGAGGCACCCAGGTAATAAGTGCTGGGCAGGTTGCGAGTCACGACCCGCAACTCACCTGACTGGATGATTTGATCCAGAACCGAAGGTGGCTGCGAGCACGTGCCCAGAAGCAATGTCGCAATGATCGCCAGTGCAATCTTCATTTCGCTGCACTCGGGCAGCTACCCGCTTGAATATCGCAAGACTCCGACTCTGTGAGACCCCTTGCCGGGGACAGAATCCTGGAGGGTTCGAGCCGGATCCGAACGTGACCGAGCCTTAGCACTGAGAAGCGAGTCCTACAATCTCGAAGGGCGCACAGCCTACAGTTTCGACCCGCGGCCGGTATAGGACACCCTTCCTGGACTGGGACTCAGCGCTTCCCCTCTCGACGCGTTTTTCTGTGGCACGAATTGCACGACCTCGGTATAGAATGCGCGCCCTTACGGAAGGGTACCGAAGCGGTCACAACGGCACCGATTCGAAATCGGTTGAGGGCATAACCGCCCTACGAGGGTTCGAATCCCTCCCCTTCCGCCATTTTCCAATCAAAGACATACGGGCAATTTTCAGCTCCCGTACGCAAAAGCGAAGCATCCCCTGCTATCGGCAGGTGGTTACCGTAGACCCTGAGTACTCACCCCGCTGCGAAGTCATCGCAGCCAAGAACCTACTGCCTGAGCCAGTCCAGGGCGGCACTGCTGTCATGGAAGATCGCGTCCTTGCTGTAGACGTGTGCCAAGGATTGGTACTGCCGTGAGACCCCGTAGTGCAGCGGCTTCGCGACCACCAACGCGCTGCGCCAGTCTCTTCCCCTGAGCATGGGCTCCGCCACCTCGCGAATCAGTTCGAACAACTGTTCGCCCGAGAAGTCGATCGAGCACCCGCGCAGATCCACGAGTGTCTTTCGAATCGTCAGCGCCTCCGAGTCGGTAAGAAGACGCATCCAGTGGGCAGCGAGGTCTGCCGCTGAAACCTGGCCGGTCCAGGTTTCCCGAATGATCCCGGCGCTTTTGTCTATTGAATAGGCTATCGGCATCAGGAACGTCTCTAGGACCTCCACCACACCACGAGAGATGCCGCCGGATCAATCAGGGTCATTCCGCAAGATCGTAACTTAAGGTATCCACCCCGAGCCGCACCGAAGTCAGCAGCTCCTGGACGCCTCGAATTCGTGGAGATAGATCGAGAGGTCGCGGATCGCCTTCGCGCCACGTCTGGTTACGGTTTCACGCAAAAGGGAGCGACGCTAGAGATCAGCATGGCGCTCGGTTCGGCAGAGCGCTGAATGGGACCTGCGCGATCGTTCTGCGCCTGACATCTGTATCAAGCGACTGCGGGCGTTCCGGGCCAGCGCACTCACTCGACAGCGAGCGGAAACCGTCGCGCGCCGCTGAGAGCCCAAGTCAAACGCGACCGAGCCT
>JBJMWN010000020.1:0-4865 GCA_045810085.1 Povalibacter sp. | reverse complement strand
TGCCGGGCAATCTGGCGTGGGCAAATCTACCTTGACCAACGCATTGGTGCCGCAATCGGAGCGACCCACACGTTCCCTATCGGATTCGACGGGAGAGGGACGTCATACAACCGTGTCGACAGCACTGTTCAAGATCATCGGTGGAGGCGAGTTGATCGACTCTCCGGGCGTACGCGATTACGCACCTGCGTTAGTGAGTGACGTCATCGTCCAGCAAGGCTGGCCCGAAATCATGGCGCTCAACGGACAGTGCAAATTCAACAACTGCTTGCATCTGCGCGAACCGGGCTGCGCGGTCATGGCTGCGATCGATGCAGGAACGATCTCGTCGCGCCGCCACGAGAGTTATAAGCGGCTGATGAACATCATGAGGGAATTGGCGCCGGACTACGAACGCCGCAGGTGATCAGCCCAGCACGTGGCGCCCGGCAAGTGCATGAGCGAGCGTGCCTCCGTCCACATATTCGAGTTCACCGCCCACGGGAACACCGTGGGCGATGCGGCTGGATTTCACCTGATGTCGCGCCGCGACTTCAGCTATCACGTGTGCAGTCGCATCCCCTTCCACAGTCGCGTTCGTAGCGAGGATCGCTTCTTTGATCTCGCGACTCGCGAACAACGACTCCAATTGATCGAAGCCCAGCTGATCGGGACCGACGCCATCGAGTGGCGACAAGTGACCCATCAGTACGAAATAGCAGCCGCGATAACTCCCCGACTGCTCGATGGCTGCAACGTCCGCCGGAGACTCCACGATGCACAGCAGTGCGCGATCCCTGCCTGGAGAGGAGCACACCGGGCAGAGCTGAGCCTCAGCGAACATGCGACAACGCTCACATCGACCCACGCCTGTCACGGCTTTTTGTAACGCATCTGCGATTGCAGACGCGCCATTGCGATCCTTCTCGAGCAGATGAAAGGCCATGCGCTGGGCCGACTTAGGACCCACGCCTGGCAAACAGCGGAGCGTCTCGATGAGGCGCGTGAGTGATGGCGGATAAATCATGAAAAGTTGCTGATCACGATGAACGAGCGCTCAGACGCGCACGACTGCACACTCGCCCAGGACAATCAGAATGGGAGCTTGAATCCCGCGGGCAGATTCATGCCGCCCATCAGAGAAGACATCTTCTCCTGCGTGGTGCGCTCAACCTTTTGAACCGCATCGTTGATGGCTGCGGCCACGAGATCCTCGAGCATGTCTTTGTCATCGGCACTGATGATTGAAGGATCGAGAGTCACGCGACGTACTTCATGCTTGCCTGTCATTACGATCTTGGCCATGCCCCCGCCGGACTCGCCCGTCACTTCCATAGTGGCGATTTCTGCCTGCGCACGCTGCATGTTCGCTTGCAGCTGCTGCGCCTGTTTCATCATGTTGCCGATGTTGCCTTTCATTGATGCTCCAGATTTATCTTGTGAGCCGCTGTTGCCGCTCGCTCTTCATTCCAGGGAGTCTATTCGACAGATCGGATGGAGTCAGGTTGGACCGTGCCGCCTAACACTTCGCGCATGGCCCGGATGCTCGGATCCGTTTCGATCGAACGGCGCGCATTCTGCAGCCGATCATCAGCCGCCGCTTTCTGTTGTCGCGCGGGCGTATCAACAGCGTCGCTCGCAGATGTGATCTCCAGTTTGATCTGCTCACCAAAATGAGCGCTCAAGGCCTGGGCGAGTTTCTCTTCAAGCGCAGGTCGGCGAAAGGTCTCACCCTCTGCGTCAAGCGACAGACGGAGACTGCTCCCCTCTTTCGCGCTCCACGCGCAATGCGCCGCGAGCTGACTGACCGGACCCTGTAGACGAAGGCTCGCGACGATCCGCGACCAATCGCTGCCGCTGCTACTCGGTGACGTCTGACTAACGCTTTGTGCAGTCGACGCGGGACGAACTGCCGGAACACCTCCCGCAACCGGGCGAGCCAGCGCTGGTGATGCCGTGCGAGCAATACCCGTACCTTCTTCGGCGACTGAGAAGGTAAGCATGCGCAGCAGCACCATCTCGAAGCCACCTCGCGCATCGGGCGCCAACTCCAGGTCGCGACGGCCGATGATCGCGATCTGATAGAACAGTTGCGTGTCTTCCTGGTTGAGAGCGCTTGCGAGACGACCGTAAGCGTCGACGTCGTCCGCTTCATCGAGTTGCAAATCGGGGACTGCCTGCAGCAGAGCGATCTTTTGCAGAACGGCAGCAAGCTCCGCCAGCACATCGCGATAATCCGGTGCACGCTCGTCCAGCTGATTGACGCATTCCAGTACCTGACGCGCATCCCGCGACGCAATGGCATCGAGGATTCCGAACACCTGGGAACGATCGAGCGTGCCCAGCATCGTTCGCGTGTCCTCGGCCGTAAGCTTCGTGCCGCCGAACGCGATCACCTGATCCAGCAGGCTCAAAGCATCGCGCATGCTGCCATCGGCGGCCCGCGCGACCAGTCGCAATGCTTCAGGCTCGAAATCGATCTTCTCCGCCTGAGCGATGTCCGTCAGGCGCTTGTAGATCATGCCGGCAGGAAAACGCTTCAGGCTGAATTGCAGGCAACGCGAGAGCACGGTGACAGGCAACTTCTGGGGATCGGTCGTTGCCAGCAGAAATTTCACGTGCGGCGGTGGTTCCTCGAGCGTCTTCAGCAGCGCATTGAATGAATGCGCCGAGAGCATGTGAACCTCGTCGATCAGATAGACCTTGTAGCGGCCGCGAGTTGGGGCGTACTGCACGTTGTCGAGCAGCTCGCGGGTGTCATCTACCTTGGTTCGTGAAGCGGCATCGACTTCGATGAGATCAACGAAGCGACCCTCGTCAATTTCCCGACACGCGGCGCACTTGCCACACGGGGTTGCAGTCATGCCCGTCTCGCAGTTGAGCGACTTGGCCAGGATGCGAGCGATCGTCGTCTTGCCTACGCCGCGCGTGCCGGTGAACAGGAATGCGTGATGCACCCTGCCCGTCCCGAGAGCGTTCGTGAGCGCGCGCATGACGTGCTCCTGACCCGAAAGCTCAGCGAAGCTGCGGGGTCGCCATTTGCGCGCTAATGCGAGGTAGGACATGAACGATGTGGGAACTGAGATGTATCGGGAGATCGAAGCCAGCAAGTTTACACGAGCGGGTTCGACGGCTGAGCGTGGATTCATCAGACAAGCTCGTCTGATGATCTACGTCCGATATGAGGGCTGATACCCTTGAGTCAACGGGGTTTTTTTGCGACTCAGCGATGTGAGTGTGCCCTGGCCGCCTTTCAGAACTCCCACTGAAATCCGAGCGAAGGCAGGCGTGGCAACCAGTAGCTTTCTTCCACAAGCACTTCCGAGTGATTGCGCGGGTTGAGCCCGAATTCTTCGATACAGCAGGGATTCTCGGCATCGAACAGGTTCATGACTTCCAGGTAGTAGGAGAGCCTGCCGCTGCGCAGGCGGACATCGCGGTTCACGCGCAGATCGAAGCGCGTATACGGGCCCAGGCGGGCGGCGTTCCATTCTCCGGGGACGATGACCGCAACATCACCCTGCGGACCCGGCACCATGGCCGAGTAGAGTGTCGTGGTCGGTGCGCCAGTGTGGTAGAGACCGGTGAGATTGAAACTCCACAGCTCTCCTGTCCATGTGGTGCCGAACGAGAAGGTCAACTCCTGGTCCCAGCTGCGCGATACCCACTTGTCAGCGACCCGGTCGCGTGCACGCGCGAAAGACGCAGCTGCCCAACCCGCGAATCCCCGATCTGCTTCGCGACGCACGCTGAGCTCTACGCCGCGAGCCTCAGCGCGCGCGGCATCTATACGTATCCGGTCGATCGTGGCTTCGGGGATCAGCTCGAAAGAATCCAGTGCATTCTCGAAACGCGGCCGCAGGTTGGAGTACTCCTTACTGTACACGTCCATGCGCGCGGAAAGGTCTTGCGCGAACCGATGCGAGTACGAAATGACTGTTTGCACGGATCGCTCCGGTTCGAAAAAGTCGGTGACACCGTCCTCCACCTGCAGTGCGTCGATGCCTTGCGGCTGGTGTACGACACTCCACGCAGCGCGCAACTCGCCGTTCTCGCCAATTGCGTAGACCACGTTGATGCGCGGGCTGATCACATCAAAGCTCAGGTCATCGGGATAGTGAAAGCTGTCCCATCGTGCGCCCGCCTCAACGGTCAATGCATCGGTCAACCTGCTGCGCCACGAACCGTACGCACCGATCCTGGTGCCAGTCACGTCGATGTCCGTATCTCGCAGTATGTCGATCGCCGCATTGGGCACGGAGGGATTGATCACGTGGCCGGCCAGGTGATAGTCGTAGCTCGCTTCGTGCCTGCCGGCGTTGAAACCGAAGCGCATCAGCTGGCTGTCGCTCGCGTTCCAGGACCAGTCCTGCCGCAAGTCCAGAAAACTGAAATCGAAATCGCTGAGCACAGTTCCGTCGCGCTCATCCACCTCTGTACCACTCGTGTCGCGGGTCTGTTCCATGCTCGCCACCGCAAGCATGGTTCTCGCGCGCCACGAATCATTGAATGCGTGATCAAGCGTTATCCAGAAGTGCCCGGACTGACCGGTACCGCCTGAATCCACGGGGTCGTCCGAGTGGGAAATCAATACCAGATCGTCATCTCCGAGCAGCGCGTGCGCGCTCAGAGACGTGTTCTCGTTGAAGTCATATTTGATCGAGGCGAACACATCGCTGAAGCGCGGCGTGAGCCGCTCGTCGTCGCCCTCGGTCTGCTTGAGTACCAGATCGAGATAGCCGCGCCGCCCGGCCACGAGCCACGAACCCTTCCCATCAGAGAAGTTTCCGCCCGTGCGCCCGTAAGCGCTGACGAAGCTGATGCCCAGCATGCTCCGATACTCATCGTCGGGTGCGGGCTGAAAGGTCGTGAGGTCCACCACGCCG
>JBJMWN010000019.1:0-16155 GCA_045810085.1 Povalibacter sp. | reverse complement strand
AAAGTCCGGCGAACCCTGTTCATCGAGTGCGGCGATTTCGCCATCGATGATGCAGTCGGGGAGCTTGCTCGCTGCGCCAGCGATCTCCGGAAACTTATGTGTCCAATCGAGACCTTTGCGTGTGCGCAGTTCGCATTCGCCGTCAACCACGCGCATCTGAATTCGATAACCATCGAACTTCACTTCATGCGCCCACGTGTCGCCCACCGGTGGACGATCGAGCAGTTTGCAAAGCTCAGGCTCGATGAACTCTGGAAACTTCCTGGTCGTTTTGCGTGGAGCATTCTTCTTCGGCATTGCTTTGATCACGGTTTGAGTTTCAGCGCGATTCGACTGCCAGACTGCATTGGCCGCGGTCTTGCTCGCCAGCATGAACGGTTTCGGCGCGGCACCCGTGCCCGAAGCGATCTGTGCCATGGTGCGATCGGACGCGACTGAACGATCTTCGGCCATCATCTGTTCGACTGCTGCGGAGTCTCGAGCGGCAACGTCCCGATGCTTAATCAACAGCCAGTTCGTGCGCTTGCCGCCGTTGCGGTCATTCTTCATGCGCACTAAAACCCAACTGCCGTGCATTCGGCCGCCTTCCATGGTGAATTTGAGCTCGCCTTTGGCGAGTTGCGCTTCGGGCTTGAGATTGCCTTCGGGACGCCAGAAGCCGCGATCCCACAACTGCACCGTGCCGCCGCCGTACTGTCCGGCCGGAATGGTCCCTTCGAAATCGCCGTAGTCGAGCGGATGATCTTCGACTTCGACGGCCAACCGCTTGTCCTGCGGATTGAGTGAGGGACCGCGCGTCACGGCCCACGACTTGAATACACCGCCGAGTTCGAGTCGTAAGTCGAAATGCAGACGGCGCGCTGCGTGCTTCTGAATCACGAATCGCAATTCTGGTGCTTCCCGCACGGGCGTCTGGCCGCTAGGCTCCGCCGTCTTGGTGAAATCGCGCTTGGCGCGATACGTCGAAAGTTTCCGGTTGGAACTCGCCATGCAAGCCTCGGCTGCTTCATTCAAAGTTGCTACCGGAACGCGTCTGCCGCTGCGCGCGTTCCTCGGTGCTCGCGGCCTGAGACTTGCGTTCAGCGACTTGCTGATCGCATCCGCAACAGCATTTGCAGAAAATGGCCAGCCTGGCTGAGATGGGGGAGACAACAATGAATCGCACCTTGCTCAAGGTCACAGTGGCGACTGCAATCTGCTCGCCGCTCGCGGTGCTCGCGGCCGATCGGCTGAACGTGAAAACGGGCTTGTGGGAAATCAACTCCTCGACGCAATTCAGCGGCGTGATGCCATTGCCCAAGGAATTGCGCGACAAGATGACTCCCGAACAGCTCGCGAAAATGTCTGCCGACATGAAAGCCGAAGCGGCGAAGGGCCCGACACGAGATACCTCGCGCGAATGCATCACTGACAAGGATCTCGAGCATCCCTTCAGTTCGGCGAACGCGAAGGAATGCCGTCAGACGATCGTGACGACGACACGCACCAGCCAGGAAGTTCGGCTTGTCTGCGAAGGCGAGCACAAGGGTTCTGGTGTGCTGAAAGTCAGCACGCCGACGCCGGAGACGATGAACGGCACGATCGAGATGAAAGTGGGAGAGGGGTCGGACGCATTCGTCATCAAGGGTTCGTTGAATGGCAAATGGCTGAGCGCCGATTGCGGTGACGAGGCGGATTCCGATTCAGCGGATGCGGAAGAAGAATCCCCGGCTGATGACAACGAGGAAGAGGAAGAGTAGTCGCGGACAGGTGCGAGGCTTAAGGGAAGCTCGCAAGTTGGAACGCATCTGCGTGTGATGTTCGCGAACTCGTCGGCGCGCCCGCTCGATCGTCTTTGATCGATCGTCGCGTATCGACTTGGAACTGAAGCATTGTCATCGCCTTGCGCGACAGTGCCGCAGTGAAGTCGCTCGGCCAAACTCGGCGAACAAAAGCAAGACTGGTCGGCGCGGTGTCGATCCGTATACTGCGCCGCTCTCGCGCGGCGCGTTCTCGAGACAGGTGCCGCATCCGACACCGATGAGCATTTCATCGGCAGCACAACAACGTTTCAGCGCAGGCACCTCATGTGGTTCAAGAATCTCACCGTTTATCGGCTGCCTGATAATTGGTCCGTCACCGCGGCGGAACTCGAAGACAAACTTGCCCGACGACCGTTGCATGCGTGCGGCAGCTTCGACATGTTCAGTCGCGGCTGGGTGCATGCGAGTCCAGCGCAGCGTTACGTGCATACCACCAATGGTCAGCATCTGATTGCGCTCGGTGTCGAGCAGAAATTGCTGCCGGCATCGATCATCAAGCAGGTGACGACTGAGCGCGCAGCGCAGCAGGCGGAACAGCAGGGTTTTCCGGTGGGCCGCCGACAGATGCGCGAAATCAAGGAGCGAGTCACGGAAGAACTGCGTGCTCGCGCATTGTCGCGTCGACGCCTGACGCGCGCGTGGATCGATCCCGCAAACGGCTGGTTCATCATCGATGCGTCAGGTGGAAATCGCGCGGAAGAATTGGTCGAGACCTTGCGCGACACGCTGGGCACTCTGCCCGTGCAGTTCATGGAAACTGAACGTGTGCCGCATGCCTCGATGGCGGCGTGGCTGATGCTGGGCGACGCGCCGCTGCGTTTCATGATCGCGGATGATCTCGAGCTGCAAACGCCTGACAAGACCAAGGCTACCGTGCGATATGCGCGTCATACGCTCGAAGGCAAAGACATTCAGGCACATCTGCAGTCAGGCAAGTTCGCGACGAAACTCGGTCTGACCTGGAATGATCGCATCGCGTTCGTGATCACCGACAAGCTGCAGATCAAGCGCGTGGAATTTCTCGAGATCGCGAAAGACAAGCCCGAGAACGAGGGGATCTCGCCCGAAGATCAATTCGATATCGACTTTCTGCTGATGACGGGCGAACTCAACCAGATGCTGACCGATCTGCGCGAAGCGCTCGGTGGCGAAGTGCGACAGCAACCCGAGCAGCGCGCCGCGTAAGCACCGCTTACGTCAACCCGTCGGTTGCACTGGCTGTCCGCCCCAGCGGATAACCGCCAGGAATACGTCCTGTTCCCGGCGCAGGCCCGCCATCAGCTTGATCAGCTCGCGAGAAAATTTGTCGTGCTCGACCTGTCCCGCGATGATCTGGCCGGCAGTGTCGCGCTGATAGCGTGCACGTCGGATCTGCTCGGCGACGTTTGCCGCTTGTTGCGAGTTCGGCGGAGCGAGTCGTTCCGCGATTCCGAGCCCTACGCTTTCCGCAATGACGGTGTCCCCTCGCGTGAGTGCGGCCGCGATGCGTGCACAACGTTCGGCTACTGACCGATTCGCAACGCGTTCAGCGCTGCATGTGTCACTCAGTGGCGTAAAACGCGGGAACGCCACCGCGGAGACCCAACCGATCACATCGTTCAGGCTGATGGTCACCAGGTCCGGAACCGTAGGTCCCAGGCGCGCGGCCGTTTCTGCGCTAGCGACGACCGCCATTTTCGAGATGAGGGAGTTCCAGTAGATGTCAAAGTGATCGCCGCGACTCATCGCTTCCAGAATTCCGTTTTCCGCGGCAAGGTCATTGCGATCCTGCGCGCGGGCGAGCGGTCCTAACCACACGGCCGCATTGGCGGGATCCATGTGCCGCAATCGCGTCTCCACGTTTTCCGCCTGACAGCCATTCGCCTCAGAGCACAGTTGTGAATACAACCACGCGATATCCTTGCGGTCGGGCGCCTTCTCGGCGGCCTGCTTGACCAACTGCAACGCCGCCGCAAAATCCTGTTGCTGGGTGTGTCGCCTCATGGCCTCGACGAGCAGCGCATCCGGGCCGCGCGGATCCGCACGGAATTTCGAGGAGACGTTGCCTTTTTGCGTCGGCTGACCGGCGCAGCCGACCAGCAAGCAGAGCAAGGCAAGGACTTTGAAGCAGTTGCGAGTGTTCATAACGTGTTCAGTTTAGCAGCGTGGACGTTCACCTTGAGTTCACCCGCACAACTCGATGATGCAGTCGAACCCTGTCAACGGGCGATGCGTTACTCGTGTAACTTCCATCCGGTGTGCCATGCGTAATTTTCTGTTGGTGTGCCTGTTCTCGCTTTCCGGCCTTGCGCTGGCGCAGGAGCCCGTGGGGCAACCTGAACCGGTCATCGAAGAACAAGGTGCGACGCAGGATAGCTCCGTTGCCGAGGATTCCTCTGCTGCGCCGCCTGCCATTGAACAGAAGGCGGGACAGCAGGCCAATCCAGCAGTGGATCCTCCGAGTCGAGTCGCTCGACTGAGTCTGACTGAAGGAGAAGTCTCGCTGGCGCCTGCGGGTACGGAAGAGTGGGCCGAAGCCATATTGAATCGACCTCTCACCACCGGCGATCGGCTTTGGGTGGACAGCGGCGCGCGCGCCGAGTTGCAGGTGGGCTCTGCGACGATTCACCTTGATCAAAGCACTGGCATTTCGTTCGTCAATCTCGATGACGATGTGTTGCGCGTGAGCCTGACAGAAGGCTCGGCGAACATTCGGGTGCTCAACAAACGTGAGAACGAGCGCATCGAGATCGAGACACCGAACGCAACCGTCACGTTGCTGCATCCGGGTGAGTATCACATCGAAGCCACCAGCGCCGGTGACCAGACTGTGGTGCGTACTCGCAATGGCGACAGTGAAGTGACCTCAGGTTCGAAGGTCTGGCGCGTCGGTGGCAATCAGCAAGGCGTTTTCTCGGGAACCAAAGAGCTCACCGCGCGCATCGAGCGCTTAGGTCCACGCACCGCATTCGAAGACTGGGCGAACGATCGCAATCGCCGCAGTGAAGGCTCCACATCGTCGCAGTATGTGTCGAGCGAAGTCATCGGCTACGAAGATCTGGATCGCAATGGCCGCTGGAGCTACGAGCCCGAGTACGGCTATGTATGGGCGCCGACCTATGTGTCGGCGGGCTGGGCTCCTTATCGTTACGGTCGCTGGGTATGGGTTTCGCCATGGGGCTGGAGTTGGGTCGACAACACGCCATGGGGCTTCGCTCCGTTTCACTATGGTCGTTGGGGCTATCTGAACAGTCGCTGGTGCTGGGTTCCCGGCCCGCGCCATCTCCATCCTGTGTATGCGCCCGCGCTCGTGGCCTGGACGTCAGGCCCTGGGGTGAGCGTGTCGGTCTCTTTCGGTAGCGGGATCGGCTGGTTCCCACTCGGACCACGCGAAGTGTATGTGCCTGGGTATCACTACTCACGGCATTACCTGAACAACGTGAACTACTCCAACACGGTCATCGTCAACAACACGTACATCAGCAACGTCTACAACGGTCGCTACAACAACTTCGACTATCGCTACGGTCGCAATCCGCGCGCGGTGACGATCGTCGAGCGAGAGCGCTTCGTCTCGGGTCGGCCATTGCAAGGTCATTTTTCGAACTTCAGCGAATCAGATTTGAACCGGTGGAATCGCGATCCGCGTCCCCCGGCACTCGCGCCGAGTCGCGATAGTGTCTTTGCTTCCCGCGTGCTGGGTCGCATTCCAGGCCGCAGCATCACTGAGCCACAGGCAGCTCGTCTCACCTCGTCGAGCCAAACCGTCACGAGCGGGCGCGGTGCCGCTGCACGTGTGCCGTTCGACGTCGAGCGCCGCGAGATCGAGGCGAATGGAGGTCGTCCGATCGGCCGGTCGCAATTGATTCGTCCAAACTCGCGCGGTGAAGTGGCGAACACACTCTCCTCGGATCCAGCGCAGCAATGGCGTGGTGCTCGTGAACCTTCAGGCTCCGATCCAAGAGCCCGACTGCGACGCGGTGATGACAACGCTGACCGCACGTCGCGATCAGGCAGCGTGACCGAGCAGTCGCAGCAACCGGGATTGTCGAATCCCGCGCTGTCTAACCGCCCGTCCTGGGCCGGCAGACAGCGCGATCCGAATCAACGGAACGCGGCAGGCAGTGCGGATCCGCGGTTCCAGAACGGTGTTGGCAGCGGATCACAGATCGATCCTTCAGTGCTACGTCGGCGCGATCCTGCAGAGGAGCGTCGCAACCAACAGCGCGCGCTACAGGAGAATCGCACCGGGACTTCTGCCAACCCGCTGAGTCGTCAGGCTGCCCCGGCTGAAGACCGCGGCCAGTTCAACAATCGTTCGGGTGTCACTTCCGATCGAAGCCAGCAATGGCGTGCAGACGATACGCGGCAGCGCATTCAGCACAGTGCGCCAGTCGAGCAGAACCGAACCTTAGGCAATGGCACGACGGTGGAACGTCGCGAGTGGCGAGCCCCGAGTCCGCAGCAGAGCCAGCCTCGATTCGAGAGCCCGCCGCAACAACCCCGTCAGATCGAGCAGCCTCGTAGGTACGAAGCGCCCGTTCGCACCCAGCAACCTCAGATGTCGACGCCGCAGCCGCAGCCGAGAATGTCGACCCCGCAGCCACGGTCAGACAACAGCAATAGCAGCAGCCGCTCTCAGAACAACGGCCGCTCCGCGGATCGCGCTGGCCGCCAGGGCATACAGCAGCAGCGCTGATCAGTCATCGCTTGCCGTGCCCTCGGCGTCTATTACCGAGGGCGTAAACCCAACTCCTTCGGCCCCAATAGCTTCACCGGCGACGGCCTGTCGTTGACCGGTGTTGGCTGGCAACCCCTTCGACTCACTCGTATGGTGTCTCGCAGGGGCAGTGCGCCTGCCCGGAGCGTCATATGCACGAGTCACCTAAACAAAATTCCCGTCGAGGTTCGCCGTTGGCAGCCGGTATCGTCCTGATTGTGATCGGTGCCTTGCTGATGGCTCTGAATCTGGGATGGGGTGTGCCACTGGCGCTGTGGAATTACTGGCCGCTGTTCCTGATCGTGCCGGGATTGGTTGCCCTGATCAGCCCAACGCGGCATCTGACACGCAGCGGTGGGCTCTGGTTACTGGCAACAGGGCTGTATTGCCAGCTCGCGGTGAGCGATTGGATGGGATTGGGCTGGTTCAGTGCCTGGCCGATATTCGTGATCGCCTACGGTGTGGACATCATCCTCGGCCGCAGCAATGGATGCTTTCAGACCCATAGCGACGGCCCGGTGTCGCATGAGCGGTGAACCCATGAACGGCGCGCCACTGGGAGATCGAGTGCGACGCCGCGATCCTTTGTTCCTGACACGCTTGCTGGTGGGTCTCTGGGTCATCGCGCTCGGTGCGATCTTCCTCGCAGGAAATCTGGGTTGGATCGATACGCGACAAGCCTTCCGGCTTTTCTGGCCCATGCTGATGGTGCTCGTCGGGACCAGTCTGGTGGTTCAACCCGGCAACGAACGCACGCATCGCATGGGCTGGGTCTTCATTGGAGTTGGCATCTGGATCTTCGCGGGCAAGATCGGCTGGATCAATGTCAGCTTCTGGCAGCTCGCCTTTCCGCTGGCGCTCCTGGCGCTCGGCGGCCTGCTGGTCTGGCGTGCCTTCTCGGGACAACGCGCGGAAGACGTGCCACCGGATGTCGTTGAAGAGCACGCTGAGTACGTGCGCTGCTTCGCGGTGATGTCGGGAACTGAACTGCGACCCGTGTCGCGACCGTTCCGCGGCGCTGATCTCAGCGCAGTCATGGCGGGAGTGAAGCTCGATCTGACCGGCGCACGCATGGAAGGCGATTCCGCCACCATCGATGTTTTCGCGTTCTGGGGCGGCATGGAAATCTTTGTTCCGCCGGACTGGACCGTCAGCAGCAAAGTCGCAACGCTCATGGGTGGCTTCGTCGACAAGCGACGTCCCACGAGCACGGTGCCCACCAAGACGCTGGTCATCACAGGATTCATTGTGATGAGCGGCATCGAAGTGAAGAATTAGGCGCAATGATGCGTCGAGCTCTTTTCACTCTTAACTGACCATGCACCCGATTCTCATCAGCCGCGGCCGGATGCTGGGCTATCTGGCGGTGTGGGTCGCCTTCGGCCTGTTGCTGTCGGGCGTGATGTTCTTTGGCGGCAAGGCGCCCGCCCAATGGGCTGTGCTGTTTTCAGTGCCGCTTGCGGTGTTGCTCGGTCTGCAATCGCTTTCGTTCTGGTATCTGGTGCAGGCGATGCCCCCTGCGGCAACGCCGGTTGTGCGCATGACTGCCATCTGGTTTGCGGCGGGCGTTATCTCCCTCGCGCTGTGGCTGAGCATGGCTTACGGATGGTCAATATTTCTTCTGCCACCCGATCATGTCTATCCCGAAGGCGCGAGTGCAGCGGCTCCGCTCCTGGTATTCGCGGGCGGCATCGCGATTCTGCTGGCAGTGCTGGGTCATTACCTGCTCTGGGCGTTTCAGCGCTCACGAGAGGCAGAGCGTCGCGCATTGGAATTGCAGGTGCTGGCACGCGAAGCCGAACTCAAATCCTTGCGCGCACAACTCGATCCGCATTTTCTGTTCAACAGTCTCAACTCGGTCGCCGCATTGATCGGAAACAATACCGAGGCTGCACGGCACATGTGTTTTCTCATGGCGCAATTTTTTCGCAAGAGCCTCACGCTCGGTCGGGAACAGGCGATCCCGCTGTCTGAAGAGATTGCACTCGCGGAAACTTTCCTCGCGATCGAACGCGTACGTTTTGGCGATCGTCTGCGCGCACGCTTCGATATCGCCGATGACGTGAGAATGATTTCTGTGCCGCCGTTGATGCTGCAACCGCTAGTGGAGAATGCTGTGCATCACGGCGTCGCGCACTTGCTCGAAGGCGGTGAAGTGCATGTGAGCGCGCGTCGTCGTGAAGGTGTCATTGAACTCGTCGTCGAAAATCCATGCGATCCGGATCGTCCGCCTTCACGCAGCACGGGTGTCGGATTGGTGAATGTGCGTTCTCGAGTCGAGACGCTGTGTGGTCATCGCGCAAGTGTCGACGTCGACGCGAGTGAAACCCATTTTCGAGTGTCCATTCTGCTGCCCGCGGCTGCGCCAGCAGGTAGCTGAGCGGGCGAGAACTGAAGCGAGGTGATTTACGTGCGTGTACTCGTAGTCGATGACGAAACCCTGGCGCGCTCGCTACTCATGGAGCATCTGGCCAAGATTCCCGAACTCGAAGTCGTCGGTCAGGCAGCGAACGGTTTCGAAGCGGTAAAGCTGTGTGAAGAGCTGAATCCAGAACTGATCTTTCTGGACATTCAGATGCCGAAGCTCTCCGGGTTCGAAGTACTCGAGCTGCTTGGGGAGCGTGCGCCGGCCGTGATCTTCAGCACAGCATTCGATGAATACGCGCTCAAAGCATTCGAGGTGCACGCGGTCGACTATCTGTTGAAGCCAGTTGAGCCCGCACGTTTGCAGGAAGCCGTTGCACGTGCACGCGAACGTCTGCGAACGCATGCGCCGCAGCTCTCTGGCGCCGAACTCTCCGTGGCCGCACGGCCTCCCGGCAAGACACTCGAGCGAGTGTTGATCCGTCACGAAGGTCGCGTGCATGTGCTGCCTGTAGAACGGATCGACTATGTCGAGGCGCAGGACGATTACCTCGCGTTTTCGATCGGCGGCAAACAGCTTCGCAAGCAGCAAACCATGAGCGATCTGGAATCGCAGCTCGATCCCGCACGCTTTGTACGTATTCATCGCTCTTTCATCTTGAACATCGAGCGCCTCGCACGCATTGATCTGTACGGCAAAGACAGCTGGCTCGCCATTCTCGCGGATGGCAGCAAACTGCCGATGTCGCGCACGGGTCATGCGAAGTTGAAGGAGCTGATCGGGTAGTCGCCAAGTGATGATCTGTCCGCCCGATTCGATGGTGTTGGTTCGCTGACCGCAGAGGTGTCACATGTCTGATCCGAATTTCAAATCCGAAGAGTTTTCTTTCAGCGGCGATTCGCTGCTCGCGAAGATCAGGGAGATCATTCACGAGGGCAATGTGCGGCGCGTGATCATCAAGAACGAGGAAGGCCGCGTTCTCGTGGATATCCCGCTCACGTTGGGAGTTGTCGGCACGCTGCTGGCGCCACAACTGGCTGCGATTGGTGCGATTGCCGCATTGGTTCTGCGCGGCACGATCGTGATCGAGAAAGAGCCCACACCCACATGAGCTGGCTGCGATGGCCTGCAGCGAGTCTGCTCGTCGTCGCGGTGTTGAGCTCACCTGCGCTTGCGGCTGCACCCACGTGCAGTCGCGAATCTCAGCTGAACAGTCAGCTGGTGCGACTGGCTCGGGACCAGGGAACCCAACTGGTCCAGACCTTAGACCGTATTCAAGGAACCGGAAGACAGCTGCTGGCGCTGCGTTCGTACCTGCGCAGTCGTGATTCGCTTGCCGATCGCTGGAGCTGGTCGCAGATGCAAATCGACGAGTTTCGCCGATCACGCGAATATCACGACCTGGTGACTGAAGTCGCAAAAATCCGAGCGCGCTTCGAAGCGGACAATCCCGGTTTCGAGCTGTATGCCAACACTGAAGTGCGCAGTCTCGATCTGCAGATTCAACGCTGGAACCAAAACCAGAGCGTTGCTCGCCTGGCGAATTCGCTCGAGAGCACCTTATGTCAGCGATTCGACAGCAAGGATGCGGGCGAACTGACGCCTGACGTGCTGCGCGAAGCCCTCATTCATTGGCAGCCATCGACGCCAGCACCGCTTGCCGCGCCCGGACTGTCCTTGCATGGCAGGGCACGAGCCATCGATTTCCAGATCCATCAGGGAACTCGTGTGATTGCAGGCCCGGAGGTCGCGAAAATCCGCAGTACCTGGGAAGCGCAGGGCTGGTCTAAAAAGCTCAGCTCAGCCGTTTCTGCCGCAAGCGACAAGTTCAAAGGGCCCCTGAAAGCGCCGAACGAACCCTGGCACTACGAGTATCGGCCCGCTCCCGCTCAATGAGGTTGCCAAACGCGAGAGCGCTCGAATCGCTACAATCGCGTCCCTTTCGCAGTCGCTCGATCCTCGAGCGCTGACTCGTTTGCCGAGGTTCTCGTGTCTTCCAATGTTCCTTCCGATGATGCAGCAGCGGCTGCAGGCGCTTCTGTCACTTTCAAAGACCTCGCACTGAGCGAAGGCGTGCTCAAAGCACTGGACGACGTGGGCTATGAACAGCCTTCGCCGATTCAGGCGGCGACAATTCCTCACATGCTGGCTGGCACCGATGTGGTCGGTCAGGCACAGACAGGTACGGGCAAGACCGCGGCATTCGCCTTGCCGATACTTTCCAAGATCGATCTGAACCTGCGAGACCCGCAGGCACTCGTTCTGGTCCCGACCCGCGAGCTGGCGATTCAGGTCGCTGAAGCATTTCGCCGCTACGCCACGCACCTGCCAGGCTTTCATGTATTGCCGATCTACGGCGGTCAGAGCTATCACCCGCAGCTGCAAAGCCTGAAGCGAGGCGTGCACGTCGTCATCGGCACACCCGGTCGCGTCATGGATCATCTGAAGCGCGGCACTTTGAAGCTCGACACTTTGCGATATCTGGTGCTCGATGAAGCAGACGAGATGCTGCGCATGGGATTCATCGACGATGTCGAATGGATTCTCGGACAGGCACCACCGGCGCGTCAGATTGCGCTGTTCTCCGCAACGATGCCGAATGAGATCCGCCGCATCGCGCAGAACCATTTGCGAAAGCCGGCTGAAGTTACGATCCGCAGCAAGACCAGCACCGCATCCAGTATTCGTCAGCGCTTTTGGATGGTAAGCGGTGTTCACAAGCTCGATGCACTCACGAGAATTCTCGAGGCAGAGCCCTTCGAAGCCATGCTCGTGTTCACGCGCACGAAGCAGGCCACGACTGAACTTGCGGAAAGGCTGGAAGCTCGCGGCTTTGCCGTCGAAGCACTGAATGGTGACATTCCTCAGCAGCTGCGTGAGCGGACGGTTGCCAGACTGAAGAGCGGTCAGATCGACATCGTCGTTGCGACGGACGTTGCGGCCCGCGGACTCGATGTGGAGCGTGTGACTCACGTTGTTAATTTCGATGTGCCCTACGATCCGGAATCGTACGTGCATCGCATCGGACGGACGGGGCGCGCAGGTCGCGCCGGTGAAGCCATCCTGTTCATTGCGCCGCGTGAACGGAACATGTTGCGTGTGATCGAGCGCGCGACGCGTCAGCCCATCACTCAGATGCAGTTGCCCACGGTCGAAGACGTCAACGAACAACGCGTGAATCGTTTCAATCAGCGCATCACGAGTGTGATCGAAGCGGGCGAGGGCCAGATTTTTCGCGAAGTGATTGAACGCTACGAACAGGCGCACAACGTGCCCGCTATTGAAATCGCCGCAGCGCTCGCCAGCATCGTGCAGGGGAAGACACCATTTCTGCTCGATGGCCCAACGCGAACGCGCGAAGCACCTGAGGTCGAGCGCACCGAACCGCGTCGAAGCGCAAAAGCAGAGCGCGCACCTGCACCAAGGTTTGAAGCACCGGCGGCACCCGAACGCAAACCGGAACGTCGTGCATCACGCGATGTTGAACGCGCACCCGAGCGCCGGCCATCCCGCGATATCGAACGCTCACACCCGAGCGAGGCCCCCGTCGCAGCAGATGAAGCACCTCGTGCTCGCAAACCGCGTGTCGATGATGCTGAACTGCAAACGTATCGAATCGAAGTGGGCTCGGTGCATGGCGTAAAACCCGCCAACATCGTGGGTGCCATCGCCAACGAGGCCGGCATCGAAGGCCAATTCATCGGTCGCGTCGTGATTCGCGAGGATCACAGCTTCATCGATCTTCCCGGCGGAATGCCGAAGGAAATTTTTCGCAGCTTGCAGAAGGTTCGTGTCGCAGGTCAGCAACTTCAGATCAGTCTCGCGTTGAAGACTCAGGCTGAGCGCTTGCGGCGTGATCGGGAAGGATCGAGCCGACCGCCACCGCGTAGGAGCGAAGCCGACCGCGGCGCCCCACGCTCGAAACGCACTCCGCCTCCGAAAAAGGGCGGTCGCCACTAAGTACGTACAGTGAATGTTCAGCTGCAGGGTTCAATGCTGATTGAACCTTCCTGCCGGTAATCCGTTCGTACTTGAGTAGCCGTTGGAGTCTGTCATGCGTGCGAATCGCCGTTTTCCCGTTCCAACTCAATTGCTCGTAAGCGTCGCCTTCGTTGCTTCAGCGCTCGTCAGCACGGGATGCGCTGCCGCACCGAAGGTGCGTGTCGATGCGATCGAGGGCGAGTTACCGAAGTGCCAGACGTTTTCCTGGAATCCGGTGCCGACGGGCGATGCTGCATCGTTCACCGATCAGCGTGTTCGCGACGCCGTGATGGCGAAGTTGAAAGCGAAGGGTTACACCGAAGCCGCAGACAAAGCCGACTGCCGCATCGCCTATCACCTGAACTCGCAAACGATTGAACCTGCCAAGCCGCGCGTGGGTGTGGGTGTGGGTGGTGGCTCCGGCGGCATGGGTGCAGGTATTGGCGTCACTGTGCCGATCGGCAAGAGCAAGGCGGGACGCGGCACTTTCACGTTAGATGTCATCGACGCGAAAAAGAATGCGCAGGTGTGGAGCGGATCCATGGACGCCACGTTTGACGCTGCAGAGTTGAGCGAGAAAGAAGCGCAGAAACTGGTTGATCGGGTGCTCGAACACTACCCAGACCGCAGCTGACATTCTCAGCCGAGTGTTGGTTGAGCCTGCGTCACGGCATGCCTAACCGAAGCCCTGCGTGATTCCCCAGACACACGCAGATGCGATGATGATGCCGACGATGAGTCGCACCGGCGACACTCGGACGGAATCAGCGCCATTCCAGTGTTTGAGCTCACGCTTGCCGCTGATCATTGGCGCGATCAGATTTTCACGACGGTAAAGCAGATAGAAAAACACTGCCGCGACATGCAACGCGATGAATACGAGCAGCACATTGAAGATGTCTTCGTGCAGCTCAGCGCATGTGCGACCGGTGTCGAAGCTCACCAGGCTGGACAGCGGGCCTGACTCGATTCCATCGATATCGACGGAGAACAAGCCGAGCCCGACCTGCACGATCAGCAGCGCGAGCAGAGCAATGACACTCAACGCACCGAGTGGATTGTGACCCGGCGGCGCAGGAGCCCGTTCGGACACTCGCGAAGACATGCCACGGACGTAGTTGAGAATCGCCCTGGGTCCTTTGACGAAATGAGCGAAGCGCGCAGTGGTGCTGCCGAAGACGCCCCAGTAAATCCTGAACACCAACAGACCCAGCAGGGTGTAGCCGCTATATCGGTGATATTCGAGCTGGCCGTTTTCGGCCGTCCACCAGGAGATGGCGATCAGGATCGCCATCAACCAGTGGTTCAGACGAACGGCGCCGTCCCAAACCTGAATTCGCATAATCGTTCGCGGCGGATGGGGCGGTCCGAAGCCAGATCAGTCTTCCGGGGTACGGAACGTGTCGTGACAGTTCTTGCATGCCTTGCCGACGTCACCGAACTGAGCACGCACTGCAGTGAGATCGCCGCTGGCTGCCGCTTTGTTGAATTTGGAGGCGGCGTCTGCAAAGCGTTTCTGTGCAGCTTCGAAATCCTGAGGCTTGCTCCAGATTTCTTCTTTCGCGCGGGTCTTCACGCCAGGCTTCGGTCCCGAGCCCGCAGGAAACCACTTGAACTGACTCACTGAAGTGTCGTTCACGATCTGGGCCGCGCTCTTGATTGCTGCGGCGTCCGGAGAGCCGGATTTGACCTGATCGCGAATCGTCTTAAAGGCATCACCCATCTTGTGATAGCCGTCGTGCCGGGTCTTGTAGATGCCGGTGGCATTTTCGTCGTGGGCAAGCAATCCGCTCAAAGGCGCGGCGGTAATAAAAGTAGCAGCAAGCAGTGTCATTTTTAGAGAAGAGCGCATCGGCATGTGCAGATATCCCTGGCAAAAAGAAGAGCGCGTATCTATAGACGTTTTGCACTGACGCTCGCAAGCACAAACCGGTGACAAAACGTAACTCGGGGCCCGCCAGCCCTGTCGCACAAGTAGGACGTGGAGACGGCGCAATCCCCCAACAAGCACTACTCGGGTGTGCCGTCTTTACAAGCACAAATCTGGCAGCCTTTATCGAAGACGATTTTCCATTGACCCTCGGGATCACGTCGCCAGATCGAATTGAACGTCGCTACTTTTTTGCCCTGCGGATCGAACACGGGTCCGCTGCTATGGGCGAGTGTGCCGCTGGCCAGGACCTCGACCGTTTCAGGAGTCCACGAGAAAGGTGCAGCAGCGCCTTCGTAGAAAGCTTTCCAGCCTGCGATCACAGCCGCCTTTCCGCGCAGAGGCGTGGCACCGAAGAACACAGCTTCGTCCGCCAGAAAAGCGCTGAACGCAGCGAGATCGCGCTTCGCCATGGTCGCAGCGAATGCAGTTTCAGTTTCGCGCACCTGGCGAGCCAACTGCTCATTCGTCTCTTCCGCATGGGTCAGCGCACAGAAGAGCAGCAGCGGCAGGAGTAGCGATCGTGTTGTGAGATTCATATGAGAGCTCCCTATCGAGAAGCTCCATGGTCCAGAAAATTACGAACGATGCCAGTGGCATTCGACCGGCGGAGCGGCAGATGCGGTTGAAGCAGAATCAGGGCGCTGTGAGCAGATCGTTCCGCGGCGGCAACCAGGGAGCCGGCGAGCGACAAACCGATGCGCCGTCTTTCAGTTCGAGCTCGGCGAACCCGAGATCAGGTTCGCGGTCGTAGCGCAGATCTCCGATGATCCACGAGTGCTCACGTCGCAGCGTCCAGGGGACTCGCGCAAAACGCATGAACTCCGCCGCAACACAGTTACTGCTGGCGAGATCTGCTGTTTGATCGCGGGGCATGGTGAGCTCACCGTGCCACAGCATCGATGGGCTCTCCAGATCCGTGATGGGTGTCATTCGCGCTGTGATGTCCTTGAACAACGCACGACCCGGACATTGAGTGCTCGGGACGACCCCCGGCAGAATCGACCAGCTGCCATGGCGAATCACATAGTGCTCATCATCAAGGATCGGCAGCATCACGTCCCAGCAAAGTGGGTCTGCCGGCATGGGAGTCAGCACGTAGTCGAGCACCTGCCAGTCAGGGGTTCGCGTGGCGATGAAATCATGAATCTGCGATTGAGCGATGCTGCGATTCACCGCGAACAGCGCGGTGATGCCAAACCAGACGGCAATCCCACTGAACAGCGCGACGCGAGGAGTCGCACGCCTGCCGATCAGTAGCATGACTGCGGTGAGCGCGGTCATGAACAATGAACCCGCGAGTGGCACCAGACCGCCGGTGAAGCAGACGGCCAATGCGGTGGCGAGCAATGCCGCGACCAGGATGCGCGCTAGTTTC
>JBJMWN010000018.1:0-3412 GCA_045810085.1 Povalibacter sp. | reverse complement strand
CGATCAGATCGGGCCGTGACGATGCGAGGATCCAGAGCACACGACCGCGATTTCCGGAATCCGCCATATCCTGCGCGATCATGGAATAGAGTCGGCCCGACAACCCGCTGTCGTTGCTGCCGGAGTCGCGCCTTCCCAATGTCTGATCTGCTTCGTCGATGAAGACCATGCAGCGGCCGAGCGCTCGAACCAGGCGAAAGATCTTTTCCAGATTGCCTTCACTCGATCCTACCCAGCGATCGCGGAAATTCTTGAGCTTCACAACCGGCACGCCGGCTTCACCTGCAAGACATTCGACAAGGAACGTCTTGCCCGTGCCAACCGGGCCGCACAACAGATAACCCATCGGCAACGCCTTGAGATCGCCGGCCTGCCACAACGCGATGTCCTGGCGCAGCCAATGCTTGAGTGCGTCCTGCCCGTGATAGTCCTCGAGTGTGCGTGTCGATTCGATGAACTCGACCAGATCCGCGGAGTCTCGTTCGACGAGTTCCTTTTTGATTCGCGTCAGATCATTGGCACCGAGCGTCTGTTTGGCGTGGCTGCGAATTTTGATCAAGCTTTCCAGCGCCGACACCGTGACACCGACGAGTGCACTCGCGATTTGATCGAGCTTGGCGTCCGCTGCAAACGCAGCTGGGTATTGGGCGCGCAAAAGTTCCAGCGCGCGAGTCAGTGCAGTCGAATCCGGCAACGGCACGCGAATGCGCGCAGTACGGGTGTCGAACGCCACGAGCGGCTCGACATCATTCAGATTGTCGGCAATCAAGATGCTGGTGAAAGGCAATTCAGTGAACGGTGATTCACTGGACCAGGCACGCAGCAGTGTCGCCATGCTGCCGTGTTCATATCCAGCGCCATCGGCCGGAACGATCTGATCGAGACCACGAACAATGACAGCGACGTTCTCTTTCACTTCGCGGCCGAGCGCGCGCAAGTTGCCCAGATATCGCAGGTACTTGCTGACGTACTGAATCGCGGCGAACGGCTCACGCGGTGCACGGGCCAGATCTGCGCCGCCCCATTTTTCGATCAACTCGCCACCGCGTTCGATCGTCAGGCCGCTTCCGAGATCGTACGAGAGCACGACTTTGAATCCGGCAAGCAGTTCATCCTCGATGTAGCCGGGCAGATTTACGAGGCGCGCGCTTTTCTGCTCGCTAGGCTGCAAAGCGATCCGATCGTGCACATTGCCGTAGAGAATGAACTGACCGTGCGCGCCACTTTCATAGGCGAGCGCGAGTTCATTGGCCCAGCTGGGTGCTCCCGAAGGTGCAGGCATGATGGTTCTGAATCAGTGAGATTCTTGGGCGATCACGATGCGGCAGACCGATGCATCTGCCGCTTGTGTGTCGTACTCAGCTGCTCTGGCTCTCGCCCATGCTGCGAGGCGCAGCCGCAGGTGCTGCTTCGCCAGGAATGGAAATGCCTTCCCGTGCGGCGAAGTCGGCGAGCGCCTGGTCGGCGAGCGCAGTCATCTCACTTTCCTTGATATCGACCTGCGACATGTCGATCGAATCGCGAGCCATGCGTGCCCGACCGGCGGCATGACTGCGTTCCTCTTCGACCATGGCTTCGAGGCGATTGAGCGTGTCACCGGAGCCGCCGATGTTCGAGATCATGCCCGAGGCCATTTCGTGGATCTCGGCCATGGCTTGATTCATGCGCATGTCGTTGATCGCACCCTTCAAACCTTCGATCTTCGTGCGTGCGGTCTGCACGGCGACGTCGCGCGCCTTCACCAGATTCTTGTAGGTGCCTTCTGCCTGTTCCAGCTGCTTACGATTTTCCTCGAGCTGTTGCTCGATCGTTTGCAGGCGCAGCGCGTACTGACCCGCTGCCGACTTATTACCTGCACGCAGATGGGCTGCGGTCTTGGCACGCAGCTCTCTTTGCTCAGTCTCGAGTTTTCGCACCTGGCCCATGATCCGCTCGCATAGACCTGCATGCGTGGCGAGTCCCTGGTTGAAGTTGCTGACCTGCTTGCGCAGGTTCTCCTGCTCGAGTTCGAGCAACGCCTCAGGGTTGCGCTTCTCGATCCCGGAAATGAACAGCGAAAAGAATCCTTTGAACAGATTCGCGACTCTGCTGAACATGCATCCTCCGGAGAACTAACGGTGTAGCCAGATTCAAGGTGCCGCAGAGGGTAACGAAAATCGCCGGCCGGGAGTAGCGAAGCTGTGTGAGCCGCGGTACCTCGCCGGTGAGCAGTGCATAGCCGCCGGCCAATCTGCACGATGGTTTACGCGCGGCGCGGCCATCATTTTGTCAACCCGTTCTGGCCTGTCGGCCTGCTTGTTACACTGCATCCATGTCCACGCCCAGCAATCCGCCTCCGCCGCAACCTCGTCACTTGAGTGAAGTGCTCGAGCTCGAGCAACTCGACACCAATCTGTTTCGCAGTCGAGTCAATCAGGAGAACTCATTCCGCTCCTTGTTTGGCGGTCAGATCCTCGGCCAAGGACTGAAAGCCGCGGCACTGACGGTCGAGGCAGGGCGGCATCCGCACTCATTGCACGGTTATTTCCTGCTTGCGGGCGCGAGCGATATTCCGGTCATCTACGACGTGGAACTGACACGCGATGGCGGCAGCTTTTCGACTCGTCGTGTCGTCGCTCGGCAGCGCGCCCGCACCATCCTGCACATGGAACTCTCGTTTCATCGCGACGAACAAGGATTCGATCACGACAGCGGGCTCGATATCGATGTGCCGGATCCCGATCAGCTGATGAGCACCAGAGAGCTCGCGCAGAAGTACTCGGCACTGCTGCCGAAGGACACGCCGCCGCTCGAACGCTGGCCCAGCATCATCGAATTTCGTCCCGTGAATCCGGAGGATCTTTTCAAACGCACGGCGCGCACCGCACGTGGGCTCTATTGGATTCGCGCATCGTCCAAACTCGCCGATGATCCGATCACTCAGTTGGCGGCGCTCGCGTATCTCTCGGATTATTTTCTGCTGACGACCGCTTTGTTGCGTCACCCTGAATCGACGCAGACTCGCATCATGATGGCGAGCCTGGATCACGCGATGTGGTTTCATCGTCCGTGTCGTGCCGATGAATGGCTGCTGGTCGATTCAACGAGCCCATTCATGGGCGGCGCTCGCGGCTTTGCTCGCGCTCAGGTGTTCAATCAACAGCGGCAGCTGGTTGCGTCGGTCGCGCAGGAAGGCCTGGTTCGGCCGATCAAGGATGAGAGTAAGAGTCGAGAGTAACCACAAAGAACACAAAGTCGAAAGGCGTCGGATCACGCGATTACGTGGGTGAGCTCGCCTTTGGGCATGCAACTGATTCACGGCCAAGAGCAGGAAACGCCGGCCATGACCAGTCCCGCGGTTCCCGTTTCGAACTTTGTGATGTTTGTGTCTTTGTGGCTACTCCTCGTCCTACTCACCGGCGACAGCTTCGCG
>JBJMWN010000017.1:0-12383 GCA_045810085.1 Povalibacter sp. | reverse complement strand
CAGTTGCGGCGGCAGGAACTTCAACGGAGTCAACAAGCGGAAGTAGCGGGTGCGCTCGGAGAGCGAATTTTTGAATACGATCTCCCGCTCACGGTCATCGGGCCGGAGCGGCCGGATGCACAGGCGCACGCCGTCGCGCGTGCTGGACTGCGAGGTCCAGCGCGCCAGGAGCGTTACTTCGTCGGCTTGCGACACTCCGGGATCATCTTGCGCATGCGGCGGGCGAAGCTGCGCAGGCACACTTCGTTCTCGCTCAGCGGCCCGACCGAATAGCTGCTGGAGGCCATCCCGGCCTGCACGCGCTCGATCAGCGTCTGGTCTTCGACGTTGACCTGGCGGTTGATGCGCCAGTTGAGATACCGCGCCGCGCGCATCTCGCGCCGCGTGTCGGGATGCACGTAGGCGATCTCGCGGATCACGGTCTGCGTCGGCGAGACCGGGATGAACTGCATGAAGTCGATCTGGTCCGGATAGACGTCGAAGGCGACGTTCGGCCAGAGCTTGAAATAGGTCCAGAGGCGTTGTCGATCCGGTGGCAGATGATCAACGGGCGGCAAGAGCTTCTGATAGCGTCGCTCCGACCAGTTGGCGCTTGGTTTCTCGCGTAGCGTGCCCCACATTTTGTCGATCCACGATTGCGCTTCGATGCCGTAACTCTGGCCGAAGAGCCGCGTGAGTCCTGGATGTGCAACGTTGATGTGCATGCCATCAGAGTAGTTGTCGGCAACGTTTTTCCAGTTCACTGATCGAGGCCGCAAAGTGACGCGACCCTGCGGCACGAGTTCCTCCATTCGGTAGTGCGCCATTTCGTGCGCATAGGGCGACGCCATTTCCGCGACGCTCGGGAGTCCCGGCTCAAAGCGGATGAAGATGAAACCCATGAAGATTTCCTGCTCGAGCGCGACCAGGCCATGGTTCTCGGGTTGAAAATCACGAAACGATTCTCGATGCGGCACGCCGACCAACTTGCCTTCGAGCGAATACGTCCACGCGTGATACGGGCAGGTGATGCGTGCGTTGCAATGCCCCTTGTTGCCATCGAGCAAACGCGACGCACGATGGCGGCAGACGTTGTGAAAGCTGCGTACGACATTGTCGCGGCCACGCACGCTGACGACCGATTCGCCGAGCAGATCAAACGTGTGGTAGTCGCCGGCCGCAGGAATGTCGCTGTTGTGGCAAACGAGCTGCCAGCTGGTGCGGAAAATCAAACGCTTCTCAAGCTCAAAAAAATCGGCGTCGTGATAGATCCAGCCCGGCAGACCCAGATGATCGTCGTGGGTTGTCGCGGAACTTTGGAAAGGTGAGGGTCTGGCTGCAGCGTTCATGTTGCGGCGCTCGAATGCTGAAGGTTGAAGAATCACCGCACTCGCAGTGGATGTCCAGTCGGGGAGTTTGACTTGTCCTGTGACTTTGCCCTGATTCCAACTTCTGCTGTGACTCCGACTCCTGCTGTGGGTCCTACTTCTGTGTGGGTCCGGCTTTAGCCGGACGTAATGCCGCAGGCACTGCTTCGGTGACGTTCGACTGAAGTCGAACCCACAAAAAAAAGAAAATTCGAATCGCACACCGACACGAATGCTCGTTGCGACGCGTGCAGAACTCCTGGCTCACGTTGTGGTAAGGGTTGGGCCTAATGCTCTGAAGTTTTCCGACTGCAGTTGAACCCACAGTAGGAAGAAACTGAGCCTGTCAAACCAGGATGGTGGCGATGCCCCATGCGATCAGAGCCACCCCGGCGGCGCGACTCACCCATCGACCCGCACGAAGCACTTTCTCGAGCAGCACCATCGTTGTGATTGCTGCAATCCACACGAGATTCATGGCGCCACCAACGAACAGCAACGTCATCAGAATCCAGCAACATCCGACACAGTAGCTGCCGTGAAGCGCGCCAAGACGAAATGCGCCGGTGGCGTGCGGCCGATAGTGTCGAGCCAGGAACGATGCCGGGGCACGACAATGCGAGAGGCACGCCTGCTTCGGCGGCGAGAGCTGATACAGACCGGCAGCAATCAGAACCGCGGATGACAACCAACGGCTCTGTGAGCCCATCATCATTGCCGAGACGAGTCCCGTGCGTTCCAGCGTCCACTGAAACACGGTGATGACGAACGAAAAGGCCAGCCACACGGACAGATAACCGCCAGCAAACGCTCCTATCCGGGCAATCTCGTTGTCGATGGAATTCTTCGCTTGGGTCTGGCGATTGACCTTTGCATACAACAGGATCGCCGGCGCCGCACTGGGCGCCATCATGGCGATCATCATGATCCACCACATCGCAATCATCACGATCCAGCCGCCGAGTGGCCACGCTTCGCGCTGAGTGGCAACCATTGCAGTCGCATGGTCCCCGCCGAGCTGGTGCGGGAAGAGGGAGAGACTCGTCATCTCCCATGCGCTCATGCCGACTCCAACGCCCATCAGGATGTAGAGCCATGCAAGCGCACATAACAGCGTCAATCCCGCGAGTGCAATGGCCCGATCGCGACGAAGCAGTTCCTCAATCGCAGATCCGTCGTTCATACCGATCGCAGTCCAGCAATTTCGACTGCTGACCTGTTAGTGCCTGACGACGCCGTGATTGTTCAGGTGGAGGCGAGCGAATTGAGCGTACGTGTTTTGCATCGCCACCCGGACCGGACCCTGCGTGGTGCTGGCCCCACTGCCAATCTCCGCAACCGTGTACTCGAATCCGTTCGGTAACACGATTTGCGCGCGCGCCTCAGCGCCCGTCACTTTGTTGCGCAGGGGCTCGCCGATCACATCGAGATAGTTCTTCACCGACACTCGTCCTCTGCGTGCATCCACATCGATGTCGAGATCGATCGCAGTGAAGACAGGCTCATGGAATTTTGTCAGGGTCGACGCATAGACCGCGAACATGGTGGCGAATGGATCGGTGTCCTGTCCCGACATGATCTTCAGCAGTGCCTCGCGCTGCAGCGCGTCGGCGTTCTCATCGACGAACGCGATGCCCTCGCCATTGCCTTCATGGATCGCGCCGGGCCATTTGAAAATGGCGGCGATCCGCAGACCGTCGAGCTTGGTCGAGCCATAGTGACCGCGCTCGATCTGAATCCCCGCCGCTGCATGGCAATGACCTTTGTCCGGGAGCGCGTTGAACTGACAGTTGCAACCGTACTCGCATGTGCAGTTGACCAGCTCGTGTCCTACTAATTCCCAGGTTGTCATGAGGGTCTCCTTTCGTGTCGGCACTCAGGAGGACGTGCTGATGCAGGCGTCCGGCTGATCCGAAATGTACACCCGGGGTGAGTGTCTAACTACCGCCAAAAGTTCTGCGCGACAACGACTGACGCTGACATAGCGTGTGACCAGCGACGCGAGCGCTGGGACACTCTCGATGATGCATTGCATCGAGCGTTTACTACTGGAGGGCGACGGTCGCGGAGCTTCTCGTCGTCGCGAGAGGTCTCGCGGCGACATTCCTTCGCGCGCTGGCGAGATGACACTCAGTCACGGCATGGACACTCACCGCGAAGTCGTGGGTTCTCTTCAGCAGTCATCGGTCGATCGACGTTGCGGGTGTTGGCTTGCGCATTAGCGCAATGCCCGTCCAGACCATCCACACCGACTGACCCAGAGCAAGTACGAGCACGTCATGCACGTTCATCTGCAGATGGCCAAGCAGCTGCGCGATGAGTGCGGGCAATGCGACTGCGATGCCGACCCAGGGCAACACACGGCTGAACTGTGTGCGCGAGATCGCCCATGACCAGAGCAGAATCGACACCGCAACGGACGAGATATAGAAACGTGTCATGGAGCTCGCCGCCAAGCCACTGTAGCGCATCAGTTGCATCAGCATTGCGCGTGTCGCCTCATCCACCATGAAGTAGTCACGTGCCAGCTTCGGAATGAGAATGCCGTCCGTGATCGCAGCGATCATCACAGCGCAGCTCGCCATCGCGAATGCCACCAGCGCTGCCGTGACATCGGGACGTCGGATGCCGAGATGGCGGGAGAATCCGACCAATCCAAACAAAGTCAGCCACAGACCAGTCAGTGCGACGGCATGCACGATGGTGTTGCGCAATCCCACGCTTTGCGCTGCTTCGGCTGAGGCCAGCAGCTGTGTGCCGGTCGGATGAAACATTCCCGTCGCGATCAAAGCGATCGAACCCGCTACCATGACCGTGCCGTAGATAGAATTCTCGCGCATGCTTGTTCTCTTGGATGGCCAGGAATATTCCGTGACCGACGACCCTATGCGACGCTCACGACGGTGTCAGCTAAGGGCGCGCGTTCCAAGACAGTGAGGGGTGATTTGTGCCGAACTTCGTAGCGATTCCCGGATCATCAGACGATCCGAGGAGCCTGCGCACACGCGATGCGCTTGCAGGCGCGCTGATTGCCCTCATGCAGGAGCGTGGATACAACGAGATTAGCGTGCAGGACATCTGCGAGCGCGCGGCGGTCGGCCGCTCGACGTTCTATGCACATTTCGCAGACAAGGATGAAATGTTCATCCGTCACACGGTTGTCTTTGCCCGCATGATGGGGGAGCAACTCGTATGGGACGTCGCTCGTGAGTCTTACCAGTTTCCCGCGGCGTACATGTTCGATCATGTGCGGCAGATGCGGCGCGTATTCGAGTCGCTGGCGAGTGCCCGCATGCTCGAATTCATCCTGAAAGTCTGGCAGCGCAACCTCGCGGAGATTTTTGTGCAGCGGGTGAGGGCAGCCAGGAATGGAGCGAAAGCCGCGGTGCCGGCAGAGATCCTGGCTTACCAGTTGGCAGGATCGCTCATAACGCTGATCACTTGGTGGATGGATCATCACTACCCGCATGACGCGGCGCAGATGGATGCCCACTTCCACCACCTGGTGGCAGGTTTGCGTTGAGAGCACTCTCAGATCGCGCGCTCAGTCCCTTGGGCAATCAAGTCACGCGACCGTGTGGATCGAGCTGGCTGATGGGATTTTCGCGTTGAACACAGACCTCACTGAATGAGGAGCATTGCCTTCGAGCGCCAGAGAACTCGAGCGCTCGTGACGGCACGCGAGGCTAAGTAAACCCGCGCGCTTCCTTGATCGTTGCGTACGCGGTGCTGATCTCGCGTGTTCGCTCTTCCGCCATCTGCCGCATGCTTTCGGGAAGTCCTTTGCCAGCCAGCTTGTCTGGATGGTTCTGACTCATGAGCCGGCGATAGGTCTGCTTGATCTCTGCGTCCGTTGCGGATGCCGTGAGCCCGAGTGCTGCGTACGCGTTGTCGAGACTGTGTTGCGGTGATGACGCAGGGCTATCCATATGCAGCAAGGCTTCCAACTGCTCCACGTCCGCATCGCTGAGCCCCAGCAGTCGGGCGACGCGAATCAGCATCTGGTGTTCGGCGGGATGGATGGTGCCGTCGGCGGCGACGACTGCGCACTGGATCTGCAGAAACATCACTACGACTGGGCGATAGCCCCTCGCGACGGCATCGAACTTTCGGACTTCAGCATCGAGATCGAAATCGGGTGCTTTTCCACGGCTGAATGCGGCCATCGCCGCCTGGCGCTGCCCAGCCGACAGGTTCAGCCTGGTGAAAATGCTTTCAGCCGTCGCGATTTCATCGCGAGTCACCACGCCATCGGCCTTGCTCATTGCGCCCATGACAGCGAAGGTGGATTCGAAGAATTGCTCCTGCACGGAAGCGAGATTCGTCACAACGACCTTGCGCATCGCGAGGCCGGTGACGTATCCGATCGCCGCACCCATGATCAGCCCGCGCAGACCGCCGATGAAAAGACCGATCAGAGCGAACAGGAACATCAAAGACATTCTGGAAACCTTTACGAAAATGGATGACCGAGGACCGAGGTATCAGTTTGCATGAAGCCATGCTGCGTGTGGGGGGTTCCGCGGTGCGCGGAAAGTGGCGTTGCTCGCTGCTGTCGGCTCAACCGTACATGTTGAGGCCAAGTCATGAAGACCTGAGCACCGGCGTTGTGAGTAAGAATTCCGTGAGCTGGCCGATCGTAAGGACCTGCTGACGACTCAGAGGTCAGGGGAGTCGTTGGTTCTCTTTCGCAAGCGAATCGTCAGGCCTTGCGAGGGTTGGTTCGGCAAAGACCACACGCGCATTGCACGCGATGAGTCATCGAGCGTTGCTGTCGCTCGAAGATCTTTTCAATTTCTGTGCACGCGTGCCGGAGCTCTCGTGCCTGCGACATCGTTAGCCAGCCGTCGCCCTGCTTGCGACGGCTGGCTACCGTAACTTCGAGGCTATGCGCCAGCCGGCAAGCTCGGCGCCACGTTGGCGTTCAAGCGGAACAGGTTGTTGCGATCGAACTTCGTCTTAAGCGCTACGAGGCGATCGTAGTTGACGCCGTAAGTGGCCTTGATGCGCCCACCGTCGTCATTGAACTCATTCACGTAGAAACCGTGTGTATGCGGCTCGATGTTCTTCCATGAGCCGCGAGCCCACTGACCGGCGCTGTCGGTCTGAGCAGGGTCTTGCCACGCCGCGAGCACAAACATGTTGAACTGAATCGCGCGTTGGGCGAACGCGGTAGCGGTCGGGTTCACGCGTCCGATGGCCCCGCCTGCCTGCTGCATGCTCACGACTTGTACCAGTGGCAGCTTCGCCTCGGCGATCGTTGCCATCATGATGTCGATGAGCGCATCGCTCGACTTCTGCACGAAACCGCCCTTGATGTAGTACTTCTGCCCGGCTGCGGCTGCTTCATCACCTGACTGCTGCAACTTCACGTAAGGCGCTGGCCCCACGCTGTCAACGATAGGCTTGCGAATGCTGCGCATACCCGCCAGTGCTTTCTCCGCACCGGCTGCAGTGCCGCTGTAGCAAATATCGATCGAGAGCATTCGCTGATCGTTGGGCAGGCACAGCAGTGATACGTCCATATTCAATTCGTCAGGGACTTGGGCCGCCGACTCGAACATGAACTTGAGTACCGCGGGCGCATCCTCGAACGAATAGGCGAGTTCACCACCGATCATCATTGGGTCGACGGGATGCAGCTGGAAATCGAATGACGTGGCAACACCAAAATTGCCACCGCCGCCGCGCAGTCCCCAAAAGAGATCTTTGTTTTCCTGCGCACTGGCGGTCAGGAATTTTCCATCAGCCGTGATCACATCGATCGCACGCACGTTGTCGCAGGCAAGACCGAACCTTCGGCCCAGGCGGCCGAATCCGCCGCCAAGCGTGAGTCCGCCCACGCCGGTGTGGGAAACAGTACCCGCGGTGGTGGCAAGTCCGTGAGCCAGTGCTTCGCGATCGAGCGCACCGAGCAAAGCACCGCCTTCGACGGTCGCGATGCGCCTCATCGGATCGACGCGCGCACTGTTCATCTGCGAAAGATCGATCATTAAGCCCTTGTCGCAAACCGACTGGCCGGAGAGGCTGTGACCGCCACCACGAACGGACAGCAATAGCTGATTCGCTGCAGCGAACTTGACTGCCTCCATGACATCCGCTGGACCACTGCAACGAGCGATGAGGGCTGGATGGCGATCGAAAGCGCCGTTCCAGGCGCGACGTGCTGAGTCATAACCGACGCTGTTTCGCAGTAGCAGTTCGCCGCGAAGTCGCGCTGCGAAATCCTTTACATCGGCCCCTTTGAGAATGATCTCCTTGCGGGTGTTGGTCACCGCCTCCACATCGTCGATGGGGGCACCATCGGCTGCCGCAAACAGATTTCCAAAGGGCAGTGCGACCGCAGGTATGGCTGCGAGAGCCGAACTCATGAATCGACGACGCTCGAGGATTACGCTCATGTTCTTCTCCGTTGGTGCGTGATCGCAATGTAACAGCTTTGTGTCACACCGGTACGGCAGCGGACCATGCCCGTAAGGGAGGGGAGGTGGATTCCACCGGTTTTTCTTAGCTTCCAGCCGCGAACTGCATGTCAGATGGCTTGGTCGTCATTTCGTCGCGACGGATTGACTGCACAACAACAAAGCAGTCGGTAAGAACTTGAAGAGGGAGGGAGGCCTATGCGTGGGACTCAGGGCTGCGTTCCGTGCAGCGACCTCCAGGCAGGATCGCAGCTATTTTCGGCGAACGCGACCCAGCTACAGAGTAGCGAATCGTGTCCCACGCCAGATCGCTGCGCTACTGGCAGCGCAGCGGTTTAATCCGCGAAAGAACGGTCTCACCGACCGTGTCGCACTGACCGTGTCGGGTCTCACCGTCTCGCACTGACGGCGTGATGCTCAGGCCGTTCACAACGATCGCAGATACTGCTCGAGATCCGAGCGTTCGGCGCGGCTCAACCCGAGCGACCACAGCGTGTCGTAGTGTCGGATGACATCCGCTAGCGTCGCGAAGCGCCCATCGTGATAGAACCCGCCTCTTGTGTGCGTCCAGAGTCCTTTCAGTGGAGCCGTGCGGTAGTGGCCGTCAGGCGCGCGGTTCGCCTGAAAATCGTCGACGCCGATTTCTTCCGGGGTGTGCATGTTCCAACCCGGTTCCGTAAAGAGCGGTGGCACATGGCACTGGGCGCATCGCGCCTTGTCGTTGAAGAGATCTCGTCCGCGCTGCGCTGCCGTCCGGTCATAGCTGCCGTGCGGCGCCCTCGGCGCTTCGAGCGACAACTGGTACAGATGAAGCGCAGGAAGTGCAGGCGTGATGAGATCTTCATCCGCACGTACATGGCCGAACTTTTCACGAGCTGCGATCGGGAAACGCGTCGCATCATCGAGGCGCGGATCGTAGAACGTACCTTTGCCATGCATCTCGAGATTCGCGACGAATGCATTCCAATACGTGACGGATCCCCATCCTGTCCAGGTGTGCAGATTCACTCCTGCGAGCCCGAAAGCGGGGGGAATCAACGTGGCGGCAGTTTTTCCGTCCGGGCGAAAGCCCTTGCCGTCGAGAAACAGCTCTGCATCGAATTTGCCAGGCCCCCATGCTGAGAGCACGGTTCGCACAGTCGGCACGTCGACACCTAGTAATTTGGCTACGGGTTCCAGCCGTGGAGCAAGCGCGACGATGGCTCCGACGTTGAGATCGCGATTTGCCCAGCCATCGAGTCGATGACCGATGCCGGGTGCGAACGAATCATCCACCACTGCATGACACAGGGCGCATTGAATGCCGATGGACGAGAGTCGATTCTTGCTATCGAAGAAACCCGTGAGGCCGACGACAGCATCGAGGCGCAGCAGTTCGAGAGTGACCGCCGGATCATTGAGGTTGAGCGTGCCCGCTCGTAATGCTTGCAGAACGGGTCTCGGCAGTGCTTCCACGTCGACTTTGAGACCGACGCTCAGTGCTGTCTTCGGGCTCACGCCGGGCCCGACGCCGCCATTCGCTGCGCCTGCAATTGCCTGATGCAGTCCGAGCGTATCACCCCAGAATGCTTCATCGCCGAACGTTGCATATCGAAACGTTTGTCTACCGGCGCCGATTTCCTTCACGGCATGGATCTCGGTACCGAAGTCACGGAGATCGAACCTGTCGCTGTCGCTCGCCAGCGTAACGGGCGTCGCGATGATTGCTAAGAGTGCTGCGAGCGAACCGATGCGAAGTGTGGTCATGGCAAACCTCGGCAATCAGGAAGGCAACAAGCTGGTTGTCACCAACGTGGCGGATTTGATGTGTGGTGCAGAGAGTCGGACGAGAACGTGCGCAACGATTCGATCGCACGTGAGCCCGCCGAATTCAAAAAGAGTGAGCCGTTCGCGTTGCAACTTGCGCGTGATCGTATTTCGCAATCTGACTTGCGCGCGATGCAGTCTCGTTTTGACGGTGGCCTCGTTCAGCTCGAGGCACGCAGCCGTCTCGGCAATGCTCAATTGCTCGACGACTCGCAGCATGAAAACGACCCGAAACTCCTGCGGCAGAGAATCGATGGCGAGCTCGAGCAGCTGCTTTGCGCTGGTCGCTTGCGTCGCGTCGGCGGTCGTGAGCGCGTCATCGGCGTCAGTCTCATCTTCATATAGTTCAACATCGACATCGTCTAGCGAAACGAACGTGTGTCGCGTTCGTCGTTTGAGCATCAGTGCCTCGTTGATAACGATGCGCGTGAGCCACGCTCCGAAGGGGCCGATGGGCTGATATCGATCGAGATTCATGAACGCGCGGACGTAGCATTCCTGCACTGCATCTTCGGCAGCAGCGTCATCGCGAAGAACGCCCCGCGCGGCCCGAAACAAGCGACGGTTGTAGCGTCGCATCAACGCCTCGATTGCCGCATTCTCCTGACGCTTTGCAGCAGCAATCAGGTCGCCATCGCTGAGGTGCACGAGCGACGACGCTGCACCGCCACTAACCGATCCTGGAGACAGGTCAGTCACGTTCTTTCCTTATTGGCTCCTATACAGCTGTGAATGCCGACTCAGGAATGAAAGGTTCCCGGAAGTTTGTCGGTGCGGAGCAGCAGGAGGTTCGATCTGCCAGGACAGCTGTTGCGGACTGTGCCGAGTGAGTCGCTGCCAGATCTCGCGCCTTCACTCATTTATATGTAGCGGCCCTGACCGCGGACTCGCATGCCTTCGCCGAACTGATCAGTTGTCTCATTCAATCGGCGGGACGCTGGCTACACATAACTCGCATTTGAAGGAACGTCCAACGCGGGTATGTGAAGAGGCTCAAGTGCAAGCCGCCGCGCTTGTCCAGCACGCTTAGACGGCTTTCATCCTGGGTGCTCTACGCCGGCGTTGACGCCATCGCGCGTAAAGCTGAATCGCACGAACGCTGTCCGCTCTTTTTGTGTGTCTACTGGCGTGAAAGTCCACTTCTTCGCCGACTGAAGCGCGAGCCGCTCGAAATATCGACTTGGGCCTGGAACGCGCGAGCTCGCCGCGAGAACGGTGCCATCTGGATTGAGGGTCACCTGGATCGACACTCTGATGGTTCCGCGAATGGTTTGAAGAGCGCTCTGCGGAACGTCTGGTACCACTTCATTGACGGATGCGGCCGACGCATCGGGCTCCTTCAGCTTTTCCGTCGACGCGGGTTTCGATGTGCGCGACTCAGGTGCTGCCGAAGTGGAAGCGGCTGGCGCACTCTCGATCGCAGAAGGGGCGGGTTTTGAAGGCTGCTTATCGGCAGTGACTCTTGTGGCTTGATTTGGCGCAGCAGGGGGCCGAGCAGCAGTGACGACTCTGGGTGAACGTTCTCTAACAGCGAGCTCGGAAATGGGATGGGCTCTGAACATGCTGATGCCAATCCAAATCAGCGTCAGCAGCGCGACGAAGGCAAACAACAGAGCAAGTGCTCGTCGATCAAGCCGATGTTTACGGGTGGACTCGGGCGGAGCATCCGAAAGAATTCTCGCGCGGATCACAAGGCGAACCGTAGACGTCTTGTCCGGCCCAGAGTGGATGGTTGGCGCGAACGCTGCTCCTGATTCCGGTCTTTCCACCAACGTTGTTTTCTCCTTGTCTGCAGTCGTGACCCTCGAATATGCAGTGAAACTCTACAACGAAACGCTCGCGGTGGATGTCAGCAATCAGTAGTGCTTTCAATGCTCTGACAATCCGAAAGTCAGATGCACTTTCATGTCTCGCAAAGCGATGTTGAAGGTTGCCAACCCAAAACTCTCATGCGCTTCGCGCGCTGCCATTGGGCTTCTAGTTCGGTGGGTCAGCAACGCTCCAGCCATCGGAAGTGCGCCTGAGATGCGCGATCGTGATGGCGTGCGGATCCGGCACTGGCGATAGAACCGTCTCGCATGTCTCCGCAATGCGCGAGTATTGCGTCGGCGCCGAATTGTCTGTCGTAGGCACGGGATTGCATGGGCGTTCCACCCATCGAATCTCGACGTACAGCTCTTCAGGCTCGACTGGCAGCGGTGCTGTCACGCTACTGACGAGAACGATTTCCTCACCACTTGGGTCGATAGCGACACCTGGTGAGATCTCAATGCTAGCTGCGTCGCCTGTCGCTTTTATCGAAACACTGAGTCCGGAGAGCACGCCGCGACCGTGCAGTCGAAGATTCATGCGTCGCAGTCGCTGCCGAAAGTACATCTGCTCGTCCCGAAGGTCGTCAGCCGTCAGCAGCTTGCCTTCGAAATAGTTCACGCGCAGCAGCGGTTCGGAACTCGCATCGGATTCGGCATTCACCCATATCGAAGCGCTGGTCGCGAGTCGACGCGCAGCAGCGATGCGTTCGGGGTCCGACCTGGATTGCTCATGAAGCAGCTGATCGGTGAGCCACGCAAACAGGTTGAGCAGCGTGATGCCTGGATCGTGATAGTTCGAATCCGTCCAATCGGGGAAATGAGTCGATACCTCGCGACGTATCGCAGTCGCGAGCGAAAGCCAACGAGTCTCGACATTCATGCAACCTCCCATCGCGGGTTAGCGTGTGAAATGTGTCCAGCTTGGTCGTCGTCGCGTCGCAATGGAAGTCGTCCTGATGTCCTGTTGACGGGGGGTCGGACAGCGACTTTCGAATCTG
>JBJMWN010000016.1:0-16831 GCA_045810085.1 Povalibacter sp. | reverse complement strand
TCCGCGTCCACTATCTCTGGTACGTATCGGTTGCGACCGTGAGCATGCAAGCACTGCTGAGTTGGGTATTGATCCGTGTGCAATTCAGGCGGCGATTGACGCTCATCGAAGCGGCCGCTTGATTGTTGCAGACAAGGAGTGTGGGCTTCTCACCCACACTCCCGTCTCATCACTCTTTCTTGCTGGCCATGTCCACCACTTGCGTGGCGTTGCTTAGCATCTGATCGAAGTTCGAGCCCAGCACTTCGTATTTGCCATCGACCACGACATGCGGGACACCCTTCACGAGATAGTCGCGTGAAAGTTGTTCAGCGTGTGAGGCGCGCGTGGAAACGTTGAAGGAGTTGAATGCCTGCTTGAACTTGTCGGCAGCGACGCCGTGAGCGGCCGCCCATGCAGTCAAACTGGCTTCATCGAAGAGCGCCTGATGCTCTTTATGAATCGCTTCGAACAACGCTGTATCTACACGCGGCAGATCGCCGGTCGCCTGAAATGCGTAATACGCACGCACCAGCTGACCCCATTCCGGACGTCCCAGAGAAACGGGAACTCGAACGAACGTTGCGTTCGCCGGGAGCTTCTTGGCCCATTCACTGACGAGCGGATGGAACGCATAGCAATGCGGACAGGCATACGAGAAAAATTCGAGCACCTCGACTTTGCCCTTCGTCTCCGATGTTTGCGCCGGTGACAACAGAGCATAGTCGCGGCCTGCTGTCGGTTCCGCACGAGCGGTTGCCGCCAGCGCGAACGCACTGACGGCAGACAACACCACAAACATCACGCGGGACATCGTGGCGTTCACGCTCAACCTCCGGCCTTCTCGATGCCGAGCAGCTCGACTTCAAACACCAGCGTCGAGCCGGGTTTGATATCGGGTGGAGCGCCGCGGTCTCCATACGCAATCGCAGAAGGACATACCAGCCGACTCTTGCCGCCAACCTTCATCAGCTGCACGCCTTCGGTCCAGCAGGGAATCACACCGTTCAACGGGAACGTTGCAGGCTCTTTGCGTTCGACGGAGCTATCGAACACTTTGCCGTTCGTGAGCGTGCCGTGATAGTGAACTTTCACAGTATCGGTTGCCTGCGGTGCCGGGCCTGTTCCTTCCTTGATCACTGAATACACCAGGCCCGAAGCGGTTTTCTGAGCGCCAGGCTCGCTTGCTGCTTTGGTCAGGAATTCTTCGCCTGCTTTCTTTTCCTTCTCGCTCGCAGCGGCGATGCGCGTGTTCTGCAGTTCCTGGATCTTGGGGAAATAAGTGCTCGCGTCGAGCTTGGGGTCCTTGTGCAGCGCTGCATCTGCCAAACCCACTTTGACCTTCTCGAGCTCGGCTTCGCTCAGATCGAAAGGCCCGAGGTTGCGACCAATGGCCGAACCCAGTGCATAGAGAGTCTTGTCTTCTTCGGTCGTCAGCTCACCTGTGGTGGCAGGCGGCGGAGTGGATTTGGAGCAGCCGAAGCAGGTCATTGCGACGGCGAGTGCAAGAATCGGATAGCGCATGAGAATTGAAGTCCTTATGAGAGAACTGGGCGAGTCGATGAGTGTCGCGAGGACAGCTGAGGTCGTGGGTGTCAGTAATAGCGGAGACGAATTTCGATCACCAGGCCCCGACCACTCTCGGCAGGCGGGAACGAGACAAGTCTATCTCAGACAGCAGCTCATAAGCTCCCCGTCAGTGCTGCTTACGTGCGCGCATGCGATGCCCTGTCGATCAGAAACGAGATCGCGCCACTCGGCGTCGCCAGGACCCAACAGGTCCTTGAGCTCTTTGCCCCAGCCCGCCATCGTCGCTTCCGTGACGCTGCAGTAACGAGCAATGAGTCCGGACGCAATGCAGTGCGCCTGCGCGTCGGGAATGTTCGATGGCAATCGCTCGCTCATCGCCGCGTGCATGCACCCGAGGCTGGAATGCGCTGCACGATTTTCATACCGCGGCAATGAGGTGCAGGCCGGCAAAATCGCGAGGAAAACGCAGACGGCTCCGCAAGCAAGCCGTCTCGTGCGTCGTCGCTGAATCAGCGTTGCCAATCTTCAGTGAGCAGCGGCCTTCAAACCTCGTGCTTCGAGGAGCGGCTCGATGTCCGGTGCTTTGCCGTAGAAATCTTTGAAGATGGTCAGCGAATCCACACTGAATCCTTTCGACAGAATCTTCGAGCGCAGCTGATCACCATTCGTACGCTTCAAGCCGCCGTGCGTCTTGAACCAGTGCTGCGTGTCACGTGCGAGCACATCGCTCCAGATGTACGCGTAGTAGCCGGCCGAATATCCAATCGAGTTCGCGAAAATATGCGAGAAGTAGGTAGAGCGATAACGGGGCGGAACTGCGTCGATTTCAACTCCAGCTTGCTTGAGTGCATTCGCTTCGAATGCAGCCGCTTGATCGGCCGACGGCGTCTTTCCCGGTGGAAGCTGATGCCATGCCTGATCGAGGAGTGCGGCTTCCAGATACTCGGTCGTGGTGAAGCCTTGATTGAATTTGGTGGCGGCGAGCACTTTGTCCATCAGCGCCTTTGGCATCGGCTCACCTGTCTGATAGTGCCGCGCATAGTTCGCCAGCACGCGTGGATCGGTGGCCCACATTTCGTTGTACTGCGACGGGAACTCTACGAAGTCGCGAGGCACGTTGGTTCCAGAGAACTGCGGGTAATGCACATCAGAGAACAATCCATGCAGTGCATGACCGAACTCGTGGAATGCCGTCGTCACTTCATCGAAGGTCAGCAGCGTGGGTTGGCCTTCGGGTGGCTTCGGGATGTTGAGGTTGTTCACCGCGACCGTGCGCGTACCAAACAGTCGCGACTGATCGACGAACGTGTTCATCCACGCGCCACCGCGCTTGTTGTCACGAGCGTACCAATCGACAAGGAACAAGCCGAGCGGTGAACCATCGGCATTCCAGAGTTCGAAAGCGCGCACGTCCGGCTGATAGACCGGCAGATCTTTGCGTTCCTTGAACGTGATGCCGTAGAGCTCGTGCGCAGCGAACAGCACGCCGTCGATCAGCACACGATTCATTTCGAAGTAAGGACGGACCTGCGATTCATCGTACGAGTACTTCGCCGCACGCACTTGCTCGGCATAGAAATCCCAGTCCCAGGGTGCAAGCTTGAACGACTCAGTGCCATTCGCTTTGGCTTGCTGATCGATGACCTTCTGAATCTCTGCGGCTTCTGCACGCGTGTTCGCAACTGCAGGCGGTGCGAGCTGCGCGAGCATCTTGTTGACGGCCTGCGGTGTCAGTGCAGTTTCGTCTTCGGTCACGTAGGCAGCATGTGTCGGATAGCCGAGCAGCGCGGCGCGTTCAGCGCGCAGCGCAGCGATCTGTGCAATCAGGCCAGTCGTGTCGAATTCGCCGCCCCAGCCGCGTGCGAGCGATGTCTTGTAGATGCGTTCGCGGCTCGCGCGATTCTTGAGTTGAGCAAGCGGTGGCTGACCTGTCGTGTTCAGAAGCGCGATCACCCATTTGCCTTCGAGCTTGCGGCTCTTCGCGGCTTCTGCAGCGGTTGCGATCTGCTCTTCAGGCAGGCCATCAAGCTCCTTCACATCGTCGAACACGACCGCAGCTGCGTTCACACCTTTCAATACTGTCTGGCTGAACTGCGTGGTCAGGCTCGAGAGCTTTTCGTTGAGCTCACGCAGATGAGTCTTGTCGCCGTCCGAAAGTTTCGCGCCCGCGCGCACGAAGTTGATGTAGTAGCGCTCGAGCAGTCGTCGCGCTTCGGGATCGAGATCGAGCGAGGCACGCTGCTCATGCAGCTGGCTCACACGGCCGAAGAGATCAGGATTGAGATAGATGGAATCCGAATGGGCCGAGAGTTTCGGCGCCAGGTCGGCTTGCAGTGCCTCCAGTTCCGGATTCGTGTTCGATGAGGTCAGGTTGTAAAAGACGCTGCTCGCACGAGTGAGCGTCTGACCGGAGCGTTCGAGTGCCACGATCGTGTTGGCAAATGTGGGCGGTGACTTGTTCGTGGCAATCGCCTCGATTTCGCGCTTCTGCTCGATCATTCCCGCTTCGATCGCAGGCCCGAAATGCTCATTACGAATTTTGTCGAACGGCGGCACCTCATAAGGCAGCGTGCTGCGAGTCATCAGGGGATTGTTGGCGAGTGGGTTGTCAGCGGTCGCTGCACCCGCGGCAGCGCCCGGCGCAGCAGAGGTCGAATTCATGGCATTCACTTGTAGTTGAGCAGTGGCAAGAAAAAGCAGGAGTGAGGCAGCGGCCGTATTCAAGATGGCATTCCTTGGTGACGTATGCGCGAGCGCGAACGCGCAGGTTAGCGGGGTTTGAGCATTTCTCAACCCGCGGGTTCCTCGCATCGTCGCAATTGTCCGTTCGTAACGGCCAGTGATCTTTTGTATACCAACGACAGACGCCCGCCTACTCATCCCTGAGTGGCGGGCGTCAAATATCAGTGGGGCGGTGAATAGCGGCCGAAGTCGGCGTCAAGCAGCGAGGGGTGCAGCTTCCAGCAGCTTGCCGATGCTGTGACGAGCGGTGTTCAAACTCTTCTCGCGCACTTCTTCGCCGTATCCCAGACCTTCGGCATAGATGAATTCCACATCCTTGATGCCGATGAAGCCCAGGAACTGACGCAGATAGGCGGTCTGCGTATCGAGGCCATCTTTGTAGAAGCCGCCGCGCGTGACAAAGATGTACGCCTTCTTGCCGGTCATCAGACCTTCTGGACCCGCTGACGTGTAACGGAAAGTCACGCCCGCCCGTGCGATGTGGTCGAAGTAGGCACGCAGTGTCGAAGGAATGCTGAAGTTGTACATCGGCACCGCAAGCACGATCGCATCGGCCGCACGAACTTCGTTGATCAGTGCATCGGAGTAGTCGGCAACAGCGCGCTGCTCGGGGGTTCTGTCTTCCGCTTTGGTCGCGAACGACTGGAAGCGCTCAGCCGTGAGATGAGGAACCTGCTCCTGCGAGAGGTCACGTTCAATGACGCGGGCACCGGGATTCTGTTCGACCCACGCCGCCGCGAATCGATCAGCCAGCTGCGACGACTGGCCACTCGAGCCCAACAGGCTGGTCTGAATCTTCAACAACGTTTTCATGGGACACCTCGTGAATAACTGCCCTTTCCGGATGTCGCTATTTAAGTATTGGGAAGGTCGATAAAAAAGAACAATAATTGGTGTCTACCTATCGATCGGCTCGATATATGGTTGAAGAAGACGCGCAGGAACAGGCACTTACCGCCCGGATAACCCTCGAGCAGTGGCGAGCGCTCGTCGCGGTGGTCGACCACGGGGGCTATGCGCAGGCGGCCGAAAAGCTGCACAAGAGCCAATCGTCGGTTACGTATGCCGTGCAGAAACTCGAAGAGATGCTCGGGGTGCGTGCGTTCGAGATTCAGGGTCGGAAGGCGGTTCTCACCGCGACCGGACAGATGTTGTATCGACGTGCGCGCGGACTCCTCGAAGATGCGGGTGGACTCGAGCGGGCGGCTCGCAAGCTTTCAGCCGGATGGGAAGCGCAAATCGGCATCGCGGTCGAAGTGGTTTTTCCGATGTGGCTGATGCTCGACTGTCTCAATCGCTTCGGCAGTGAAGGTCCTCAAACGCGTATCGAGCTTTTCGAAACAGTCATCGGCGGCACCTCAGAGGCGCTCGTGAATGGTCGCGTGGATCTTGCCATTGGACCCCGAGTGCCGACCGGGTTCACCGGAGAGCTGTTGATGCTGGCTGACTTCGTGCTGGTCGCAAATCCAGAGCATCCATTACACAAGCTCGGTCGTGAGATCACGCCGCGCGATCTTCGTAAGCATCGGCATCTCGTCGTGCGTGATTCAGGCACTCAACGCGATACCAAGGTGCAGACATTCGAAATCGAACGCCGCTGGACGGTGAGCAACATGGCGACCTCGATCGGAGCGGTGACACGCGGCTACGGGTTTGCCTGGCTACCGGCGGATAAGATTCGCGATGAGATTGCGCGCGGTGAGTTGAAAACGCTGCCGCTGCGTCAGGGCGGAAAACGTCAGGCCCAGATTTTTCTGATGTTTGCGGACCGCGATGCCGCAGGTCCCGGTGTGCTGCGGCTCGCTCAGATCATTCGCGAGCAGGTCGCGCAACTCTGTCGCGCATCGAAGCATTCGACTTAGATCTTTGCATCAAAACACGCAGGACTGACTAATGGCCGATCACGCCGACTCGGGACGAGCAATCTTCTTTGCGCTGGGTGCGAACCTTGCAATCGCGGTGGCGAAAGGTGTCGCCGCGGTACTCAGCGGCTCGAGTGCGATGCTCGCAGAAACGGTCCATTCGCTGGCTGATACAGGCAATCAGTTGCTGTTGCTGCTGGGAATGAAACAGGCGAAAGCGCCGCCTTCACCGGAGCATCCGCTGGGAAAAGGTACTGCGATTTATTTCTGGTCGTTCCTGGTTGCCGTGATGCTGTTTTCTCTGGGAGGCATGTTCTCGTTGTATGAAGGTGTCCACAAACTTCAGCATCCGGAGCCGCTGCGTGATTGGTGGTGGGCTGCTGGAGTGCTCGCGTTCAGCATCGTCGCCGAAGGCATTTCAATGCGTGCCTGTCTTGTTGAAGTGAACAAGGCGCGCGGAGAGCAAAGTCTCAAGCAATGGTTCCATGAAAGCCGTCAGGCCGAGTTGATCGTGATTTTCGGCGAGGACTTCGCCGCACTGATGGGTCTCGCACTGGCCTTCATCGCAATCATGGTTGCAGTAGTCACCGGCAATCCGATGTGGGACGCGATCGGGACGCTGTTCATCGGCGTCTTGCTGATCGTGGTTGCTGTGTTCGTTGCAGTCGAAGTCAAGTCGATGCTGCTCGGCCATAGCGTCGCACCGGCACTGCGAGCAGAGATGCAGAAATTTCTCGAGCAACGCCCGGAGATTCAGCAGGTCTTCAACCTGATTACGGTGCAACTCGGGAACTACGTCATGGTCGCGGTGAAAGCGCGCATGCACGCCAAGAATGACGCGACAGAGCTCATTCGCGCCATCAACGTGGTCGAGGCGGATTTCAAAGCGCGCTATCCGCAGATTCGCTGGAGCTTTTTCGAGCCGGACGATAAGGATTGAAGCGCGATCAGCGGTAGCCGTTGATCTTCAGGCGAATGCGCGCGAGGAAATGATTCGAGGTCAGATAAAGCGTCTGACCATCATCGCCGAACGCGCAATTGGCGATGGCCGTGCCGGTTCGAATCATGCCGAGCCGCTTGCCGCTGCGATCCATCACCAGCACACCGCCGGGCGCGGTCGCGAACACCGTGCCATCTGCTGTGATGCGCAATCCATCCGGCAGTCCCGGTGCGCTTTCGCTCATCAGGTCGCTGACATCGGCAAACACTCGCTTGCCGGTCACATCGCCACGCTCATTCAAGTCGAAAGCCATCCAGATCGGACGTTTCGGATCTGAGTTCGCAACGATCAACGTGCGCTCATCCGGCATCAGCGAGAGTCCATTCGGAAAAGTCATGTCTTTGTCGAGCAGATGAAGACTGCCGTCCTGCTCGAGCCGATAGACACCATTGAAGGTCAGCTCTTTGTGCGGCGAATCGTTGCGACCCTTCAATCCATACGGCGGATCGGTGAAAAAAATCACGCCATCGCGACGCTTGATCACATCGTTCGGGCTGTTGAAGCGCTTGCCTTCGAAGTGCGTGGCGAGAGGCGTTTTCTGTTTCGTTCGCACATCCAGACGCGCGACCATGCGGTTGCCATGATCGGCCATCAGAATCGTGTGCTCGCTGTCTGGGAAAAGACCATTCGAACCTGGTTCTGCAAAGATGGTTGTGTCTGAGCCCGTGTAACCAGACGGTTTCAAGAACACGCTCACTCCATCTTTTTCCGACCACCGATACATGGTGTTGCCCGGCACGTCATCGAACAGCAGATAGTTGCCCGAGGACATCCACACCGGTCCTTCGGACCACTCGAAGCCTTCGGCGAGTTTCTCGATGCGCCAATCCTTGGCCACGATCGCATCCATCGCAGGATCGAAGCGTTCGATCGAACCGAGCGGCGCGGGAGTTTCAGCGCTCATAAGAGGACTCCAGGAAGCGATGAGTGCCAACGCAGCGAGGGCGCGCAAAGCTCCACCTGCGCGTGAGCGCGAGCGAGCAATGCGCCTCGATCTCATCGGCGACCGTCGATGTTCAGATGAATGCGCGCGATGAGATCTTTCGAAGTGAGATACAGCGAGTGCCCGTCGTCGCCGAACGCACAGTTCGCGATCGGACCTTCCGTCTGAATCAGGCCCAGACGTTTGCCCTGCGGCGTCATGATCAGAATGCCGCCGGGCGCGCTCGCGAAGAGCAAGCCGTTACCCGCGACTTTCATTCCATCAGGAAGACCCGGCCATTTTTTCTTCGCGAGATCGCTGGCATCGGCGAATACGCGCTTGCTCTTCACATCGCCTTTTTCGTCCAGCGAATACGCCATCCAGATCGGTTTCAACGGATCGGAATTTCCGACGTAGAGCGTGCGTTCGTCGGGCGACAACGCAATTCCGTTCGGAAACGTCAGTTCGCGATCGATCACATGCAGGCTGCCATCTTTGTCCAGTCGATAGACGCCGTTGAAGCTGAGCTCTTTGTCTTTCGAATCGTTGATGTTCTTGAGGCCATATGGCGGGTCGGTGAAAAAGACCACGCCGCTCTTGGTGCGGATCACATCGTTCGGGCTGTTGAGCTTCTTGCCTTCGAACTGAGTGGCAAGTGGGGTCTTCTTTTTGGTTGCCAGATCCATGCGGGCAATCATTCGATTGCCGCCGTCGGCAACGAGGATGCTTGTGTCGCTGTCCGGGAAAAGACCATTCGCACCGGCTTCGCGGAAGATCGAAGTATCTTTGCCTTCGAATCCTGAAGGCTTGAGAAACACGCTCAGCCCATCCTTCTGCGACCAGCGATACATAGTGTTGCCAGGCACATCGTCGAACAGCAGATAGTTGCCCGAGCTGACCCATACCGGACCTTCTGCCCAGGTGAATCCATCGGCGAGCTTTTCGATTCGGTAATCCGCGGGAACGATCGCATCCAGACCCGGATCGAACCGCTGCACGTTGCCGAATTTGGACTCGGCTGCGAGCGATAGGGCTGGCGTGATAGCCGCCAGCGCAAGAACTGCCAGACGGGCGAGAGCAGAATGCATTCTCATACGGTCTCCGGACGATTGAAGGTGATTCGTAAGCAGTCGCGCTTTTTCGAATGCAGCTGACGTATTCGACGAATTCGCAGGCTCAGCCGCAGGCCGACTTCGATCGGGCGCACTCTAGCTGCATTTCCCAGCCACTGACAACGATCGACAGGACGCGCTTTTGTAATAACAACGCATCGCACAAGGTCTCTTACAGCGAATCGTCCGCGCCGGTTGCCAACGCCGGGCGGGCGGCCGATGATCCGCACGGTCCCGCACGAGGAATCCTTTCATGAAATATCTGGCCGGTTTGTTTGCCCTTGCGCTTTCAGTATCCGCACTCGCTGCGCTCAACGCGGGCGACAAAGCACCTGATTTCAAAGCGCCCGCGTCGCTCGACGGCAAGTCATTCGAGTTCTCGCTCAAGCAGGCGCTCGCGAAAGGTCCAGTCGTCGTCTATTTCTATCCATCGGCCTACACGGGCGGATGCAATCTGCAGGCGCACACCTTCGCGGTGAACTACGACAAGTTCAAGGCCGCGGGTGCCTCCATCATTGGCGTATCGCTCGACAGCATCGAGCGCTTGAATCAGTTCTCGGCAGATCCTGAATACTGTGCCGGCAAGGTCGCGGTGGCATCTGACAAGGATGGCGCGATCGCACGCTCCTATCAGCTGAAAGTGGGCGATGCCAAAGAAGGCGCGAAAGACACGCGTGGTGTGGAGATCGGCCACGGCTTCGCTGAACGCACAACGTTTGTCGTTACGCCTGACGGCAAGATCAACGCAACGGTCGGTGGCGTATCGCCCGTCGAGAACGTCAACAAGACATTGGAAATCGTCGAGCAACTGGCTTCCAAGAAGACCGCCAGTCTCTGAGAGCGGGGTTCCTCTACAGGTCCCTGCTCAGCGGGGGCCTGTTCGGATAGAGTCCTGCTCAGGTCGGGAATGAAAGAGAAGAAGCGGCCGAACCTTTGTCGGCCATGAATGACGTTCCCGTAATCCTCGAGCGCTCCGGCCTGGACTGCCGCCCACTACATCGCCTTTAAGCGGGCATTCGGCTATCGTTCCGGCCCGACGTTGCCATGGGTAGCGTCCTCTGCCTGGCTTCGATCGACGCCACCTCGGCTTTCTGGAATCAACGATTGACTGACGCCGCTTCTTTAGCGCCCGCCGAAAGGCGACTCGTGCTCTGGGCCCTCGTGGTCGTGCTGCTGCTCAGCGCACTCGATCAGACCATTGTTTCCACGGCTATGCCGCGCATCGTTGAACAATTGCGTGGCATGAGCATGTATGCCTGGGTGACCACCTCGTATCTGCTGACCTCGACCGTGATGGTTCCCATCTACGGGAAGCTGAGCGATCTGTACGGGCGCAAACCCATTCTCATCACAGGTGTGCTGCTGTTCCTGCTTGGCTCGGTCCTGTGCGGACTGGCAGGCGAGTTCGGCGATGTACCGCTGCTTGGCGGCGGCATGATGCAACTCGTGCTGTTTCGCGCGTTGCAGGGATTGGGCGGTGGCGCGCTCATGACGATGACGTTTGCAATCATCGCGGATCTTTTTCCACCGCGTGAACGTGGAAAGTTCTTCGGACTCTTCGGTGCGGTGTTCGGTCTCGCCACCGTCATCGGCCCTTTCATTGGAGGCTTTTTCACGGACCACGGCACAGTCACCTGGCTCGGTAAAGAAATTGCCGGATGGCGCTGGGTCTTCTACGTGAACCTGCCGCTCGGATTGCTTGCGCTGTTCATGATTCTTTATCGCATGCCCACGTTGCGACATCCCGGCGGTGGGCGAGTGGACTACGTTGGCGCGTTGCTGCTGATCCTCTGCATCACGCCTCTGTTGCTTGCATTGACGCTCGGCGGTACGGCGTACGCGTGGGATTCACCGCGCATCATCGGCTTCTTCGCAACCGCCGCGATCGCGTTTCTGGTGTTCATGCTGGTGGAGCTGCGGATGAAGGATGCAATTCTTCCGCTGCACCTGTTCACGATCAAAGCGTTCCGCGTTCCTGTGCTCGCATCGTTCGTTGTCGGCATGGCGTTTCTTGGTGTCGTGTTGTTCATGCCGCTCTATATGCAAGTGGTGCAAGGAATCAGCGCAACCCAGAGTGGGCTCGCGCTGCTGCCATTAATGGCAGGACTGATCGTGAGCAGCATGGTCTGCGGTCGATTGGTGACGCGTATCGGGCGCTACAAGCCTTTCATGGTCGGTGGGGGAATTCTGTTGCTGCTCGGTGTGCTGAGCCTGACGATGATCGGTGCAGATACGACGCAACGCGATCTCGCCTGGCGCCTCGCTCTCACTGGCATTGGGCTCGGCCCAGCTCAGAATCTTTTCAGCCTCGTGATTCAGAATGCAGTGCCCGTGAAGGATCTGGGCGCGGCGACCGGGATGAGCCAATTCAGTCGGCAGATCGGCTCGACCGTTGGGGTCGCGATCTTCGGCACCTTTCTCACTCATAGTCTGACGAGCGAGCTGCCAAGGCATGTGCCTCTGCTGCCCGGTGAAACGGCGCACACGCTGGATCTCGGATACGTGCAGAGTCAGGCCATGGACTCAACTCGCACACGCGACACGGTGGATGACGTGTTGCAGCGAAGATTTCTCATGATTGAGCGTGCGTATCACGGCGATGAAGCCGCAACGCAGGACGTTCTCGCGGATACTCGCTTGCCGGAACAGGTCAAAGCACCCTTGCATGAGGGCGGCATTCGGGCGCGCGTTCACGAAGAGCTGGAGGACCGTGCAAACCGAGTGGAGCAGGGCATTCGTCAGGGGCCCGACGGACGTGACGCTTTGGCACAGGATCCTGAGTTGTCAGACACACTGAAGCATCAGCTCGCGAACGTGCCGTCGCGAGCGTTTCGCGACCCGGAACTGACGCAAGGCGTGGTCAATCTGTTTCGAGCCAGCGTGCTTGCGCAGGAGGATGCGATGGTGGCTCTGGAAACCGAGCGTGCAGTTCGCGAAGCACGCACCGTGCTTGACGCCTATGCGATTGAGCTATCGACGCAGGTCCACGAAGGGATGAAACAGACGTTTGCGGCCTCGATCGCGCTGATGCTCTCTCGCGCACTGTGGATCGTGGCCATCGGAGTCTTGTTGATTTTGATGATTCCCGAACTCCCATTGCGCTCGCGTCAGACGGCCGCAACGGAAGCCTGATCTCGCACGAAAGGTGCGTTGGGGAATCAGCTATAGAGCAAGTATTGCGCGCGCTCTTCACGCCACGCGGCTTCATCTGCTGAGGTGATCTGTTCCAGATCTGCCGCAGTCGCAGTCGGATCATCGACCCATTCGCGCAGCAGCGGGCCGCCGTTGATCACATCGATCGCGAGACGTGTCTCGTATTCATAGGGAAAATCACGCCAGAGCGGATAGTCAGGACGCAGACGACGCAATGCCTTGAACGCGAGCGTCTGCAGACGCCACGGCTTGAATGCCTCGTGATCGTAGCTTCCATCTTCGACGTGAATCTGAATGCCGGCGCACAGCTTGCCCACATGCTTGTGGAAAGTCGGTTCGAACCAGCACGTGCGCAGCCGACATCCAGCCAGCCATTCGGGAGCGAGCCGCTCCATTTCTTTCAGAATTGCCGACGTGTCCAGGTCAGGCGCGCCGAACAATTCGAGCGGCCGAGTGGTGCCGCGTCCTTCAGACAACGTCGTTCCTTCGAGCATTACCGTGCCGGCATAACAGCGCGCCATCCAGAGATTCGGCGCGTTCGGACTCGGATTGATCCAGGTGCGATCACCCAATGGCCATCCATAACCGGGTGCGAGTGCCGGTTGCCATTCACGCATCGTGATGACGCGGTAATCCACATCGAGCTTGAGTGTCGCGACAAACCACTGTGCCAACTCACCGAGCGTGAGCCCGTGCCGCATCGGCATCGGTCCTGCTCCGACGAAGCTTTCCCATCCCGCGCGTAAGGACAAGCCCTCCACGGGCCGACCCACCGGATTCGGACGATCGAGAATCCAGACTGACTTGCCATGCTCCGCTGCCGCTTCGAGCACGTAACGCAGGGTGGTGATGAATGTGTAAATGCGGCAGCCCAGATCCTGCAGATCCACGAGCAGTACATCGAAGCTGTCCATCATGGCCGCCGTCGGTTTGCGAACTTCGCCGTACAAACTGAAGACGGGAATCCCATGCATGGGATCCATGAATGTGGGCGACTCCATCATGTTGTCCTGTTTGTCACCGCGCAGACCGTGCTGCGGACCGAAAGCCGACGAGAGTTTCAAATCGCGAGCTGCCGCGAGCGCATCCAGCGAGTGAGTCAGGTCTTTGGTCACGGAGGCGGGGTGAGCCAGCAATGCGATGCGACGACCTTTGAGTGGCTCGCGTAGTGCGGACTCTGCAAGAAGCCGATCGATGCCGAAGATCATGGGTGAGCCATCACGAGAGTAAAAATGGAGATTGAGCAATCATTGACACCGAACCTTAGCACTTCATCCTTACGTCGCTCCATCGAGTGAGGCTGCAAAGCTGGCGTCGTGATGAAAGTCCGGCTTGCCCGGTGCGTGTTGCAGAGCCCAGTAGTAGATCTTCCCACCTCGATCGCGCAGCACCGCACTCAATCCCAACTGGAACGCTCGGGATGTGCCCTCGAGATTCGTGAGAGTGGCGCGGAGACTTAACTCTTCTGCAGTTATCTCACACGTGATCGCAGGTGCAGACGACTTTCGCAGCGGCGTCTTCCCATCGCGATACCCTGCAAACGATTACGCCGCCCATTGCGTCGAAGGCGAAAAATTGAATTCTCGATAAGCACTCGTCCCTGTGGGCCGCAGGAATGCCTCGAAACAGGTTTGTCGCCATAACCCATCGGTGCGTTCGGCTGCGGTGATGACGGGCACATCAAGCTGCAGCAAATCGCCGCGCAGCAGGTAGGTGAAACTGAAACCTCCAGCGGTTGCGTGCTCGACTCGCGCTTCGAACGCCGAGATGAAAGGGCACGGCGTCGTGGGATGCGCAAGCAGGACGAAAGAATACGCAGGGTTCATGGACGCTCATTGCGGCGAATGAAGTTTGCAACATGCTACCGACTTTCCATTCGGGTGTTCTGCTCGCACGAAATTGTCGTCAGAACCTTCCACCTGAGGAATCGCGGAGCAGCAAACACACAGCCACCGTTGGGGTGCTGCTCATCGCTTGTCTCAGCAGGTATGCTTTCGAGGCCGGGACTTAACCATTGCTCAGCTTTCATGCCGTTCACGTATTCGATCGATCTGCCCAACAATCTCATCCGTCAGCAACTCTGGGGGCGGATCACGACTGTCGATCTGCGCGAGATCGCCTCGATGATGTGGCGCGATCCGCAGTACCGAAAGAAGCTCCACATTCTCGCTGATATGCGCGACGCGCAGGCGGATGTCTCTTACGAGGAGATGCTCGAGTACACGCATTTTCTCAGCGGCAAGAGCGACATTGGCCGGCAGGCGATCGTCGTGAGTCGCCAACTCGAGTTCGGCATGGCGCGCATGTACCAGCAGGTGACCGAGCACAATGTCTTGCGCACCGACCTGCGGGTCTTTCTGGACATGAAAGCAGCTGAGGAATGGATCCTGAGCAAGCCAGACCAGAGATCCGAGCCTTCTGAACAGGACTCTTGACGGCAGCGCTGGCATGCTCAAGGCTGCGATGGCGATGCGATTGCATCGCGTGATCTGCCGGTCAAGCCATGAAGCCTCGCACGCGCGTCAATCATCCGCCCAGCGTCAAACTGCCTGAAGACAATCGGCCGCTGGTCGCGCCCATTTATCAGTCGGTAAAATTCACGTTCGATGACGTCGAAGAATCGCAACGCCAATCGCGTGGAGAGCGCGATGGCTATCAGTACTCACGCGTCTCGAATCCAACGCTACAACAGTTGCAGCTGACGCTGGCGGAATTGCAGGGTCGCGATGCCTGCCTGCTCACCGCATCGGGGGTTGCAGCAGTCACTCAGACGCTCATGGCGCTGTGCCGTCAGGGTGACCACGTCGTCCTGTTCGCCGAGTCTTATCAACCATCCCGACATGCTGTTCGAAAGTTGCTGGCACGATTCGGCGTGAAGCACACGATCCTGTCGATCGAACAACCGCAGATGCTGGAGCAGACGCTCGCAGCGACGCCCACTCGCCTGGTGTTGTTCGAGTCGCCGACCAACCCCGTCCTGAAGATTGCAGATATCGAACTCATCACCGCAGCCGCACGCAAGCATGGCTCGCTGACGGTGCTCGACAATACATTCGCCGGCTTTCACAACCATGGACAATTCGACATCGACGTGTTCGTGCACAGCCTCACCAAGTACGCGGCCGGACATGGCGATGTGATGGGCGGTGCCGTGATCGCGCGGCAGGAATTGATCGACAGCATCAAGGGTGATTTCATCGTTCAGGGTTCGACGCTGGATCCACACGCAGCATTTCTGACTCAGCGCGGGCTCAAAACATATTTCCTGCGCTACGAACGTCAGTGCAGCAACGCTGCTGCAGTGGCCCGATTCCTCGAGTCTCACGAAGCGGTCAGGAGCGTTCGCTATCCGGGGCTCGCGTCTCATCCGCAGCACGCGCTTGCGACTCGGCAGATGCACGACATGGGCACGTTGGTGACTTTCGATCTGGCGCCGCACCTCAAGCCCGAGTCGTTCGCCAACGCGCTGAAGATTTTTGTGCTCGCAGCCAGCGTCGGATCGACGGAGTCGCTGGTTCAGCCGGGTCAGCTGATGATGCCGCGCGACTTGAATGCATCTGAACGCGAGTGGGCTGCTGTCACGCCCAGCACCATGCGGCTCTCGTGTGGCATCGAAGATGAGAGCGACCTCATTGAGGACTTACGCAACGCCTTCGCCGTGGCTTCGAATGCGGAGTGAACGATGAGCTCCGCTTACATCGTCTTTCTGGGAGCGGCAACGCTGCTTGCGATCACGCCCGGTCCGGGCATCGCCTATGTCGTGGCGCGAACCGTGACGGGTGGACGCAGAGAAGGGCTGGCTTCGTGTCTCGGAACTGCGCTCGGCGGTTTGGTCCACGTCTGCGCAGCAGCGCTGGGCTTGTCGCTGCTCATCGCGAAATCAGCGACGGCATATTCGTCAGTGAAGTACATCGGCGCTGCCTACCTGATCTATCTCGGCATTCGCACCTTGCGATCCAGTCGCTCTGCACTGAAGAAAGTGGTGGTCCAAAGTGTGGGCGCACGGCGTGCGTTGGCCGAAGGAGTATTGGTGGAAGCCATGAACATCAAAACAGCGATGTTCTTCCTGGCATTCATTCCGCAATTCGTGAATCAGGCTGCGCCAGCAACTTTGCAGTTCCTGCTGCTCGGCTCGATCTGTGTTTTTCTGAACACGCTGGTGGATGTGATCGTAGTGATCTCCGCCGAGCGAGTTCTGGCTTCGAGCGCGACCAAGGCGTCGCGCGCTCATGCGATGAATCAAGTCTCCGGATTCACGATGATCGGCTTGGGTGCCTACGTGGCACTTTCAGAAAGCTCGAGGTAAGACGCGTTACGCTTCTGCTCGAGCGACGCTCACGCTCTGCGGCGCTGCAGTGTCCGATTTCATCGCGATCTCCCGCCACAGTTCCGCATTCTTGATGCCGAGCTTGTCAGGATCGAATACCGGATCCAGTCCTGCTTTCCGCTGCGCTTCATAGTCCTTCAGCGCGAGGAGAGCGGGCTTCTGCACGATGATGATCGCAACGATATTGAGCCAGGCCATGATGCC
>JBJMWN010000015.1:0-3764 GCA_045810085.1 Povalibacter sp. | reverse complement strand
GGCAGGTCAGAAAATTCTGTCACCTCGACACCGCATAGATAATCCATGTTGCCCGCTTCGTCGAAGTTGTAGCAGACGCCATAGGCGATGTTGCCGAGTTGCCCGGGCACGTGGCCTAGATGCGGGCCAAATTTTTGCCATTGTGCGGGAATGTTGGCGCCGCATTGATCCGCCGTGTACCGCTCTGACAGTCCTGCAAGGAGCAGGACATTGCCATCCTGGAATCGTGGTGGCTCTAAGCTGATCGCAGGCAAGGTGCTCATGGTGAATTGCTCCAGCAGTGGAAGATTGTTGACATGTCGCTGCTTGCGGACGCTTTCCGGTGTGACGCCGAACTGTTCGCGAAAAGCGCGAGTAAAAGCCTCGTGAGAGGCGTAGCCCGAATCGATCGCAACGGACAGGATGTCTTCGCTCCCTTGCGCCAATCGTCGCGCCGCTTCGCAAAGACGTAAGGCACGCACGTACTTCATCATCGATCGACCGGTCGCATTGCCAAACACCCGTAACAGATGGAAGCGGGAAACGCCGGCACAGTGCGCGATGTCTTCGAGCGAAAGTTCTTCGCGATAGTGGCTATTGATATACCAAAGGGCTTTGGCGAGCGGCGTCATCACAGCTCCGGTCATTGATGATCTGCGAAGTCTCTTAAGGCCAACGGCACCAGACTACCGGTCAATGGTGGCCCGTCAGAGATCTCGAGATGCTTATATATCGAGCTTGCAGGCGCCCCGTTTGATCGAAATTGCTATCGGCCTCGATGCCGCGGTTTTTTTAGCAAGAAGTGTCAATAAACGGATGCGTCATACGTCTATAGAGAGTGTATGACGACGATGGTCCAGTCCCCGCCCATGACTCGCGAGCAGAACGAGCGCATCGTTGCTGATGTCAATCGTGAGCGTCCGCGGCTGCGCCAGTTCATCCGGCGCTTCATGGACGAGCGCGATACAGACGACATTCTTCAGGATGTTTTTTCCGAGCTCATCGAGGCGTATCGCCTGATGAAGCCGATCGAACAGGTGGGTGCGTGGCTCTACCGCGTCGCTCGCAACCGGATCACCGATCGGTTTCGTAAGGCAGGGCGCGAGGTTTCTTGGTCCGAGGGAGAGGAAGGCGATGACGAAGAGCTGACACTCGAACGGCTGCTGCCCGATGCGGACGCTGGCCCCGAATCAGCATTCGCACGTCAGCTTCTGCTCGATGAGATCTTCGTTGCGCTCGATGAGCTGCCTGCCATCCAACGTGATGTGTTCATCGCGCATGAGATCGAAGGCGCAAGTTTCAGACAGATCTCCGAACAGACCGGCGTCACCGTCAATACATTACTGGCCCGCAAGCACGCAGCGGTTTTACATCTGCGTAACAGACTGCGGGACATTTTCGAAGAGTATGCGAATCGTGGAGTGCCTTGATCATGAGCATGCATCGTTGGTGGTTGAGAAAAGCAGTCGGTGTGGTGGCATTAATCGTCGTCGCTGGTGCTGCACTCGGCTGGTTGGTCATGGCGCTGTGGAACTGGTTATTGCCACCGCTGTTCGGGCTCAGCAGCATTACGTTCTGGCAGGGACTCGGCCTGTTCGTGCTCGGGCGGCTGCTGTTCGGCGGCATGCGTTTCTTCGGCGGACATCATGCGGCGCATCGCCATCATCTCCACGAACGTTGGAAACACATGTCGGCTGAAGAGCGCGAGTCTTTCAGTCGAGGTTTGCGTCGGGGTTGTCGCTGGTCGTCCCGCGATGAGGCGGCGAGCGATGAGAACCGACCCGACTCGCGAAACTTTGTCGCGCGACCATAGTCCACTGGACTCTCCTGGCGCGCTCATCATTGCGGCTCACGGTAGTGACATGAATACACATCCGTCCAGAATCGTTTGTCTGAGTGCCGAAACTGCGGAAACGCTCTGCTTGCTCGATGAAGGTGATCGCATCGTAGGTCTGTCGGGTCCGGTCGGACGATTACCCGACACACAACAGCGCAAGCCACGCCTCTCCGTGCACACAGATACCTGTGTAGAGCGCATCTGTGCGCTCGAAGCTGATCTTGTGCTCGGCTCAGGGCAGAAGCACGCTGATGTACTTGCCTCGTTGGCTCAACGAGGCATCGCGGTGCATCTGTTCAGTCAGGAATCAGTGCTCGGCATTCTCAGCATGATCCGTATCGTCGGCGCGCTGGTTGGGCGCGACCATGCGGCGACAGCTTTCGCTTCAAGTCTTGAATGGCGTATCGAAGCGATTCGTGCACGCTCGCACGAGGAACGTCGTCCGAGAATTTATTTCGAAGAGTGGCAGCAGCCTTCCATCAGTGCCTGCACGTGGGTCTCTGAGCTCATCGATATCGCCGGTGGCGCAAATTGCTTTCCTGAGCTTGCGGCACGTGCGCGGCAGGAAGAACGTATCGTCCACGATCTGGATGAAGTGGTCCGGCGCGAACCCGACATCATCATCGGCGCATGGAACGACAAGCCCTTTCAGACTGAGCGTGTCGAATCGCGAGCGGGATGGAAGCATGTACCGGCTGTGGTGAATGGCGAAGTGCACGGCATGGACTCATCGCTCTTTCAACAGCCCGGTCCTGCGGCCCTCACGCATGGTCTCGATGCCTTACACCGCATTGTTGAGAACTGGCGCGAACGCAGAACGCGAATGTTTCAGACCGCGTTCGTGCCAAACGCAGTGAAGGCGGCCAGCGGTGCCGAAGAGCGTGTCGCTTAAGTGAGTGAGGCTCCCGGCTTCAAGGAGCTGAGCCAACCATCTGAAAACCCGCACGCGTGAAAATTGCGCGTGCGGTCGGCGAGCTCAGGAAGTTCACGAATTCACGCGCCTGCGGCTTTGCGCCCGTCATTGCAGCAGCAGGGTAGGCGATGGCTGGATGTGAAGACGCTGGGAACAGATCGATGAGCTTCACTGCGCTATCGGCTTTCGCATCTGTCTCATAAACGATGCCCAGTGGAACTTCGCCACGAGCGACGAACGCGAGTGCGGCTCGCACGTTCTCAGCGCGAACCAGTCGCGATTCGATCTGCGGCCACACACCCAATGACGTGAGCGCCGCTTTCGCGTACTTGCCAACGGGAACCGAGTCGGGATCTGCGGTGGCCAGGCGACCATTCGGACCCAATGCAGCCAGCAGCGCAAAATGAGGCTGGATCTTCAACGCCAGTTTGCTGTCTGCGGGTGCAACTAATGCGAGGCGATTGCCGACCACGTCGCGCCGCGTGCCCGGCTCAATCAGTTTTCGCGAATCCAGATAATCCATCCATTCCTGGTCAGCCGAAACGAACACGTCAACGGCGGCCCCCGATTCGATCTGTCTGGCCAATGCAGAGCTCGCTGCGAATGAGAATCGCACGGTCGTATGCGTAGTCTTTGAGAACTCTTCTCCGATCTGCTGGAGCGCATCGGTGAGGGACGCAGCGGCGAACACCGTAATGGCAGAGGAAGAATCCGCTGCGCTAATGGACGCACTCGTGAATCCCACGAGGACCATCACAACAGCAATCCATGTACGCATCTTCAGTACCTTTGATCTGTTGAAAGCAGGGTGTCGGAAGACGACGTGATGGGCAAGCGCAGTTGCAATGCTTGCGCAGGTGACATACCGGTCACTCTAGTGGCACGAAACAGCTGCTTGTGAACCGCAGCCGTTAGGAGCGACGACTCGGACATCCTGTCACGAGCGTCTTTGCTCGGGTCAAAAGGTGCGACTTTTGCCCTCGCTCACCACTTGGCGAGCGGCGGGCACATCCATGTGCCGAATACGCCGGCCTG
>JBJMWN010000014.1:0-20760 GCA_045810085.1 Povalibacter sp. | reverse complement strand
AATAGTCGGCGAGATCACGTCGGACTTCGGGTAGGTCGGGCAGGTGAGGAGGGACGACCACTTTCGCAGGATCGTAAGTGACGCGAGCAAAGCCTGGCCATTCACGAGTGTTGCCAAAATTCTCCGCGGCACGATGCGGATCGCTGAATCCAACGATCATAAAAAACGGTTGCTCGCGGTTTGCAGACATGAACTTCTGCGCCTCGCGCGCCATGAATGCGACGTCGCGATTGCCCGAAATCTCAGGTGCGAGCTCCGCATCGAACGGCAGGGCAGCGTCAGGAAGAATGTGCTTCTTGCCCACGAGTGCAGTTCGATAACCTGCGCTCTTCAGCAGCTGCGGCAACGTACGCACCGAGGGCAGCAGATGCTGGTTATGGACATCGTGTGCCAATCCATACATGCCGTTCGAATGCGAATAAAGGCCTGTGTAGATGACCGATCGGCTTGGACTGCACGAAGAGACCGTCGCAAACGCCTCAGTGAACAACGTTCCTCGGCCGGCGAGTGCGTCGAGCACCGGTGTCTTCAGTGTGGGATTGCCATACACGCCAAGATCGAGGCCTTGATCATCGGCGATGATGAGCAACACATTGCGCGAAGTCGCTCCGGATGCGCCGACGCTGATCATCAGCAGCATAGACAAGCAGATGAAGCGAATCGATCGAATCATGGCGTGGGCTTCTTCAATAGCTGTGGCGGAAACTCTGCGGCCTTCGCGCGATCCGAGCGACGCAGACGCTGGACTTCACCTGCATCGCGAGACAGCGGCATAGACGCGCCATCGGTGGCTTCGAGAATATCGAACAACTGATGGTTCATCTTCTCGACGATGCCTTCATGGCCCGGCGCAAAGATCAGATTGTTGGCTTCGAGAGGATCGGCTTTCAGGTCATACAACTCATCGATATCCCAGATCCCGTGATAGCGAATGTACTTGTAGCGATCACCGCGCACGGCATGCGTCGTCGGTGTCTGGGGAAAGTTACGCTCCCAGTAGTACTCGTAAAGCAGTGAATCGCGCCAGGCGATGCGCTCGTTGCGTGCTAATGGCAAGACGCTGCGTCCTTGCATATGACTCGGCGGCTGCAGCCCGGAAGCATCCAGCAAGCTCGGCGCGATGTCGATGTTCGCGACCACCTCGTCGACCACGGTGCCGGCTTTGAACAGCTCGGGACAGTGCATCATCATCGGCACGCGCATCGACTCTTCGTACGCGGTGCGCTTGTCGATCAGGCCGTGCTCGCCGAACGCGAAGCCGTTGTCTCCCATGTAAAGCACGAGCGTGGACTCGAGCAGCCCGCGACGCCGCAGATGCTCCAGCAGCTCGGTGATGCTTTCGTCGACGGCAAGCAACGTCTCGCAGTAGCGCTTGTAGTACTCACCGATGTCGAGCGTGCTGTGATACGGGAAGTCGACGCCGTGCCAGCTGTTGCGTTGATTCTGTACCCACATGGGTCGCAGCGATTCCTTGCCGGGCAATGGATCCCAGGTCGCGGGTTTCTCAAAACGTTCCTTCGAGTAGCGGCCCTTGTGTCTGTCCGCTGGAATGAAGTCCGCGTGCACGGCTTTGTGCGAGACACACAGATAGAACGGCTTGTCGGTGGATCGTTGCTCGAGCCAACGCAGCGCATAGTCCGTGAGCTCATCGGTGATATAGCCCTTCTGCGGTACGCGCACGCCGTTTACATTCAGACCTGACTTGCTTGGAAGATAAGTGCCTTGACCCGGAAAACTCACCCAGTGATCGAAGCCGCGTTGTGGTGAGTCATCTTCGATCTCACCCTTGACGTCGCCGCCCATGTGCCATTTGCCGATGAACGCGGTCTGATAGCCCGCGCGCTGCAGGTACTGAGGGAAGAACACCAGATCGGGACTGATCGAATGATTGTTGTCGACGACGCGATGCTGATGCGCGTACAAACCGGTGAGGATCGACGCTCGCGAAGGCGAACACAGTGCAGTCGTTACGAAAGCGTTCTTGAAATGCACGCCATCGCGTGCAAGCCGATCGAGCGCAGGTGTGTGCGGGTAACCGCGTTTGCTCATGAATCCCATCGCGTCGTATCGATGATCATCGGTGAGCACGAAGAGAATGTTGCGAGGCTTCGCGCCAGGTCGCGGCACGAGCGCGTTCGTTGAACTCGCAGATGGTGTGTTTGCGAATGCAGGCAACGACAATAGATGAAGCGGCAGACCGGCGCCCAGAGAGCACAGCAGAAAACGTCGTCGATTGAAGTGTGAGTCGCTCATGCGCAAAGCATGCGCCGATCATCGTGCTATGCACCAGAGCTGACTCGATTCAAGCAGTGATTGCTGCTGCGTCAGCCGCGCCGTAGCTGCGCAGGGCGCTCTCGTGCGAGGGTAGTGTGCCGGCGAAGTCGTTCATTGCGCGCCGAAGCAATTGCAGTTTGCCCTCGATCTCGGAGACCGGCGCGGACGCGATGAGAGGGTCGACTACCCGCGGGATCACCCCCTGGCCCAGCATGACTGCGACCCAGCTCGCGTTCGGAAAGAGTTCACCTTCATTGCGAAGGAAACGTCCGCCCTCGCGGAACAGAGTCACCCTGCGCTGAAGGCTCTCGGGAATGCTCATGCTCTTGCAATGCTGCCAAAACGGTTCGTCGCGACCATTTTCGTAGTAATGAAACACGAGCAGGTCACGAACCTGCTCGAAATCTTTCTGCATCCAGCGGTTGTATTCATCGCGCATGATCGATGGCAGCGATGCGTCAGGGAAGAGTGCAATGAAGCGGCTGATGCCCTGTCGTATGAGATACAGCGAAGTCGATTCCAGCGGCTCCAGGAAGCCAGCCGACAGACCAATGGCGACGCAGTTCTTTTCCCAGAATCTGCTGCGATGTCCGGTCGCGAATCGGATGAGGCGCGGCGTGCCGAGCGCGCGGCCGCCTAGGTTGTTCATTAGCGAAGACGTCGCTTCATCCTCGTTCATGAACTCGCTGCAGTAGATGTGTCCGTTACCTGTGCGCTGTTGGGTTGGTATGTTCCATTGCCATCCCGCCGATCGGGCGGTCGACCGCGTGTATGGACGCAGTGGACCATCATGCTCACACGCCACCGCCAGCGCTGCATCGCACGGCAACCAGTGACGCCAATCCGTCCAGGAAATGCCGAGCGCCGAACCCAGAAGCAGTGAGCGGAAGCCCGTGCAATCGAAGAAGAATTCTCCCGTCACTTTTTGCCCGCTTGCTAATTGCACACCGCTGACATTGCCGCTCTCAGGATGACGCAACACCTCACAGACCTTGCCTTCGACTCGCTTGACGCCGCGCTGTTCGGCGTACTGGCGAAGAAAGCGTGCATAGAGCGCGGCGTCGAAATGATAGGCGTAACGCAGATAGGAGGCGGGTGCGCCGGCAACGCGAGTATCTGGAAATCCGAACTTGTTTTTTCGCGCAACGATTTCAGTCAGGCAATAGTCGCCGATGTCATGCGCATGTCCGTTCGCCTTGCAGCATAGCCACCACTGATGGAAGTCGATGCCGTCGATGTCGATGCCGTGGAAACCGAACGGATGAAAGTACCGCGATCCTTTGCCCGACCAGTCCACGAACTCGATGCCGAGCTTGAACGTCGCCTGGGTTGCACGCATCAGCTCGGACTCGGTGATGCCGAGAAACAGATTGAACTGCAGCATGTCGGGAATGGTGGCTTCGCCCACACCGATGATGCCGATCTCGTCGGATTCGACGAGCGTCACAGATACATCGTGGGGTTTGAGCAGCCGCGACAATGCCGCAGCCGTCATCCATCCAGCGGCGCCGCCGCCGACGATGACAAGTTGTCTCAGGGTATCCGGCATTGATCGAGCCCTTTCAGATGCGGCGTCTGAAAGTCATCAGAACACACCGGTGGGCCGATGCAAACAGTGTCTGTCCCGCTTGCAGCGGGACAGACACTTGAATTGCCAGATCAGAAGTTGGCTCGCGCTCCAACCGTGATCAAACGCCCGATCGGATTTGCTGTGTAGTTGTCGTAGCCCCACGCGCCGCCCATGAATCCGCCCTGGTTTCCGTTGAAGAACGACGGATCCTCGTCCGTAAGGTTGCGGACATCGAGCGACAGATTCACCTCATCGAACACTCCTCCGAGCGACAGCCTGTAAGCGAGATGGAGATCGAGCGTGTTCGTCGCCTCGACCGTATCGCCACCGCCGTTAGGATTGCCGTTGGCATCCCGAGTGAGCGGGGTGATGGTGCTGCCACTCCAGTTGTTGTAATCGCCGATGTAGTTCCAGAACAGATCAGCCGAGAACTTGCCCAGATCGAAGCCCGCGTAAGCGCGAGTCTTGAACTGGATGGATGGGAACACGCCGTTGAAGCCCGAGGTGTTGAGCACTGAGAACGTCGGATTCGTACCGAAGTGCTGATCGAACTTCGTGAAGTACGTGCCACTGACGCCGGCCCTGGCCTTGACTCGCTCGCCAAGGTCGAAGTGGTAGTCGACCTGCGCGTCGTAACCCTCGATCGACAGATTCAGCCAGTTGCGCGTGCTCTGGTCGATCAAGTAGTACACCGCGGGCGGAATGGATCCACCGATGGTCGAGCCGTTCGCAACGTTTGCAAACTCGAGGATCTGCGACTGCGTGCATCCGGACGGACAGATCGTGAGCAGATCGGATCCAGACGCGGTGATCGATGCTGGCGATGGCGAGTTCACTCCTCCAGTGAAGTCATTATGGAAGAACGTCACTGAGGTTCTGAAGCCCGCCAGAAAGTTGGGTATGAAATCGATTCCGATCGAGTAGCTCTCACCGAATTGCGGTCCCATTTGCGAGAAACCGCCGCCGAGCTGACGACGCATCGCACTGCCATTTTGTCCGATGGTGCAGGACACAGAAGTCGCGCTGCAGGGGATGTTGGTGTTGGCCTCAACCGCACCTGGCACGCCCACGACCTGAGGATAGAGGCCAACCGGTACGTTGAGTGTCGATGGGTTAGGCACGCCAACGCTGCCCGACGCATAGAGATAACCCTGCGATGGATCGCCCATGACAGCGATCGGCGGCGCCACGAATGACTCGGCGTAATTGGCGCGAATGCGGAGTCCTTCGATGATGTCCCAGTTGATGCCGTACTTCGGGTTCGTGGTGTCGCCCACGTCCGAGAAATCGTCATAACGGACCGCGAGACTGAGATCGACACTGTGCACCATCGGAATGTCCCAATCCGAGGAGACCAATGGGACGACCGCTTCTGCGAAGGCCGACACGATATCGCGGTCATAATTGTAGACGCGATAACCCGAGCCAAGCGTCGTCGGACCTGTGTTGTTGGGTGCGCTCAGCTTCTGCTGCTGATCCTGCCACATGAATTCGCCGCCGAAGGCGACGCGGAACGGACCGGCGGGCAAATTGAATAGATCACCGCGCACGACCGCGCGTGCCTGGTTGAACGTGTTGTAGTTATTGTTTTGCGTATTGTTCGTGTAGAGCGAGTTCAGCACCAGCGGATCGGTGCGGTTTGCTGCGCCTTGGCTCCAGACATCGAGCGCGTTAGTGGCCGACAGCGGTAGCTGCAGCACCACCACGTTTTTACCAGGAACGCTCGAGGTCGTCGTGTTGGCACTGGATTGCGTGGTTCCGTTCAGGGCCAGCGTGGCGCACACAGCGCAGAACTGATTGAAGCCGTCCAACGATGAACGGTTCCAGCCGACTGAATCAGCGAATGTCATCGACCAGTTGTCGTTGAATTGGTAATCGAGGACGACGTTGGCGTAGATGACGTCCTGTTGCGATTTGGTGGCTCCGTACTGACCGTCTTCCCGCAGTGCAAGCCAATTGATGATCTCCGCGTTTGCGGCAGGAGCACCAGCGGGTGCGGTGAAGAATGGATTTTGCTGCCCAGCCACACCGGCGCCGGTTCCAAATGTGGTCGTATTGTTGAGCTGACCAGGATTTGAAGCGGCATGTGTCTCGTTGCGGTTGTAGAGGAGCGAGGCGGATGCCGAGAACTTCGATGTGAAGTCATTCACGACCTTCACCATTCCGTTGATGCGGGTCTGCGAAGGAATGAAGGAATTGTAGATCGAGGTATTGCAGTTGCCGTTCAATGCGGCGTTATTCGCCACCGGCGCTGCGGCGTCCGGAGACAGGAAAATGAGACTGCCGCCGGGTGCGGTGCCACTGCTCACACCCGTGACTCGGATCGTGGCGGGGTCGCAGGTGAAACTGTTGGTGTTCGACCCGCCTTGATCGCGGTAATCGCCTTTGCTCGCCCAATCGCGGTCCTTCACGAACAGCTCTGTTTGTTCGCTGTACTGAGTAGCCACATACACACCGCCGGTATCCCAGGTCGTGCCCCAGATGCCGTTCAGGTCGAACGAGTCGTAGTTATCAGCAACGCCGTAAGAAGTGTTGACCTGCGCGCCATCGAAGGTGCGTCGGGTCACGAAATTGACAACGCCCGCAACCGCGTCGGAGCCATACACCGACGATGCGCCGTCGGCCAGCACGTCAACGCTCTGCATTGCTGAGGTTGGAAGGATGTTCGGGTCAATCTGATTGAATTGCGCGCCGCCACCAGGCGCGCGCATGCCATCGATGATCACCAGGGTCGTGTTCGAGGACGATCCACCCAGCTGATGAATCTGAGGCGAGTAGAAAGACCATAGATTCTCGCCCTGCGCCAATGATCCGTTAGTGCTCAGCGCCGGAATCGTATTGACCAGCGTGGACAGATTAGTGGCTTGCGTTTTCTCGAGTTCGACTTCACCCACTGACACGAGGTTCGATCCAACCGGGGCCACGCCACGGATACTGGTTCCAGTCACTACGACCGTTTCCAGGCCACCTTGCGGCTGCGCGGTGCCTGTAGGTGCGGGCGGTGGGGGTGTCTGCTGTTGAGCGAAAGCCGCTCCCCCGGAAACAGATGCTGCTGCCGCCGTCAATGCGGCGATAGACAGGCGAAGTAAGCGCGACGTGTGCATTTGGAATCCCCCCGATTTTATCGATCAGTTATTGCGAGACGCATTTCAAAGCGGTCGCATCTGCTTGCTAAACCAGCAGACGAGGCCGCTCTTAGCCGTTTTGTGTTTCCTATATCCTATATGTCTGATATGTCCGGCTTGTACCGCGTGGGCTCGCGGAGTGTCAAGTTGCGGTGAATCCCACGCAGTGAAAGTTTTCAGGCGCACTCGTTGATAAGTCTTCGGCCCACAAGAAATAAATATTGCAACGAGATCGGCGTGCCCGCGCATTGAGAATTGCGGATGAGCGTTCCCGAAGACGTATCTCGCGCGCCTGTCTCTGCACGGCAGCCTATTCGAAAAGAATATGCCAGCTGTAAGCCTTGATAGATGCTGACTAACGCGTAGCTCTCATGCCGACAGAGCAGCACGTTGACCTGCTTTTAACGGCATTTGCGGTTGCTCTTGGATGTTTCTGTTTTCGCTATAACTGTCGAGATGTTGTCGAGCGTTGGACACAGGAGTATTCGCTTCGAAGCTTCTTTTGATGTGAAGTGTGCCCCGATTGCGCCGACACCCAGCACGTGATTCGCCGACGACAATCGCGACACGTGTGTCTAGCGCTGGTCACGAATTGCATCAGTGCGCACGCGCGGCCTCGCACCTTAATCTCGTCAGTGGGACAGCACGCAGACTCAAGGGCATAAGAAATACCTATGGTGCCTCGTGAGTTTCTGGGAACAGGCCACTCCAGTAGAAACGATATGTACGAGGATTGACCGGAGCGATGGGCCGATGCTTTAGTAAGAGCAAGAACACCATTTGTTGAGCTTGGGGGAGATGAATATGCACGCCAGATCGATAGGGCTTGTTTGCACTTCGATGTTGTTAGCGTTAGCACGCGTGGCCGGCGCAACTATTTCCAGGACATGCGTCGCGCTGGCGGCGCTGATATTCGCGAGCGTGAGTTGGGCGCAAGCGTCCAGCGAGTTCGTACCCGCAACTTCAAACGTCTGGGATGCAGCCTATCCACGGGTCGATGCGACGGGCCGCGTCCAGATACGCGTCAAAGCAGCAGATGCGACCAAAGTGAAACTGAATTTCTGGAGCGGTCCCAAAGTCGACATGCAGAAAGACTCGGACGGGTACTGGACGATGACCACTGAGCCTCTCGTTCCCGGCCTGCATTACTACGTCATCAATGTGGACGGGGCGGACATCGCAGATCCGGGAAGCCGATCATTCTTTGGCGGCAGTCGCTACGTCAGCGCGGTCGAAGTTCCTGAACCAGGTGCCACGTATTATTCGATCCAGAATGTTCCTCATGGTCAGGTGCGGGAGGTTTGGTACAACTCCAAAGTGACTGGATCGTGGCGTCACGCGTTGGTGTATCTGCCGCCAGACTACGATGCGCAAACAAAAACACGATATCCGGTGCTTTATCTGCAGCACGGCGGTGGCGAAGATGAGACCGGCTGGGTGCGGCAGGGTCACGCAAATTTCATTCTGGACAATCTGATCGCAGCTCGGAAATCGAAGCCGATGATCGTCGTGATGGCGTACGGCTACGCACGACGGGCAGGACAAGCTCCTCCGGATCTCACTGGCAAGCCGTTCGGTTCCCCTGAAATGATGAAAGCCATGCAAGACATGGCGTCGACATTCGAAGCGGACGTGACACAAGTATTGATTCCATACATCGACGCGACGTTCAGAACGGTTGCAGATCGCGACCATCGAGCCATGGCTGGACTGTCCATGGGCGGTATGCAAACGTTTCAGATCACTCTCAATCATCTGGATCTGTTCTCGCACATCGGTGGATTCAGCGGTGCTGGCGGACTCCTTGCGCCTGATTCCAAGTTCGATCCGAAGACCGCATACAACGGCGTTTTTGCAGACCCAGCAGCCTTCGCGAAAAAAGTTCACGTGCTCTGGCTCGGTGTTGGCACAGCGGAGCCGGAACGCATGCGTAATGGCATCCGGAGTTTGCACACCGCGTTGACCGACGCCGGCATCCAGCATGTCTATGTCGAGTCGCAAGGAACCGATCACGAGTGGCAAACGTGGCGCCGCGCTCTCAACGATTTCGCGCCAAGACTGTTCCAGTCGGCAGGAACAGGTAAGGAATGAGCATTGTCACTGTTCGAAAAACAAAGCGAACCGCGGCGATGACCGGCAAGTCGCTCTTCAAAACTACTCTGCTGTTGTCTGCGCTCTTCGCTCAGCTAGCGAGCGCGCAATCTTTGCTTCAAGGCGGGGTGTCGTAAGTAATCCCACCTTTTTGGATACACGCGCTTCCCCCAACCGTGTGTAGGTTGAGCACATCGGCGCAAGTGAATGCGCCGGTGTGTCTCGATTCTTTCCTAGCTCATGGAAAGCGGTGCGCAGATAGATCATGCCCACTGCAGGCGATTGTTTTTCCAGATCAAAGTACGGCGCTGACCCGCTTTCAGCTGTACCTCGAGTTGCTGACCTCGGTACACGATGCTGCGCTTCTCTGCAGCGGTGCTCGCGACGATCGCTCGTTCGAGTGTGCCCTCTGACCAGCGCAGATCGAGAATGAATCCGCCGCGCGCCCTTATTCCTGTGATCTCCCCGCGAGGCCAGGCTTTGGGTAACGCCGGCAGCAACCGACTTCGTCCGCGATGCGATTGCAGCAGCATCTCAGCGATGCCGGCAGCTCCACCGAAGTTACCGTCAATCTGAAACGGAGGATGAGCGTCGAACATGTTGGGATAAGTCCGTTGCGCGTCGAGCAGCATGCGCAAGACCGAATGTGCATGATCGCCTTGCGCGAGTCGCGCCCAGACATTGATGCGCCACGCAAGGCCCCAGCCTGTGGCTTCATCACCGCGTATCTCAAGAGAGCGTCGCGCTGCCGCTGCTAACTTCGGGGTATCTTCGATCGTGATCTGATCGGAGGGATGCAACGCATATAGATGAGAGATATGCCGATGCCTCAGTTCAGGCGCATCCATGTCCCAATCATCCAGCCATTCCTGCAGTTGTCCCGCTTTGCCAATGCGGTCGGGTGCAAGACGTGAGCGGAAGCTGTTGCAGCGGTCTCGAAAACCGGTATCGCTGCCGACCAGTTCTGCAGCCGCTGCGCAATGATCGAACAGGTCGCGCAGCAATTGGCGATCCATGGCTGGACCGGCGCAGAGAGCGGCGTCGTAGGGGTGTTCGTTTTCAGGCGACATGGACGGCACTGTTACCAGCGATCCGTCGGTCGGATGCTCAACCAGCGTATCGAAGAAAAATTCAGCCGCGCCTTTCATGAGCGGAAAAATCTCTCGCAGGTACGCCGAGTCCTGCGTGAATTCCCAATGATCCCAGAGATTCTGAAGCAGCCACACACCGCCCATGGGCCAGAGCGAATACTGGGCACCATCGATCGGCGTCACTGCACGCCATAGATCCGTGTTGTGGTGCGCGACCCATCCGTGGGCACCGTACATGTCTCGAGCGGCGATGGCGCCAGTGACTGAGATGTCCTTGACCATCCGCAGCAAGGGTTCGATGCATTCACCCAGCCCTGCTACGTCTGCGAGCCAGTAGTTCATCTCCGTGTTCACGTTGATGGTCCACTTGCTTTCCCAGGGCGGATGCGGCCGCTCGTTCCAGATACCCTGCAGGTTCGCCGGCTGTGTGCCGGGACGAGAGCTCGAGATCAGCAGGTAACGGGCGTACTGGAAATATAGAGCAGCGAGGCCCGGATCGATTGCGGATGAGGATTCTCTGATGCGCTGATCGGTCGGCGTCAGTGCGGCCTCACTGCCGGTCAAGTCGATGGAGGTGCGGCGAAAGAGTTTGGTGTAGTCATCCAGATGCCGCGTCCAGAGTGATGCGTAATCTTTGGCAGCCGCATCGATCTGCGCTCGTGTAATCGCGAGTGGGTCTGCAGACAGATCATCGAAGCGGCGATAGTTGGTGGCAATGGCGATGCTGAGGACGACTTCATCCGCTCCTGCGACGTTGATGCCGGCTTCGCCGATCGTTCGCTCTCCACCCCGTTGATTCACGCGCATCCGAACCGTGAACCGGGTTCGACCCTCGACACCATGCTCGCTCGGAGCCGTGCCCGTCAGCACCATGTCATCGCCTTCGATGCTGACCCCAGCAGATTGCACCGAGGTCAGTGCAAACGCCGCGTGAATGCGTCGTGCACGACTCGATGTGAGTCGCACCACGATCAGTTGATCTGGATTGGAAGCGAATACCTCACGCACATAGCGGGTCTGTTCGGAGGTGAAAGAAGTACGTGTCACCGCAGATTCCAGATCGAGCTCGCGAACGTAGTCCGCCACGTTCTCCAGACCGAACATGTTGATCAACACGTCACCGATCGGCTGATAGGACATCTGCTTCAGCGGCTTGCTCATGACATGAGCATTGGCGTAAGCCTGAGCCTCGGAATACTTGCCTTCGAAAATCAGTCGGCGCACTTCAGGCAGTGCGTCTTTTGCTTCCGGATTTACAGGGTTATAGGGACCGCCGGAGAAAAACGTGTCCTCGTTCAGTTGAAGGCGTTCGAGAGCAACACCTCCGAACACCATCGCGCCTAGTCGACCGTTCCCGACGGGCAGCGCCTGCACCCATTCCTCGGCGGGTTGGCGATACCAAAGCGCAAGTGCTTTGGCGGCAAAGCCATCGGAAGACGCATTGAGGAGGGAAGTCTGGGTTGTTAGCGCAACAGCGGCTGTGCCTGCAACCAACTCGCGTCGTGTGATGCTGATTCGATCATTCATTGTTATGGCTTCTTGCGAGGCAACGTTTTCAAGACGGAACGTACATCATCTGAGTTGTCCGGAGCAGATCCATGACACTAGGTTGGGGAAGCCACGCAGTAGCCCTCCCGCGGCCCGAAGCATGGGCGGGCACTGATCCTAGTTCGCGCAGTGGTCATTTGCTGACACGCCGCAAGCCTATTTCGTACGACTTTATATCAGCCGCATAATTCAGCACCTCGACACTGCGGAGCTGCACACGCACACCTTTGTATTGCGCAGACCTGTGGACTCGTTTTTGTCTCCCGTTCTGCCGGATTAAAAAAGCAACTTTCCTCGGTAAAAGTAGCACTCGCGGCCCATCGGCAAATGCTATAGCCACATAGCGCATGGCAATGACCAGGGCATCGAAAATAAAAAAAGTCTGAGTATTGACCCCCGGCCGTTGTGGTGATTAAGTAAGACAAGATCACAGGCCGCCGTCAGAGAACGGCAAAAAATTCATCAGGGGGACAAGTCAATGAAGAAGCAGATCAAGACTGCCCTTGCCGGCGCATCAAGTTTGTTAGCGCTAGCATCGGCCCTGCCAGCCATGGCGCAGACCACCAGTACGGGAGCCCAAAGCTCGCAGGAACTGGAAGAGGTGATCGTTACCGGTATTCGAGGTTCGTTGCAGCGCAATCTGGACGTGAAGCGTGAATCCTCGGGCGTCGTAGATATGATCTCCGCCGAAGATATCGGCAAATTTCCGGACTCCAATGTAGCTGCATCGTTGCAGCGCGTACCCGGTGTGTCGATTCAACGCTCCGGCACCCGTGGTGAGCCGACCGGCATCACAGTGCGTGGCTTCGGTGGCGACTTCAACGAGACGCTGTTCGACGGCCGACGCATCTCGACCGCAAGCGGCAACCGTGCCGTCGACTTCAGCACCGTCGGCGCGGATTTCGTCGGCGCGATGAGCGTGATGAAGACCCCAGATGTAACGCTCTCATCGAGCTCCATCGGTGCGACCATCAACATTCAGTACCCCAAGCCCTTCGATAGCGAGGGCTCACATTTTGTTGCGAGCGCCTCGGGCTCCATGCAAGACGAATCAGGGGACACCAAACCGACTGCAGGCTTGTTGTTCAGCGATACGTTCGCGAACGACACGATGGGCATTTTGTTTGATGCCATCTATACCGAGCGCGCGACGGACACTGATCGCGTATTCGTCTCTGGCTGGGAAGGAAGCAACACGCTGGCTCCATGCCAGATGACCTCGGCATGCACCAAGCAGGAACTCGACGCCGGGAATATGGTCGGCTGGTGGCAGCAGCAATACGGCGCTGAGCAATCGCAGGTCGAAGACAACCGCGTCGATGGACGCATCGCATTCCAGTGGCGCCCCTCCGACAACATGCTGCTGACGATCGATGACAACTACTCGCGTCAGAAGATCGAAACCGAAACCTACGGCTTTGCTCTGTGGTTCGGTGCGAGGGACCTGCGAAACATCTCGTTTGACGAGAACGGTACCGTTGTGGATTTTATTCAGCCTGGCACCCCCATGGATTTGAACGCAGGCTTCAACACGCAACTCATCAAGACAAATCAGACAGGCATCAATTTCAAAATCGATGCGTCTGAGAATCTGAGTTTCGACATTGACGCTTCGTATGCAAAGAGCGAAATGAATCCGGACGGCCAGACCAACGACGGTGCGGATATCGGCTACGGCGGCGCTCTCGGCACGGCGTTGGGCGTTCGAGTTTTGGGAGACAGCAGCGACACAGTCCCGCAGCTGACAACCTACGGACCTGCGGGTGACCAGTCACGCTATCTTGATCCCACTGCTATCGGCTCGCACGTCCTGGTGCGCACGGGCCAACAGAACACCGACACAATCAAGCAGGCGCGATTCACGACGACGTGGAAGCAGGATGATCTGCAGTTGGACTTGGGCGCTGGCTATCTCGATGACAACTACACACTGGAAGGTCGCAACACGTTCGCCAATAATTTCTGGCAGGCGTACTCAGGCTACGGGACACCGTCAGGCCGCACCTCGGGTGTTGTGATCCCAACGAGCTTGTATCAGGGCACCATCAACACCGGCGGCTTTATCAATGGCTTCTCCGGCGCCGCTGCGTTGCCGCCTTCGCTGCTCGTGTATAACCCACGGGCCCTGTATGGATTCCTTGAAGGATTAGGCAATCCTCAGGCGCAAAACATCCCGGGTTTCAATTACGGCTGCTGCAATTACACCGGCTCACTGGATCTGCAAAAGGATCCTGGCAGCGTGCAGGACATCACTGAGAAAACCTTATCCGCGTTCGTCCGCGCCAAGTTCGACACAGCAATCGCGGATATGCCTTTCCATTTCAGCGCGGGTGTCCGCGAAGAGCGCACGGAAGTGACGTCGGCCGGCTTGGGACGAGTGCCAGTGGCGCTGACCCAGAGCGCGGCTGATCCAACGCTTCTCACGACCACGTTCTCGGATACTCAGCCGGTCAGCACCGATAGCAGCTATTCGTTCCTGTTACCGAGCGTGGATGTGAAGCTGGAGCTGACAGATGCATGGCATCTGCGGTTCGATGCCTCACGTACGTTGACGCGACCCGCGATCAACTTCTTGAACCCGGTGTTGAACGTGGGCTCGTTGCCGCGAGTAGGTGCGCTGACGGCAAACGGTGGCAACCCAGAGTTGAATCCATACCTGTCCGATAACTTTGACTTCGCGGTTGAGTGGTACTACCAGCAGAACTCTTACGCTGCGGTCGATGTGTTCGTGAAGGATGTGACGAATTTCATCGTGCAAGGTACGCAACGCCAGACCATCAATGGCGTCATCGACCCGACCACCGGAAAGCCGGCCATCTACACCGTCTCGCAGCGCGTGAACGGGCCGAATGCCACTGTCAAAGGAGTGGAGCTCGCCTGGCAGCATGTGTTCGGTGACAGTGGGTTCGGGTACAACGCGAACGTCACGCTGGTGGACACCGATCGTCCGTACGATCGCAATGATATTTCGCAGAGTGGATTCGCGATCACGGGTCTTGCCGACTCCGCGAACTTGATAGGTTTCTATGACAAGAACGGCTTCGAGGTGCGCGTCGCGGCTAACTGGCGCGATGAGTATCTATTGCAGTTCGGTCAGAACCAGAACAATTCAGCCTTCGGTGCTGAGCCGACGTTCGTGAACTCGAGTCTGCAGATCGACTTGAGCACGAGCTACCAGCTCACCGATCAGCTGAACCTGTTCTTTGAGGCGATCAACGTCACCGGCGAGACGCAGAGCACGCACGGTCGCTTCGACAACCAGTTGCTGGATGTCTTCGACTATGGCCGTCGCTACGCACTGGGCGCTCGGTTCAGGATGTAGTCACTGCGGAGCCGGTGGAGGGGATATCGGCCGTGTAGATACTTTGTATCGACAAGGGTCGGTATCCCCTCTATCGTCTTCGGCTTCGAAGAGCCGGTGTTTCTATGGTGCATCCCGTCAAAAGAATCGTAATCGTGGGCGGTGGCACGGCGGGTTGGTTGACCGCTGGGGTCATTGCCGCCAAGCATCGAAGTCGGATGCCTGGAGGTTTCACCGTCACGCTCGTTGAGTCGCCGACCACGCCGATCATTGGGGTAGGTGAGGGCACGTGGCCGACACTGCGGAGCACGTTGTCCCGCATTGGTGTGTCAGAAACCGAGTTTATTCGCCGGTGCGATGCTTCATTCAAGCAAGGCGCGCGATTCGCACGCTGGACAACCGGCACTGCGGATGACTCCTACTATCATCCGTTGATGTTTCCGCAGAACTTCTCTCAGCTCAATCTCGCTCCTCATTGGCTGGCCGAAAACAAAGGCCGCAGTTTCTGCGATGCGGTGTGCCCTCAAGGTCAGCTGTGTGACGAAGGACTGGCGCCAAAGACAATCGCAACCGCTGAGTACGAAGCCCTTGCGAATTACGCCTATCACCTGGACGCTGGAAAATTCGCTGCTTTCCTGCAGAAGCACTGCTGCGAAAAACTCAATGTTCGGCACGTTCTGGCGGACGTGCGTCAGGTCCACTTGCTCGAGGATGGCGACATTCGAAGCCTGACGACGGAGCAGGCCGGTGAGATCGAGGGCGATTTGTTCGTCGATTGCACGGGCTTCAAAGCATTGCTCATCGGCGAGACGATGGGTGTGCCGTTCAAATCGTGCACCGACACACTGTTCTGTGACACGGCGCTCGCGGTCCAGCTTCCTTATCAGAGCGACACCGAGCCGATGGCGAGCCACACGATCTCCACGGCGCAATCGGCAGGATGGATCTGGGATATCGGCCTGCCCACGCGCCGCGGGATCGGCTATGTGTACTCAAGTCGTCACAGCTCAGATGACTCAGCCGAACGAGAGCTGCGCGAGTATCTGGGGCCGCGGGGCAAGACATTGCCAATCCGAAAGATTCCGATCAAAGCAGGTCATCGAGAAACATTCTGGAAGCGCAACTGCGTCGCGGTCGGTCTGTCGGCTGGCTTCCTGGAGCCGCTTGAAGCGTCAGCGATCGTACTCATCGAGATGTGCGCAAAGCTGATTGCCGAGCAGATGCCGGCCTGTCGCGAAGTGATGGACATCGTTGCAGCTCGCTTCAACGCGACTCAAACCTATCGATGGGGAAGAATCATCGATTTTCTCAAGCTTCACTATGTGTTGACCCAACGAGAAGACAGCGCCTTCTGGCGAGACAATCGATTGCCGGAAACGGTTCCCGAGCGCTTACAGGATCTTCTGACACTTTGGCGTCATCAGTCGCCGTGGTTCCACGACGAGTTCGATCGAATCGAGGAAGTCTTCCCGGCAGCAAGCTATCAGTACGTGCTGTATGGAATGGGCTTTCGCACGGAGATTGAGCCACTCGCGTTGGCTGCGGATTCAAAAAATGCGGAGCGTGCGATGCGCGAAAATGTTCAACAGGCCGAGCGGCTGCGCGTCGGGCTTCCGCGCAATCGGGAGCTCATCCGCAAAATCATCGAGCAGGGGATGCAGGCCGTATGAGTGCGAGCATGACAAGTTCCGACACTGCGGCCCAATCCGGCACTCGCTTTGAGATGCTGAATCCCCAGGATCATCGAAAACTGCGCCTTGCTTCCGGTGCGAACTTCGATCGGCATTTCGTGCAGATTGTCGCAAGCGAATTCACTGCGGCCGCTGCATGCTGCCCAATCCTTCTCACGAAGGATTCGACCACTGGAAATTTCTACGTGGGGGCGATGCTTGGATTCAAGCCTGGTGAGTGCCTTCTGCCCAGCGCATCAGATCGCGGCGGCTTTCAGCCGCTCAATCTTCAACGCGATGGCTTTTTCATCTCGGGCCAGCAGATCGCAATCGATGTGAGTAATCCGCGGTTCAATGAACTGCGGGGTGAGTCGCTGTTCGATGAAGGCGAACAACCCAGCGCCCATCTCAGACACATTCAACGTGTGCTTGGACAGCTGAAGGAAGGCCTGGAGTCAACCGATGCGTTCATTGGCAATCTGGTGAAGTACAAGCTCGTCGAGCAGATCGACATAGCGATGAATTTCGATAACGGCGAGCGTCTCGAGTTGAAAGGGCTCTACACAGTCAGTCTCGACGCACTTCATGCGCTCCCCGATCACGTCGCGCTCGAGCTCTTCCGTCGGGGAGATCTTCAACGCATCTACATCATGAATGCATCGCTGACGCAGATCGCGGTGCTGGCCGACAAACGAAACCGTTTGATCCTCGGCTCCGCTTAATCAGTTGGAATCACCGCAGCGGTTTAGCTGCCACGTAGCAGCTGCATGATGCGTGCGCGAATTCGTCCGTAATTACTCGGCTGCAGCGGACCGAGGATGCCGTGCTGTGCAGGCGGGAGATGCGCGAGCGGATGGCCGTTCGTTCGGAAAACATAGTGATCAAAAAACGCTCGCCACGCCTGTCGTTCTGTCTCGGGACGTTCACATAGGGTGATCATGCTCAGCAGCAGGGCCGTTGATGGTGCGTCGGGGCCAACGCTGAACGCGTCCCACCAGTAATTCACGAGTACGTTGATAGCGCTGGTCGCCTCGACCTGATGCCACCAGAGCTTTGGAATGTAGATCGCATCACCGGGCCCAAGCTGCGCAGTCAAAGCTTGATCCCGGATTTCTCTGAAGAGTGGATAGCGCTCGTCATCGGGCGCAGCAGATGCCGCCAGACTCACGGGTTGTCCTGCCATCGTGTGATCCAACGGACCCACATATAAATGACTGATGCATTGAGGCGCGAACAGGGTGAATCGACGTTCGCCGGCGACCACGCAGGCAACGTTGTCGAAAGTGTCGTAGTGGGCGGCAACATTCGACGCATGCCCGATCCAAATACGCGGAGCGATTCCCGATTTCAGAAAGCGCAGCGAATTGTGGCTGGCGAATCCTGGCAGGTAATCCTCAGTCGGGACTGAGCCCATATAAAGCGAAGGTTCAGTGTCGCTAGTCGGTTTCGCAATGATGCGCTCGAGGGCATCGCGAAAGCGCATGCGAGTGCGTTCGAAATTGAATCGAGTGAGATCGTCCGTGTAGTAGTACTTCCCAGCGATCCCTTGACGGCCCTGAAAAACTTCGACTTCCTTTCCCGCGTCGAACTGCGACAGGTACTGCTGGAAATGCACGGGCGACTGCTGGTGTGCATGAACCGCGGGCCACGAGTTGATCAGCCCTCGCAGGACGACGGGTTGACAGGGCTCTGCGATCTGCGCAACGAAAGAGGTCGCGTCAGCAACCTGGTTTGCGTCGATCTCGCGAATGATCCCGGGCATCGGCTGCTCCTGCCGCTACGGCTGCATCAGTTCGCCACTAGGCGACTCATGGATGCGAACGCTTCGGACCCGATTCAACATTCAACAAGCCCTTTGATTACGCCGGCCTCAGGCGTCATCCACGTGGGGAGTACGCGTGCAAGGCTGCCAAGCTCCGTTCGATGCGTGGCTAGTGCATCGGTCGGAATGCGACCGTCGCGAATGGCCTGCATGACTTGATTAACGTCGGCCGCTGTTGCATTCCGGCTTCCGAGCAGGCTCATTTCGCGCCGATGAAACTCGGGATCTGAAAACGAAATAGTGTCGGTCACGATCGACACGAATACGTAGGTGCCGGCGTGAGCGACATAGGAGAATCCGGTTTCCATCGCACGTGCGTTTCCGGTCGCATCAAACACGACATCGAACATCGCGCCGTTGGTGAGATCGGAGAGCGAAGTCAACGTGTTTGCATCTGCAAGCACTGCATCGTGTACGCCCAGCACTTCGCGGCAGAACTCGAGGCGATCCGTCCTGGTGTCCACTACACAGGTCTGAGCACCGCTCAAACCCGCGAACAGCAGAGTCGCGATGCCGATCGGACCTGCACCAACGACCAGCACTCGCTGGTTATCGCGCAGTTTCGCGCGGCTGACGGCGTGTGCGCCGATCGACAGGAATTCCACCATCGCTATCTGATCGAGCGTCAACCCTTCCGCCCCAAACACAAATCGTTGAGGCACTGAAACGTACTCAGCCAGCCCACCATCGCGATGTACACCAAGTACCTCCAGGCGAGGGCAACAGTTCGTCCTTCCTGAAGTACACGTCGAGCACTGACCGCAACTGAGGTAGGGCAGAACGAAAGTCGGTGTGCCGAAGGCAAGCGGGAAATTGTCGGGCGCTTCGATCACCTCAGCGGCGAGTTCATGGCCCATGATCCGCGGGTAGGTCAGGAAAGGCTGAGTGCCCCGAACGATGTGCATGTCCGTTCCGCAGATGCCTACGCGTCGAATACGCAGTAGCACCTCATCCTCTTTGCGCTCAGGTACCGGGCGCTTCTCGAGCATCAAGCGACCCGGTGCTTCGCACACGAGCACATTCATCATGTGGGCAAAGCGCAGAAAACCTGGTTTGGCATGGATAGGATTCACAGAGGCACCGCCATTTCTTTCGCTACCTTCATGGATGTCGCCTGCGAGGGCAAGCCATCACCCGGCTGAGCCGAGCCGATCGACAGCTGATACTCGCCCTGAAATACTTTTCGAAGGCCATCGCGCGTGACGAAACTGAGATCGCGAGGAGAGAGCTGAAAAGAGATTTCCTTGTGTTCACCCGGGCGCAGGTTGAAGCGTTGAAAGCCTCGCAGCGCGACGCGCGGCGCTCCTTCGAACTCCGGCGGATCCAGATACAGTTGGGCAACCTCATCGCCCGCAACCGCGCTCGTGTTGGTCACCGTAGTCGAGACGCGAATGCCCGAGGCGATGTCGCCATTGATCGTTTCAAGCTTCAGTGGTGCGTATTCGAAACGCGAATAGCTCAAGCCATAGCCGAACGGATACACCGGCGTGCCCTTGAAGTAGCGATACGTGCGACCGACCATCGAGTAATCGCTGAAGGCGGGAAGGTCTGCGACGCTTCGATAGAAAGTCAGTGGCAGGCGACCCGCAGGATTTATTTTCCCTGCGATCACATTTGCAATTGCGGCACCGCCTGCTTCACCCGGATACCAGGCTTCAATGATGGCGGCTGCATGCTCCTTCGCCCACGACAGGTCCAGCGTGCTGCCGTTCATCAGCACGACGATGAGTGGCTTGCCAGTGGCCGCGGCTCGTTCCAGCATCTTTCGCTGATTCGCCGGCAGATCGATCGAAGTTTTATCGCCGCCGGAGAAGCCCTCGATGTTGATTTTCATTTCCTCACCTTCGAGGTCCGAGGTGAGCCCGACAGCAGCGATGATCACATCCGATTCGGCAGCAGCCTTCTCGAACTCCGCATCGGCATCATGAGAAATGCGTTTCCACAGGACCTCGATACCGGCGAGCAAATGTGCTTCGGTCGTCACGCGAATCGGATAGCGATGACCTTTCTCGAGTGTCATCTCAGTCATCTCAGAACGAGTTCCCCACGGGGCAAATCGCTGTTCGGCGATCACTTTGCCATCGAGCGTGAGAGTACCGGTTGGGCTGCGAATCCCCAGTCGATAGATGCCCGACTCTGATGGCACCAGGAATCCAGTCCACACTACCCGGTAGTAGTCCGACAGCTGCGCCAGCTCATTGCCGCGTATGGCGACGCCGGGCTCGATTCGAGTGACCGTGGGTTGGTTCTTGAACTTCACCGTTTTTA
>JBJMWN010000013.1:0-3671 GCA_045810085.1 Povalibacter sp. | reverse complement strand
TGGGAGATTGCGGATTACCACGAAGTTGAATTACCGAAAGCCACGCGTACACAGACACTTTTCATTTTCCCGAAATCGTGTTGGGTTGCTCGGTCAATCTCCAGAAAACCGCTGCTCGCGCCAGGGATCGCCATACATGTGATAGCCGCGCAGTTCCCAGAAGCCCGCTTCGTCTCGCTGCGTGAATTGCAGTCCGTTAACCCACTTCGCTGACTTCCAGAAGTAAAGATGCGGAACGAGCAAACGGGCTGGTCCGCCATGATTAGGTTCGAGCGGTTTGCCGTCGTAATGCACTGCGATCATTGCTTTCCCGCCGATCAGATCTGCGAGAGGTACGTTGGTCGAATAGCCACCGTACGAATGCGCGAGCGTGTATCGCGTTGGCGGATCGAGTTTCGCGGCGGCCAGTACATCGTCAATCGATACTCCTTCCCACGCGGTATCGAGCTTGCTCCACTTGGTCACGCAATGAATGTCTCGCGTGAACTGCGTCTGTGGCAGCGAGTTGAATTGCTCCCAGTTCCATTTCGCAACCGGCTTCGGTCCCACCTTCAGCGTGAAAGTCCATTGATCCATGGGGATGTACGGCGTCGGCGTCGCAGCGAGCACCGGAAATCCGTCCGTCACCGATTGACCCGGCGGCACTCGCTCATCCGTGCCCTTCGGCGGCCGCTTACCTGTGAAGCCTCGGGTTGCCATGTGAATCCTCAGATGATCTAGCCGCAAAAAGGCGCAAAAGGCACATGGTGAATGGAACAGGACTGCCTAGCCAATGATCCGACCAGCCCCTCATTCGAGTTCTCGACGAAATCTTCTGCTCGGTGCGGACGTTTGTGCGTTATGCGCTTTTTTGCGGCTGCTCCCGGCTTTCCTGCAGCGACGCCAGCTCAGGCAGCACCCGATGAACGAACTGGATGCAGATCGATCCCTCGCCCACGGCGGAGGCCACCCGCTTTACGCTGCCCGAACGCACATCACCGACTGCGAACACGCCAGGCAAGGACGTCTCGGGAAGGTAAGGCGCGCGCTGCAGAGGCCATGCGGCTTTTTGTAAATCTTCGCGAGACAGATCAGGACCCGTGCAGACGAATTCTTTCGAATCGAGTTGCACGCACGATTTTATCCACTGCGTGTTGGGCACTGCGCCAGTCATCAGGAACACATGACTGATGTCTTCGGTGAGACTCTCGCCCGTTGATTTGCATTGCCAGCTCACGCGTTCCAGATGCTCGTCACCTTCGAGGGACGTCAGCTCAGTCTCGCTATGCAGCGTGATGTGCGGATTCTCTTCGATCCGTCGGATCAGATAGTGCGACATGCTTTCGGCCAGGCTGCGCGCGCGGATCACGATGTGCACGTGACGACACGTGTTCGCCAGAAACACTGCTGCCTGACCCGCAGAGTTGCCGCCGCCGACGATGATGATGTCTTCGCCCTGGCAGAGTTTCGCTTCCAGGTGTGTGGCCGCGTAGTAGACGCCCAGCCCGGTGAACTTCTGCAGATTCTCGAGCGGAAGATTTCGATACTGCGCACCGGTTGCAACAATGATGCTTTTTCCACGGATGATTCGGCCATCGCAAAGTTCGACCCCGTACGGCCAGGAATCGCAGTGCAGGCGCGCAGCCTGCCAGGCCACGTGCACAAACGCGCCGAACTTCTGAGATTGCACCAGAGCGCGACCCGCGAGAGCCTGCCCTGAAATGCCGGTTGGGAAACCCAGATAGTTTTCGATCTTGGAGCTCGAAGCGGCCTGGCCGCCCGGCGCCGTGACTTCGATGACGAACACGTCCAGACCTTCAGATGCTGCATAAACCGCAGCGGACAGACCTGCCGGTCCCGCGCCGATCACGATCACGTCGCGCACTTGGGTGAGGTCGAGTTGCGGATTCATTCCCAAACATTCGACGATGTCGCGATTACGCGGGCGACGCAGCACTCTCTCGCCACGACACACGACCACTGGCAACTCGTCTGCGTGCACGTGAAAGCGCTCGAGCAGCGCTTCGACACCAGGGTCGCTTTCGACTTCGATCGCCGTGAACGGATATGCATTGCGAGTGAGAAACTCGCGCAATCGCAACGTGTGAGATGAGTGACGTGAGCCCAGCAGCATGACCTCGCTCTGACCGGTCTCGATGAGGCCCATGCGACGCAGGATGAATGCGCGCATGAACAGCTCGCTCAATTCCGCGTCGGTCTGCACGACATTGCGCAGGCTATCGACGTCGAGCACGAGCAGTGTGCTCGGCTCGATCACGGTGATCCGGACAAATCCATTGATTCCGCGCAGCGTACTGATCTCGCCGCTGAACTCGCCCGGCATCAGCACGGTGACCTGTCGACCGGAGGAACCCGTGAGCGACACGTCGAGACTGCCGGAAAGCACGACCAGCAGATTCGAATTGCGCTGTCCGGGCTCCACGAGCACCTGACCCGCCTCGCCCTGAAGTCGATGACCGTGTGTTTCCAGGCGCGCGAGTTGCGCAGCCGTCAGCTTTGGAAACATCTGCGGCCGTCGCGTCTCGTACAGAGTGCGTGTATCGCTGCTCGGTTCTAATTCGGCGACCATGGCACTTCTCTCGATCAGGATTTCAACAGTGCTTCCACCGCGTCGAACAAATGCTGCATGCCGAAGGACACATCCTGGATGCGGCCATTGACGAAGAACGTCGGCGTGCCACGCACACCACTGTCGCGAGCACTTCTCTGGTGCTCCCGAATGCGTTGCAGATACACCTCGTCGTCCATCTCCGCCGTATATCGAGCCATGTCGAGTCCGAGACGCTCGGCATAGACATGCAATTGCGCATGCTTCAGATGTCGTTGATTCTCGAACATCACGTCATGCATTTCCCAGAACTTGCCCTGCGCGCCCGCCGCTTCAGCAGCTTCGGCCGCACCGAGCGCATGTGGATGTGCCTCGATTAATGGAAAATGCCTGAAGACGATTCGCACCTGCTCCGGAAACTTTTCGAGCAGTAGCTTCACCGCCGGGGCGGCTTGCTTGCAGGTCGGGCATTCGAAGTCGCCATACTCCACGACTGTGACAGGCGCGTGATCGGGACCGAGTGCGTGATCCTGTGGGGATACAGGTGGGGTCAACTCGAGCGGGTGATTCTGGCTCATGAACTATCCATCGAAATCGAAGCGGGAGTGGGCTCGAGCATACTAGGCTCCCGAACCGCACGGCACGTCAACTCGCGCTGGATTTGCCTTCCCGCCAGGGATCTCGCAGAGGGTCACCCGACCCGGAGTCCGCCAGCTCGAGGCTTATTGTCGGCATTCTCGTACGCTAAACAATCCCTCCGCCCAGACTCCGAGTCGCAGGACGCCGAGACGCGCATGCGGCGCGATAGCCACTGGCGCGATAAGTCGCCACCGGATCGATCGCAGCACCGCGACGCAGCCGCGCCATCGCGAGGATCGGTTGAACATCGATCGTGAAACCACGCTTCAGTGTTTGTGCCGCCATGAGCACATCGTTCTGCTCCTGATAGTTCTCGAGGGCGCGACGATCGACGAGCAGTGCCTGCGCATAGGCGCGTTGCAATTCGATCGCACTGGTCATGAGGCTCTCGATCGGATCGGTCACGTTGTGCGATTGATCGAGCATGTGAGCGAGCGAAAGATCGGGCGTCTTGCGCCACGTTGCATCGACCAGTTCATTGAAG
>JBJMWN010000012.1:0-5026 GCA_045810085.1 Povalibacter sp. | reverse complement strand
GGGTTTGCGACTCACCTCGTGTATCTAGCACCGATGTGGGAAGAGACCTTGCAGTCCGACACGATTCGCACAGGCAAATGGTCGACGGATGCCAACGTGATCGATGGCACGCTGCACGGATACAAGCACACCGGAGTCGCCGGCGTTTATAACATCGGTGCAGATCGTAACTGGACAGGCTCGCAGTTCGATCAAGCGAACTGGTATTCCTTCGGAAGACTCGCTTGGAATCCGGAGCTGCGCTCTGGTCCGATCGCAGACGAATGGGCGCGCATGACTTTCAGCAACGATGCGGCGTTCGTGAAACCCGCGGTCGACATGATGATGGGTTCGCATGAAGCCGCCGTCGATTACATGACGCCGCTCGGGCTGCATCATCAGATGGGACGCGGACATCATTACGGCCCGGGGCCCTGGGTCGAAGGCGGACCTCGTGCGGACTGGACCTCCATTTATTACGCGCGAGCCGATAGCAACGGCATCGGGTTCGATCGATCAGCGAGCGGTAGCAATGCAATCGCGCAGTACGCCCCTCCGGTCGCGAAAGAATTCGGTGACATTAAGCGCTGCCCCGAACAATTTCTGCTGTGGTTTCATCATGTGCCTTGGGATTACCGGATGCGCTCTGGCCGTTCGCTGTGGGATGAACTCATCGTTCATTACACGCGCGGCGTCGACTACGTGCACGGCATGCGTTCGACCTGGAGCGGGCTTTCCCAGTATGTAGATCCTGAGCGATACGCGCAGGTGGGCAGCTTCCTGGGCATTCAGGAAAAGGAAGCCAAGTGGTGGCGCGATGCGAGCATCGCGTATTTCCAGACCTTCTCGAAGCGGCCTCTGCCTGCAGGGTACGCGGCACCCGATCATCCGCTGGAGTACTACAAGTCTCTCGAGTTCCCGTACGCTCCCGGCCACAACTAAACCAACAGGCCCGTCGATGAACAACAAGTTGAACAACGAGCGGATCAGAAGTCTGGCGCGCATTGCCTTCGTGCTGATGCTGTCATCGACACAGAGTTGGGCGGATGCACCGTCGCTCTTGCATCAACTGTTTCAAGATCATGCAGTCCTGCAGCGAGATAAGCCGATCGCAGTCTGGGGCGATGCAGCGGCTGGAGAGAACGTCACGATCACGCTCGCTGATCAGACAGCCGTCGCGACCGCCGACTCGCAAGGACATTGGTCTGCAAACTTACCTGCAATGACCGCGGGTGGTCCTTACACGCTCGAGGCTCGCGCAGGCGGCAAACAGCAAGTCGCCAACGATGTTCTGATCGGCGACGTGTTCCTGTGTTCCGGTCAATCGAACATGGGCATGCAGGTCAGCTATGCGGCCAACGCATACAGCGAAATACTGAACGCCGATAACAAATCCATCCGCATGCTGACAGTCCATCAGGACATCAGCATCACTCCCATGCGCGAGTTCGTGCAGCCTGTGTCTTGGGAATTGACGACGCCTGAGACCGTGCGAAACTTTTCTGCGGCCTGCTATTTCTTCGCGCGCGAATTGCAAAAGAGTGTGAAGGTGCCGCTGGGTTTGATCCACTCATCCTGGGGTGGCTCGAAGATCGAAGCATGGATGAGCGATGCGGCTTTGCGTTCGGCAGGGGCCGAAGATCAGAAGCTAGACATATTGAAGACCTTCGCGACAGATCCGGCGAAAGGTGGCGCGCAGTGGGGCGAGTTGTGGGAATCCTGGTGGCACGCACAGACACAAACCCACGGCACTCCTGATCCCTGGAGCATACGAACGGATAGCTCGCGGTGGCGCGACGTTCCCGCCGGAATGCAGGCATGGGAGAAATGGGGAGTCCCGGAGCTCGAGAGCTACGATGGTATCGTCTGGTACCGAACAACGCTCACGTTGACCCCTCAACAGGCCAAGCAGCGGGCTCAGTTGTCCATTGGTCCGGTCGATCAAGTGGATCAGACCTGGTTCAACGGCAGGCCGATCGGCAACACGATCGGCTACAAGGATTCAAAGCCGACAGATCTTTTTCAGCAGAACCGCCAGAAGCTCGGTCGCTCCAGCGTCTACTACCTTGATGCGGGTTCGCTCAAAGCGGGTGACAACGTCGTCGTGGTGGGCGTTCTGGACACGTGGGGTTTCGGAGGTTTGTATGGCCCTGAGGAGCAACGTCAGCTGCTTCTCGCGGACGGAACCTCGATCTCTCTCAAAGATGGCTGGCGATATCAGATCGCACCCGCAGGTTTGACATCAGTGCCGCGCGCACCCTGGGAAGCAGTGGCAGGACTCACGACGATTCGCAACGCGATGATCGCTCCGTTGGGCGCGTACGGTTTGCGTGGCGTCGCCTGGTATCAAGGTGAATCGAACACCGAACAGCCCGAACGATATCTCGCACTCGCGCAGGCGTGGATGAAAGATTGGCGAGCGCAATTCGGTTCAGATCTGCCGTTCCTGCTGGTGCAGCTTCCGAACTACGGTGACTTGCCCACGGAACCGACAGAGAGCGGTTGGGCCGGAGTTCGCGAGGCGCAACGACTTGCGACAGTGAAGGATGCACATGCAGGACTTGCCGTTGCGATCGACATCGGCGATCCCTACGACCTTCATCCTGCCAACAAGCAGGAGGTGGGCCGTCGTCTCGCGGTCGCGGCGCGTCATGTGATTTATGGCGAAAAGACTCCTGCAAGCGGAGCGACTCCCACATCAGCGCGACGTCAGGGCGATGCCGTCGTCGTCACGTTCACCGACGTGACAGAGAAGCTCGTGACGTACAGTGCCGAACACCCGATCGGTTTCGAGCTGTGCAGTGCCGATGCGAAATCATGTCGCTATGCCGATGCGACCCTTCAACAGAATCAAATCGTACTCACAGCGAAAGAGGTTCCCGCACCCACGCGGGTGCGGTACTGCTGGGCGGACAGTCCCGTCTGCACGCTCTACGACGAATCCAAACTGCCGGCTGGACCTTTTCAGCTCGAGGTAAGTCCGTGAGTCGAGTCGGAGGATCAACGAATGAATAACGTTGGCAACGCTGAATCGCAAGCTCAGGGATCGGTTCGAGATCGCGAGATCGTCGATGCTCGCGTGATCGTGACGTGCCCAGGTCGCAATCTGGTCACGCTTCGAATTGAAACCCGATCAGGCGTGTTCGGCCTGGGCGATGCCACCTTGAATGGGCGCGAGCTCGCAGTTGCCTCTTACCTGAACGATCATCTGGTTCCGAATCTGATCGGACGCGATGCCGGTCGCATCGAGGACACGTGGCAGTTCTTCTATCGCGGTGCTTACTGGCGCCGAGGTCCAGTGACGATGACTGCGATTGCCGCGGTCGACGTTGCGCTTTGGGACATCCTCGCGAAGATGGCTGGCCTGCCTCTGTACCAGATTCTTGGCGGTCGTTCGCGAGACGGTGTGTTGGTCTACGGACACGCAAGCGGCGCCGACATTGGGCAGACAACGGACGAAGTTGGTCGCTACATCGAGAAAGGCTTTCGCGCCGTGCGCGCGCAAAGTGGCATTCCGGGCTTGAAGAAAAATTACGGTGTCTCTCAAGGCAAACCGATCTACGAGCCCGCTGAGAGTTCGTTGCCCGCAGAGACTGTGTGGTCGACGCCACGCTATCTGGATTCCACACCACAACTGTTCGAGCGATTGCGCGCGGCGCACGGACCAGACATCGAATTGCTGCACGATGTGCATCATCGCTTGACTCCGATCGAAGCTGCTCGGCTCGCACGCGATCTGGAGCCTTATCGCCTGTTCTGGCTGGAAGATCCCACACCCGCAGAGAATCAAAGTGGTTTCGAACTTATTCGCCAGCATTCAGTGACACCGATTGCCACGGGCGAGGTGTTCAATTCGATCTGGGATTGCAAAGAGCTGATCGAACGACAGCTCATCGACTACATCCGCGCGACACTGGTACATGCTGGAGGCATCACGCACGTGCGTCGCATTGCCGACTTCGCTGGTTTACATGGCGTGCGCACCGGATTTCACGGTGCGACGGATCTGTCACCGGTCTGCATGGGTGCGGCGCTGCACTTCGATACTTGGGTGCCGAACTTTGGCATCCAGGAATACATGCGACATTCGGATGAGACGCTCGCCGTCTTTCCGAACGATTACACCTTCCGCGACGGCCGGCTGCACTGTGGTGAATCGCCGGGTCATGGCGTGACGATCGATGAGAAGCTCGCTGCCAAGTATCCTTACTCGCCCAAGCAGCTGCCGATTGCGCGCCTGGAAGATGGCAGCATGTGGGACTGGTGATCCTTCGATCCATGTCGCACACGTGATCGCGATATCACAGTTCAGTCGTGAACCAAGACGTGTGCCCGGACTCTGTGTACTCTTCGCAGCCACACTTTTTGTCAGCAGATAATGTCATGAGTGCCGTAACCGACAGATTGCATCCGGATCGATTGTTCCCCGCGGATCCCGCTATTCGTGATGTGGCGCGGCGCTTGTACAGCGTCGTTCGCAATCTGCCCATCATCAGTCCTCACGGACATACCGATCCTGAGTGGTTCGCCGCGAATGCAGCATTTCCGAATCCGGCAAAGCTGCTGCTGACACCCGATCACTATGTCTTTCGCATGCTGTACAGCCAGGGCGTCAAGCTGGAAGAGTTTGGCGTATCACGCATCGATGGCGGTGAGACCGAGCAAGACGCCCGACGCATCTGGAGCTTGTTCGCTCAGAACTATTTTCTGTTTCGCGGTACGCCGACTCGCATGTGGTTCGATTGGGTGCTTGCGAACGTGTTCGAATTGCCAGTGCCGTTGACTCGTGCAAATGCAGACAAGGCTTACGACACGATCGCGGAGAAATTGCAGCAGGATGCATTCCGTCCACGCGCATTGTTCGAGCGGTTCAACATTGAAGCGCTTGCGACCACGGAATCGCCGCTCGATGACTTGCGTCATCACATCGCGATTCGCAAGAGCGGCTGGTCGGGCAGAGTGGTGACGGCGTATCGCCCCGATCCGGTCGTGGATCCGGATGCACAGGGCTTTGTCGACAATCTGCATCAGTTCTCCGAGATTTCGG
>JBJMWN010000011.1:0-9483 GCA_045810085.1 Povalibacter sp. | reverse complement strand
AAATTCTCCGCAGAGATCGCGAGGGCAGGGCAAAGCAATAGAAGAGGCGTGTATCTAATCATCATGTCTCGCTCGGTTCTTATAGGGTGATCAATATCGAGGTGACGCACCGACTTGCGTCGGAAGTTCTTTCCAGAACGTTCAAAAACATGGATGTTTTTGTACGAGCCTACAGGGACGTATTCACGGCGGTTCTGGAAAGAACTTGCGGCGCGAGTCGGTACTCGGTGCTGCATCGGGTCAAAGCCAGTCTTTTCCTGTGGAGATCAAACTCGCGGCGGCATCGGCACGGGCGTTTCGCGAGTCGGCATCGCAGCAACGTCGGGCGCGGTGAGCCCATTGACCATTTCAGCAATGCGCACCGACTGACCAGTCTGGAAGCAGCGATTTGCCGCAGCACCGATCAGCATCGAATAGGCACCGCTGCGTTCATCGGCGATGCGCTTGTATTTGTCCTGCGGTGCTGTGCCGAACACTTCCTGCAGCATGACATCATCACCGCCGCCGTGACCGCCTGTTCCGGTCCAGGGTTCGATGTCCTGTGGCTTACCGCGCATTGGAATCAACCGCGTGCGGACCACGTCCTCTCCGCCCCAAGCGCCGGGTGCCGACGCGCCGGCTGAAGTTGCCGCCGGCTCGGCGATGTCGTGTTCGAGACGGCCTTTGGTGCCGTTGAAGGCGACTCGATAGCCTTCCCATGCATTGAACGCGTTCAAAGAGTAACTGAGTGTCGTGCCCGTCTGATAACGCACGATCACATTCATCGTGTCTTCGATGTCGATCTCTGGTCGCCACACGCACTGATCGCGGAAATAGCCATCGTACTTTTCGTTGTCGAGGTATAGCGATTTAAAGGCGGGATCCGCTGCGAGATCCAGATAGAAATTACAGGCCTGCTTTTCTGGGCAGGTGAGACAGCGCTCATGATGACTCTTCAATCCCATGCGCTTCGCAGTCTGCGGTGTGTAGAACTCACGCTTACCGATCGCGGTGACGACTTCGGGCTGCGAGCCGAGCCACCAGTTCACCAGATCGAAATGATGTGTGGCCTTGTGAATCATCAAACCGCCGGAGATCGCTTTGTGACTGTGCCAGCGACGGAAATAGTCGGCGCCGTGCAGCGTGTTCAGCAGCCAGGTGAAGTCGACCGACATCACATCGCCGATCGCGTTGCTCATCAGCAGATCTTTCACCTGAGTTCGTGGAGGTGAATATCGATAATTGAACATGACTCGCACATGCCGCTGGTTGCGAGCACACGCATCGAGAATGCGTTGTGCTTTCTCGGCAGTCGTGGTCATCGGCTTTTCGGTGATTGCATGACAGCCGGCATTGAGTGTGCGCACGAGATAGTCATCGTGTGTCGCATCCGGGCTCGTGACGATGACCGCGTCGGGCTTGGTCTCTGCGATCATCTTTTCGAAATCGGAAGCGGCGTACATACGAGGCGATGAGTTCTTCTGCTTCGCCAGATCCGCGGCCAGTTTCAGTCGGCCGGGATTGCTGTCGCATACCGCGACGAGTTCGTTCGTATCCGGATAGGTTTCCGTGATGGCTTTCTGATACATGCGAGAGCGCGAGCCTAGTCCGACAATTGCGTAGCGTTTGCGCGCAGTCGCGGCGTTGCCTAAGGTCGTAAGTCCGATCGCAAGACCACCCGCGGTCTTGATCAGCGTGCGCCGATCAATCGTATGTGCGCCGTCAGTCATGGAATCCCCCAAAGTTATTGAACTTTCGCGCTCGTGAGGCATCCGTCATCGGACGCGACTGGCGCAGCATGCCCACTGCAGTGAACCCGAACGGTTGCAAGCAGGCGCATGTGCAGACAAAGATAGACGACAGCGTTGGACACGTCGAGCGCTACTCTGGCTCGATGCAGGGGGATGGGTGACCGACTCGAGAACTAAAGCCGCGGCGATCTGCTGCGCGTTGATGCTTTGGGCTTCAAACACGCACGCAGACTCGAAGATCGATAGAAGGTCGCTCGTCACTCGCCACAGTCCATCGATCACACGCGTCGATCGCAGTTCGCCCTTCATGGTCGGCAATGGTGATATCGCTTTCACGGCTGACATCACGGGGCTGCAGACATTTCAGTCGGAATATTCTCCACTCGTGCCATTGATGATTCAGGCTCAGTGGGCCTGGCACAGCTTCCCCAATCCGCAGCACTATCGACTCGAGGACAGTCTCGTGTCAGTCGATGTACGCGGTTCGAAACAGCCTTACCCATGGCTGACCGATTGGGCTGAAGCGCAGAAACCAGCCATCGCCTGGCTTCGGGAAAACCCGCATCGATTCTCGCTGGGTCGCCTTTCGCTCAGGCTGATCTCTAAGGATGGCAAAGAGGCGACATTCGCGGATCTTTCGAATACGAGGCAAACATTAGATCTGTGGACGGGTTCGCTCACAAGCTCGTTTGTTTTCGATGGCGAGAACGTGAGCGTTAAGACTCGAGTTCATCCGGATCTGGACATGATCATGGTGGACATCGACTCACCGCTCATCGCTGACTCACGACTTGCGATCGATCTGAAGTTCCCAGGCGTCAACCCGAAGATCAATCCGGATCCGGCGCGCTGGGATGCCCCGCAAGCACATCGCACGCAGGAGTTGCAACGAGCGGAACGCACGCTCTCACTGCAGCGCGATCTTGATGAGACACGCTATTTCGTGCGTGTCGATGCGGATGGCCCGATGAAGTTTGAGAACGTGAGCCCTCACACCATTCGACTTGCGCCCACGCGGGCGAATGCGGAGATGAAGGTGAAAGTGCTGTTCTCGCAGCAGCGAAATGACCAGCCGCTTTCTTCGATGACCGAGGCGGATGCAGCGGTCGTGACTCACTGGAAGCGCTACTGGACCGAAGGAGGCGCGATTGATTTCTCCGGCAGCAAAGATCCTCGCGCGCCGGAACTCGAACGACGCATCGTGTTATCTCAGTATCTGATGGCATTGAACGCTGCGGGCACGATTCCACCGCAGGAAGAAGGGCTGTTCTCGAACAGCTGGAATGGCAAGTTTCATCTGGAAATGCATCCGTGGCATGCGGCGCACTTTGCAATCTGGGGACACACCTCACTGCTCGAGCGCAGCATGCCCTGGTATCAGCAGCATCTCGACGAAGCGAAGCAGCGTGCACGTTCGCACAACGCAAAAGGTGCGTGGTGGCCCAAGATGACAGGCCCTGAAGGTCGTGAGAGTCCGAGCACGATCAATCCCTTCATCATGTGGCAGCAGCCGCATCCGATCTATCTCGCGGAACTCATCTACAGGGATCGTAAGTCGCAGGATGTGCTGACTCGATACCGTGACGTCGTCTTTGCATCAGCCGATCTGCTGGCGTCGTTTCCTCACTGGGACGAACAGCGAGCGCAGTTCGTGATTGGGCCGCCCATCGTTCCGGTTCAGGAAGTGTGGCCGCCGCTGACGACAATGAACCCGACTTTCGAGCTCGAGTATTACCGCTTCGCACTTGATGTCGCACAACGCTGGCGTGAACGTCTGGGTCTTGCGCGCGATGAGCAGTGGGATCGCGTGTTGAAACAGATGTCGCCGCTGCCACAGCGCGACGCACTGTATCTCGCCACGGAATCATTTCCAGATCTCTGGCAGCAGGCTCGCAGTCCACAGTGCACGGCGCCACGCACGAGCACTCAGTGTTTCAATCGCGACCATCCGTCGATGCTCGGTGCGCTTGGCTTGTTGCCTGGAACGAGCGTGGATAAACAAACAATGGCGCGCACGTTCGATGCCGTCCTCAAGCACTGGGACCTGCGTCAGACGTGGGGCTGGGATTTCCCTTTCATGGCGATGACGGCAACGCGATTGGGACAACCCGAAAGAGCAGTCGATATGTTGTTTTTCGATTCGCCCAACAATCGTTTCGGTCTCGCGGGCATGACACCACGGGAGCACATGCTCGAGCTGAAAGCTTCGAATGCACCGACCGAGTATCGGCGCGATGCCGAAACCTACTTTCCTTCGAACGGCTCCTTGCTGCTCGCGGTCGGAATGATGGCTGCGGGTTGGGATGGGAACACGACACCCCTTCCCGGTTTTCCGAAGAATGGTCAGTGGGTCGTGCGCGCGGAGGGGTTGAATCCGCTGCCTTGAGGGTCAGTTGATTTGATTGCCAGGAAGGGCATCGACTGCCTGTAGTGATTTAGGGGCAGAGCTGCTTGCAGGTCTCGATGCGCAGATCAGTGCCTTTCATTAAAGTGTGGAGCGTCGCCACTTTCCCGCCGGCATTCCTGACTTGAGCCGATCGGCGGGTGCGTTCAGTCTGTCGATGCGGCCTTATCCCGGAACGATGTTATGAGAATAGCCAAGCCCATTTTGCTGGTGACCACGCCGATCGGGCTGGCCTGGGGCTTGTATGAAGCGCATCAGCTCGCGGGAGGGCTGGTGTTTTTGATGGCCGCGCTCATCGGGGTGATTACCGTCGCGATGATCTCCGTGGTGTTGACGATCCGGCGCGAGCGACGCGAAGACGAGGAGCGTACCCGGCAGGCCGCTGGTGAAAATACGCCGAATGGCACTCCCGAGAAGTAAAGCTGTTGCATTCGTGAGCGGAACGCAGCTTATAGTTTGCGGGTTGTACGCGGTCATCGTTACCTTTGTCGGAGATCCTTATGCGCGCATCGAATGCAATTCTGGCTGTGGCCATTAGCGTTGGCTTGCAAGCAATCTCGTTCGGAGCTGTGGGTGCGGAGAGTACAGTTTCGGCGCAAGCAGCACCCAAAGCTGCGACGGCGGAACTGAAAGCCACTCCAGGCAATGGCACTTCAGGAACCCTGACGCTCAGCGCGGAAGGGCAGGGTGTTCGGGTGACCGGCGCCATCAAAGGTCTGGAACCCAACAGCACTCATGGCTTCCATGTTCACGAGAAAGGGGATTGCAGCGCGCCGGACGCGAGCAGCGCAGGCGGTCATTACAATCCCACGGCTCAGCCTCATGGCGATCCGAAAGGCGCGCAGCATCATCTGGGCGACATGCCGAACATCGTTGCCGACGCAACGGGGGCTGCCAAGCTGGATACGGTGCTCGAAGGTGTGACGCTGAGAACCGGCCAATCGAATGACCTGATCGGCAAGGCAATCATCGTTCACGGCGGCGCGGACGACTACAAGTCGCAACCTGCCGGCAACTCCGGCCCGCGAATCGCGTGTGCGATCATCAAGTGAGTTCAACCCGAGGTCGATGAATGACGTCTGCGTTACTGGCCTTCCTGCATCACGTAGCCGCATTCCTGATTTTCGGAACGCTCCTCGCGGAACTTGTCCTCACCAAAGCCGAACTGACGCTGACGTCCGCTCGCTCTTTGCTGCGAATGGACGCAGCGTATGGCATCAGCGCCATGCTGCTGATCGTCGTGGGGCTCTTGCGGGTGGTCTACACCGAGAAAGGCGTGTCGTACTACCTCGGTAGCGCGCCGTTCATCGTCAAGGTGAGTCTGTTCGCGGTCGTCGGTTTGCTCTCGATCGGTCCGACGCGCGAGTTCCTGTCCTGGAGAACGTTGCTGCGCCAATCGGAGGTGCCGAGGCTGAGCGACGAAAAACGCAGATCCGTGCGACGTGCTATTCACATCGAACTCACGCTGCTCGTCATCATCATGTTGTGCGCGGCGCTGATGGCTCGCGGAATCGGCTTCTTCGGTTGATTCGCACGGCAGCGGCTGCCACGCTCAGCCGTCACTTCATGCCGCAAAGGGCGCCCGTTTGACTGCATCACCGTCGACGCTCGAGTCCACCCCTCATCGTTCCTTCGCAGCCCTGCATCATCCGGGCTATCGCTCGTTCTTTTTCAGCATGGCCGGCGCCATGATGGCTGACAGCGTCGAGCACGTGATCAGCTACTGGGTGATCTTTCAGAAATTCCACTCGGCCCAGCTGGCGGGTTTCGCGGTGATCTCGCACTGGCTGCCGTTTCTGCTCCTGTCGATCTATTCGGGAGGTCTGGCGGACCGCTTCGATCCGCGACGACTGATACAGATTGGCATGGCGCTGTTCATGCTGGTCTCGATCGCATGGGGCGTGCTCTTCATCACCGATTCGCTCCAGGTCTGGCACGCGCGAGTCCTTCTGATACTGCACGGCTGCGCCGGTGTGCTCTGGAGTCCCTCGTCGCAGGTGCTGCTTCATTACATCGTGCCTCGCGAACATCTGCAGAGCGCGGTGCGCCTGAACGCGAGCTCCCGCTATCTGGGTCTGCTGCTGGGGCCTGCGGTGGGCGGAGGCATTCTGCTGTTGATGGGGCCGTCTTACGGCATTCTCTTCAACGCACTGCTGTATCTGCCTACGGTGCTTTGGCTGTGGAAGGCGCCGTACGGACCCAAATTCAGCACACAGCAGCGGCCTGCGCGAGCCCTTCGCGGAATCGCGGATATTGCCTCGACGCTGCGCAGCGTCGGCCGCGACCGCACGTTACTCTCGATGACATTGTTGGCCGGCGGTGCGTCCATGTTCATCGGTAACTCGTATCAGGCGCAGATGCCTGGATTTGCGAGCGATCTCGGGCACGGCAATGCTGATCTCTCTTACAGTCTCTTGCTCGCGGCCGACGCAGCGGGCGCGTTGTGTGCCGGCTTGTTGCTCGAGAGTCGCGGACTGCTCAAGGCTGATCCGCGAACTGCGTTCATGCTTGCGATGTTGTGGTGTGGAGCGCTCGCCAGTTTCGCGTTATCCCATGCTTACGTGCTGTCGATGATGCTGCTCTTCGTCGCCGGATTCGTGGAGTTGTCGTTCAATTCAATGGCGCAGACGCTCGTTCAACTCCGCGCGCCGACGGACATTCGAGGACGTGTGATCGGCGTTTATTCGATGTCTGCGTTAGGGATGCGCATGTTCAGCGGAATTACCGTGGGCCTGGCTGGTGGTTATGTTGGCATTCACTATTCACTGGCGGCGAGTGCGCTCGCGCTGCTCGTTCTGATCATTGTTTTGTTCGCATCCGGCATGCGTCTTCAAGATCGTGATGCTGCGCTGGGCACCACGGCAGGCAAGGATTAGAACTTCCGCGACTGAAGTCCGCACTTACCGACGTCGAAGTGAAGTGAGGTGCCCGGAAAGCAAGTTTGCGGGGCGCAGCGTTTGAGGCCTTGTTACTATTCAGCTGAAACGAACCAGCGCAGGTGCCCAGATGAACAAAATTCTTATTGCATCGACCAGCGCGGGACTGGCCGTGGCCCTGCTAGCTACCCACTCGGCTTCTGCAGCGGAGCGCGGCTTCTACGTAGGGGTGTATTACGGTCAGGGCAGCAAGGACTCAGAAGAGGCACCGTACGAGGCACTTGCGAATCGGAACTACGATAGCTTCGGGTTCAATCCGCAAAGCGCCGTGACCTCGTTCGACACGAAATCCAATTCGTATGGGTTCCTCGGCGGCTTTCGCATCTTCGAACACCTTGCGATCGAAGGTGGCTTCATGGATCTGGGCGAGGTCACCTACCGCAACGAGAGTACAGGTGTCGATCACAGCCGCGATCGGCTCCTCGATACGGGCGAGGTCGATCACACGAACGACGCCATCGACACCTGGAACCAGCAAATCGCGAGTAAGTCACGGGGTCTGTCGGTCTCGGCGCTGGGTATTCTGCCGATCACCTATCGTTCTGAAGTGTTCGTCCGTGGTGGCGTCCTGCTTTCCAGCAGCGAGCTCGATATTCACATCAGCAACGGCGTCGACAGTGCCAGCAATAATCCCGACCAGCAGACATCGACAGATTTTCTCGTCGGAGTGGGAGCCTCGTACACGTTCGCCGAGATCTACGCTGTGCGACTGGAATATCAGCGCATCTTCGATGCGGGTTCTGAGGAGACAGGTGAGCAGGACCTGGATCTGATCAGCCTCGGCGTCACCGTCACTTTCTAAATCGCTGCGGCACGCTCGCCGGCGACTATCCGCTCCAGAGGAGTTTGCGTTCCAAACGTCGCGCACACTTGTGCGGGATGAATGACGTTCCATATCGCAAGGTCCGCACGCATTCCCACTCGCAGCACGCCTCGATCGTGAGCGAGTCCCAGCGCTCTCGAAGCATGGCAAGTGACGCCAAGCCACGCCTCCTGCGGAGACAACCCAAACAGCACGCACGCCATGTTCATCGCGAGATGCAGCGAGACAAGAGGCGAAGTTCCAGGATTGCAGTCGCTCGACACTGCCATCGGCACGCCGAGTGCACGCAGGCGCTCGATCGGTGGCCGCTGCTTTTCACGAAGGTAGTAGAAAGCGCCTGGAAGTAGTCCGGCGACGACCTGCTGCTCCGCCATTCGCTGCAATGAGATCTCTGAAGCGAACTCGAGATGATCTGCAGAGAGTGCTGCGAAATCTGCAGCGAGAGCGCCGCCGCCGTTGTCATTGAGCTGATCTGCATGCAGACGCAGCGGCAGCTTCAGCTCACGCGCGCGATCGAAAATGCGATGCGTCTGTTCTGTGCTGAACGCGATGCTTTCATGAAAGACATCCACGGCATCGATCAGTCCTTCGCTGGCAAATGCCGGCATCATCTGATCGACGATGAAATCGACGTATTCGTCGCGTCGGCCGGCATACTCGGGCGGCAATGCATGTGCGCCCAGAAACGAATTCACGACATGAATTCCTAAGCGAGTGCCCAATCTGCGTCCGACCCGCAGCATCTTTCTTTCGCTTTGCAAGTCGAGGCCATAGCCCGACTTCACTTCGAGCGTCGTGACACCTTCACGAACGAACGCCTGAGCCCGAAGCAACGATTGTGCGAACAGCTCTTCCTCACTGGCGCTTCGAGTCGCCCGCATTGTGCTGAGAATGCCGCCGCCTTCTCTTGCGATCTCCTCATAGGTTGCGCCTCGCAACCGCGCCTCGAATTCATTCGAGCGATCGCCTGCATACACCAGATGCGTGTGACATTCGATCAGTCCGGGCGTGATCCAGAGTCCTCGCGCTTCAGTGATTGTCTCGGCGGACCATCTCATCGAATCGAGTGCCGCTGCCTCCCCTAACCAAGCGATGCGTCCATCCTTTGTGGCAAGCGCCCCGGACGAAATGACTCCCAGACTGTTGTCTTGCATCGTCGCGAGGTTCGCGCCCAACCACACGCGATCCCAACGATCAGGCTCTGGCGAAGGAGGTGAGCTCATAGGGTTGTCCGCGAAGACTGTTGATGACATGAGCATATACTTGCCGCATGCATGTGCCGAATCGATATCGCTTTGCAAGCGCGCGACTTCCCGAAGGCTGGAAGCGCGACGTTCTGATGACGGTTGCAGAGGGTGTGATCATCAAGGTCGAGGAAGGTGCTGGTTCCGACGATGCCGTTACAGTTTCCGGTGCTGCAGTTGCAGGCATGCCGAATGTACACAGTCACGCATTTCAGCGAGCGATGGCTGGACTGGCTGAATCACGAAGTACTCAAAGCGATAGCTTCTGGACCTGGCGCGAGACGATGTATGCCGTCGCGCAGCGAATGACCCCCGAGCTTCTCAATGCGGTGGCCGCGCAGTTGTA
>JBJMWN010000010.1:0-3366 GCA_045810085.1 Povalibacter sp. | reverse complement strand
TGATGCTGCAACTACGGCCGAACTGTGAATGCTGTGATCGCGATCTACCACCCGATGCCGCGGATGCTGTCATCTGCACTTTCGAATGCACCTTCTGTAGCGCGTGCGCAAATGATGTCTTGAAAGGATCGTGTCCGAACTGCGGTGGTGAACTGGTGCGAAGACCGCGCCGACCGGCTGAGAAACTACTCAAGTATCCGGCTTCGACGCAGCGGGTCGTGAAAGCCGGTTGTGTGGGTCAGGCTTCGGCCTGATGAAGATGTTCGACTGAAGTCGAACCCACAGTTGGAGAGGAAGAGCTTCTGACTGATCCGATTCTTAGTGTGGTTCAGGCTTTAGCCTGAGGAATGTTCGACTAAAGTCGAACCCACAGTCGGAGGACAAGTAGAACTGCTGACTGATTCGGTTATCGGTTTGGGTCAGGCGTTAGCCTGACATTCCGGCTCTTCACTGCTCATCACTGCAGCTGCGCAGGCTCGAGCAATTGCACGCAGAACTTTTGCTCTGCATCGGTCCATGTCCGAGTCGCGACCAGATGCGCTGATGCCGCGAGGTTGGCAAAGCTCTCGAGTGTGTACTTGTGCGAACACTCGGTGCGCAAATGCTCACCCCGTTTGAATGTGACGCGCGTGCCGGCAACGTCGATGACTTGGTCGCGCTTGCTGATCAGATGCATCTCGATGCGGCTTTCCTTTTCCACCCACAAGGCTCGATGCTCAAAAGCGTCGATATCGAAGTTCGTGCCCAGCTCGCGATTGAGATGTCGCAACGCATTGAGATTGAACTCTGCGGTGACACCGGCGGAATCGTTATACGCGCGCTCGAGAACGTCGCGATCTTTCTTCAGATCGATGCCGATGAGCACTGCGCCTTCGCGGCCAACGAGCGTACGCATTCCAGACAACAACGTACGCGCCGCTGCAGTGCTGAAGTTACCCAGCGTGGATCCTGGGAAATAAACAACGCGTCGCTGAGCTCGCGAGAGATGTCGCGGCAACTCGAAAGGTTGAGTGAAGTCTGCGCATACCGGCACGATTCGCAGCGCGGGGTAATCGCGGGCGAGCGTACTGGCCGCCTCGAACAGATGATCCCGTGCGATATCAACGGGCACGTAAGCCCACGGCGCGACGAGGTGATCGAGAATCAGGCGAGTCTTGAAGCTCGTGCCACTTCCATATTCGATCAGTGCCGCCTGCGGTCCGATGAGCTGAGCCATATCAGCTGCGTGCTCTTCCATGATCGCAAGCTCGGTGCGAGTCAGATAGTACTCGGGCAACTCGCAGATACTGTCGAACAGCAACGAACCGAATTCGTCATAGAACCACACCGGCGAAAGTTCTTTCGGCGTTCTGCGCAGTCCATCGAGAACGTCGCTGGTGAGTTGGTCGCTCCTGGTCGCCGCGGCGACGTTGTGCTCCTTCGACATTCGAATTCCTCGCTCAATCTGATCAGTGATTTCGGGCCAACCGCAATCCCATGAACTGCCAACGCGCATGGGGATAGAAGAAGTTCCTGTACGTCGCGCGCACGTGATCAGCAGGTGTCACGCACGAGCCGCCACGCAGCACCAGCTGATTGCACATGAACTTGCCGTTGTATTCGCCGATCGCGCCGGAAGGAGCGCGATAGCCGGGATAGGCAGTGTAGGGCGACGCTGTCCATTCCCACACATCGCCATACAGCTGACGCAAACGCGAGACGCCTGAAGCAGGTTGGGGATGCAGCGTCGCTTCTTCAATGTCTCCCAGGAGATTGCCGCTGACGGGGGTCGCGCCAGCCGCGAGTTCCCACTCATCTTCAGTGGGCAACCGCGCTCCAGCCCATCGCGCATACGCATCCGCCTCGTAGTAACTCAAGTGACACACGGGTGAAGCGGGATCGAGGGCCTGCACACCGGCCAACGTGAACTCTGTGTCGAGTGCCTCCGACCAATACAGCGGTCGCGTCCAGCCCTGACTCGAAACAGTAGACCACCCATCCGACAGCCAGAAATCGGGACGTCGATACCCGCCATCGCGAATGAACTCGAGGTACTCAGCGTTGCTGACCAGGCGATCAGCGAGTGCATAAGGCTCGACCAGAACGCGATGGCGTGGTGTCTCATTGTCGAAACAGAATTCTTTGCCGGTCGCGCCGATCTCAAACACGCCGCCTTCGAACGAAACGAATCGTGATGCCTCGCTGGAGGACGCAGTGACGTGAGCGGGTGCTGATCGATAAACGGGTCGCAATGGATTGTTGAAGAACAGATGTTTCAAATCCGTGAACATGAGTTCCTGATGCTGTTCCTCGTGATTCAGTCCAAGCGTTACGAGCTCGCCCACTCGTTCGGCACAGTCTTCGCGGTTGAGCAGCCGCTCCATGTGTTCGTCCACGTGTGCTCGATACCGCTTCACCTCAGCCACACTCGGGCGAGTCAACAGCCCCCGCTGCGGACGCTCATGCATCGGCCCGACAGTCTGGTAATACGAATTGAAGAGATAGCCGAATGCGTCGTTGAACAAGCGGTAGTGAGGCGCATGCGGTTTGAGCACGAAGTGTTCGAAGAACCAACTCGTATGCGCGAGGTGCCACTTGGCCGGACTGCAATCCGGCATGCTCTGCACGACGTAGTCTTCAATCTCGAGTGGATCGCAGATCTGGAGCGAGTTGGCGCGAACCCGAAGATAGCGGTCGACGTGCGACTCAGAGCGGCTGTGCGTCGGGGACAGAATCTCGGCAGTCACCATGAGTCGCTCCTCATATATATGTGTGCAACCTGTGGGACGAATCTTTCCAACGTCTGATAGGTCGACGAAGTTGCAGATATCGGCCCTGTCTGGCGCAAGGTGCCAGACAAAACAGGTACTTACTCATGTGCCGTCCTGGCCCAAGACTATCAGCCCGGATTGGCTCGATCTGGAACAATTCTGCTCAACTTGAGGTTGGCCCGACCCGCGCTTGCCAGGCTTTTTCCTTGACGGCCCGGCGGGCCGCCGGTCTAATACGCGCCCTCCGGCTTCCCATCTGGTTCCGGCTTGCCTCTCTGGCCAGCCTCCAGTTGCCAGCCGCCGGTAGCAAAAAAACGGCCAGGTAGCTCAGTTGGTAGAGCAGCGGACTGAAAATCCGCGTGTCGATGGTTCGATTCCGTCCCTGGCCACCATTCCCCTTGAGCAGGTTGCGCTGCTCTCAAAATTGGCTGCCAGAAACGTCATCGAACCATTGCATGGTTCGCCCACTTACCCGCCTCGCTATCGCACGTCGAGTCGTTACTGGACAGCCAGTTCGCAAGCGAACTGTCGTTCGTGCGGACGAGGACATGTCCCGTCAAGACACCGCACTCACCCATCCCTGGCCACCATTCCTTCGAACTCACTCTCAAGAATC
>JBJMWN010000009.1:0-16375 GCA_045810085.1 Povalibacter sp. | reverse complement strand
AGAAACGCAATGTGTCATGAGTTACTGCTGCAGTTTTCATTTGAACCGGTACCGTCGATTTCTGATTCGCGCAGGCACTCGCTGGCTGTTTGTTTCTTCGCGGCGGCATCCCATGGCTGAACTCCCCATCTACCTCGACTATGCCGCGACCACGCCAGTGGATCCGCGAGTGGCTGAATGCATGATCGAATGCCTGCGACCGAGCGGAGCACACGGCAATCCGTCCTCAGCAGGCCATGCGTTCGGTCATCGCGCGCGAGCATTGGTTGAGCGTGCGCGTGCTCAAGTCGCTCGCGCGATCGGCGCGCCGCCCAACACCATCGTGTGGACCTCCGGCGCAACGGAATCCGACAACCTCGCTGTTCTGGGGGTCGCGCGTTTCAATGCCGATCGCGGGCGTCACATCGTGTCGTCGCGTACGGAGCACAAGGCTGTGCTCGATCCGCTCAAGCAGCTCGAGCGCGAAGGTTTTGAAGTCACGTATCTCAAGCCCGATGAACATGGCATCGTGTTGCCGGAGCAAGTTCAAGCGGCGTTGCGCGATGACACGCAGCTGGTTTCGCTCATGCACGTCAATAACGAAACTGGAGTGATTCAGGACATCGCATCCATCGGTCGTGTGTGCCATGAACGTGGAGTTCTCTTCCATGTCGATGCAGCGCAGAGCGTTGGCAAGTTGCGCATCGATGTGAAGGATATGAACGTGGATCTGATGTCGCTCACAGCTCACAAATCGTACGGTCCGAAAGGGATCGGCGCGCTGTACATGCGGCGAACACCACCCATCGGGTTGCGGCCGATCGTGTTCGGTGGTGGTCAGGAGGCGGGGGTTCGTTCCGGTACTTTGGCGACTCATCAGATCGTCGGGATGGGGTTGGCATTCGAGCTGGCTGAAGCGGAACGTGAAGCAGATGTTGTTCGTCTGACGACGCTCCGCGATCGCTTGTGGCAGGGACTGCAAGGGCTTGGAGACGTGCATCTGAATGGGCACGCGGAGCAGCGCGTCGCCAACTTGCTCAACGTGACTTTCAGCGGCGTGGAAGGAGAAAGTCTGCAGTTCGCGCTGCGTGAACTCGCCGTATCCGCAGGAGCTGCGTGTTCGTCGGCGTCTGAAGAGGCCTCGTATGTGCTGCGGGCGCTCGGTCGCAGCGATCAGCAGGCGCAAAGCTCACTGCGCTTCAGTCTTGGACGCTTCACCACCGAGGAAGAAATTTCGGTCGCCGTCCAGGCAATCCAACGTGAAGTGAAGCGATTGCGCCAGATCGGCCAGACTGGCTGACGTGGTTGCCAGTGCTTATTCGGCGCTGGTGGTCGAGCATTTCGACCACCCTCGAAACGTTGGCCATCTCGAGCCAGGGGCCGGCGTAATCGAAGCCAAAGCAGGACGAATCGATCAAGGGGTTGTGTTTCGAGCAAGTGCGAGAGTCTCGGACGACCGACTCGACGCCTTGCGGTTCGAGACCTATGGCTGTCCTCATTGCATTGCGGCGAGCTCCTGGCTGTCTGAACGGCTCGCCCAGGCAACGCTGGAAGATCTGCGCGTGTGGAGTTGGCGAGAGGCTGAGCGAGTACTTGAAGTACCGCCGGAGAAACGAGGCAAGCTTCTTTTGCTGGAGGACACCGTGCGTCAGTTAGCGGAACGCTGGGGCCAGGCTCTCTAGAATGTGCTTAGGTCATGCCATACGGCGTGGTCTACGGCACTTGACTTGGAAGGCATCTCACCTCAAATCTGTCACTTAGCCACAGGCGCTTCACATCGAACCCATGTCCATTTCACTCACTACCGCTGCAGCCGAACGTGTCCGTAACTTCCTGACCCGCCGGGGCCATGGCCTGGGCCTGCGTCTCGGAGTGAAAAAGACCGGCTGTTCAGGGTTCGCCTATGTCGTCAATTACGCAGATGACATTGGCGGCAACGACGTGGTGTTCGAGGAACAAGGCGTGAAGGTCATCGTGGATCGGGACAGCCTCGGTTACATCGATGGCACGCAGGTGGACTTCGTAAAGCAGGGCTTGAACGAGGCCTTCCGTTTTCGCAATCCCAATGTGAAAGGCGAATGCGGCTGCGGAGAGAGCTTCACGGTCTAGGTGGCTGCTTCGGACAGACTCGATATTCCCGTCTTTGCCTGCTGACGAACTCCGGGCGCCACAGATTCGCTAACTCCTCGTCGCCGTTCGTTTTCTTGCCCGCGCGCACCTCGGCGGGTAGACTGCGCGGCGCGCAAACCGGCCCCCAAGTATTCACGCCCGCGCACCCCGCATCGGGGCTGTTCTAATTCATTGTTTCACGGGCTGTTTAAAGCCCTTAGAGGATGACGATTCCATGGCGCTCGAACGCACGCTTTCCATTGTCAAACCCGACGGTGTCCAGAAGAACCTGATCGGTGAGGTTTATCGCCGCTTCGAGCAGGCCGGCCTCAAGATCATCGCGGCCCGCATGCTGCAGCTGAGCCAGGCACAGGCGGAGGGCTTCTATGCCGTTCACCGGGAGCGTCCTTTCTTCAAGGATCTGGTCAAGTACATGAGCTCCGGTCCGGTCATCATTCAGGTGCTGGAAGGCGAGAACGCCGTTGCCAAGCACCGCGAGTTGATGGGCGCCACCGACCCGAAAAAGGCCGACAAGGGCACCATTCGCGCCGATCTGGCCAGCAGCATCGAAGAGAACGTGGTGCACGGCTCGGATAGCGCCGACAACGCGAAGACCGAGATCGCGTACTTCTTCGCGGCCACAGATCTTTGGGCGCGCACGCGCTGATCCATTGAGCGTTCTGGACTCGACAGAATTTTTGCATCCCATCGCGGTCTGACGAGTCCAGATTCAACGAACACTTCTGCATGAACGCTCCCGCTTCCAAGACCAACCTTCTCGGCCTGACCCGGACCGAGCTGGAGGCATTCATTGCCGGGATGGGCGAGAAGCCTTTCCGTGCACGGCAATTGCTGAAGTGGCTCTACAAGCGTGCGGCAAGTGATTTCGACCAGATGACCGATCTGGCCAAATCGTTTCGCGAGCGGCTGAAGGAAGTCGCCGAAGTTCGTACGCCTGACATTCGCCTGACCCAGGTCTCTGCGGATGGCACGCGCAAGTGGCTTCTTTCGATGGACTCTCTGCGTGGCCAGCCAGAGATGGCAACGGATGAGATCGATGCTCGCCAGGCGATCGAGATGGTGTTCATCCCTGAGCCAGGTCGCGGCACGTTGTGCATCTCGAGCCAGCTTGGCTGCGCGATGGATTGCACGTTCTGTTCGACAGCTCAGCAGGGATTCAATCGCAATCTCAGCGTTGCCGAAATCGTAGGGCAGGTGTGGCTCGCGAATCGCGAACTCGGCTATGAACCCGGCGGCAATCGCGTGATCACGAACATCGTGTTCATGGGTATGGGCGAGCCGCTAGCCAACTATCGAAATGTCGTGCCGGCAACCGAGATCCTGATGGATGACCTGGGTTTCGATATTTCGCGCCGACGCGTGACGGTGAGCACTTCCGGGCTGGTGCCACAAATGTTGAAGCTCGCCGAGGAAACGAACTGCGCGCTCGCGGTCTCTCTGCACGCACCGAACGATGAATTGCGAGACGAGCTGGTTCCGATCAATCGCAAGCACAAAATTGCCGAACTGCTCGACGCCTGTTGGCAGTACGTCAACAAGCAGAACGCACGCAGCATCACATTCGAGTACGTGATGCTGGACGGCATCAACGACAAACCGGAGCACGCCTTCGAACTGGTGCGGTTGCTGCAGGGCCGCCCCGCGAAGGTGAATCTGATTCCGTTCAATCCGTTTCCGGGAACCCAGTATCGACGCTCCACACCAGCAGCCATCGAACGCTTTCGTGATATCTGTAACTCGCATGGCGTGATCGCAACTACGCGGCGTACGCGCGGTGACGACATTGATGCGGCGTGCGGTCAACTCGTTGGTCGGGTGCGAGACAGAACGACAGTCCGGCTCGGATCCAAACTCATTTCAGTGGCGGTGCAGTCGTGAACCGAATTGTCATGGCAGCGACACTGCTGCTCTGCGCTGCCTGCACGCCGACACAGCCGCTGTCGAAGCCGCAACCTGAAAAGGCTTCGGATATCAATCTGGAGATTGGTACCGACTACTTCCGCAAAGGAAATCTGCAGGGCGCGAAGGACAAGATCGATCGTGCGATCGAGCAGAATCCGCGTAATGCGAAAGCACACGCCACTGCAGGCTTGCTCTACGACCGCCTGAACGACACGAAGGCAAGCGAGGCTCACTTCGAAAGGGCGCTCTCGCTGGATCCGAACAATCCGGAGTTTCAGAACAATTACGCAGTGATCCTGTGCAAGCGCGACAAGCAATCGAAAGGCGAAAAGCTCTTCGTTCAGGCCGCAAACAATCCTCTTTACAAGACTCCTGAAGTTGCCTACCTAAACGCTGGGAGCTGTGCACGCAGCGCCGGCAATCTCGAGCATGCAGAAGCAAATCTGCGCAAAGCGCTCTCACTGAAGCCACGCTTCACTGAGGCGCTGTATCAGATGGCGGAGCTCGAGTACCAAAAGAAGAACTACATGTCAGCACGCGGTTTTCTCGAGCGTTACTTCGAGGCAGGACGACCGAACTCCACTATTCTGTTTCTGGCATGGCGAATCGAGAAAGGCCTTGGCAACGGCACTGCAGCGGGCAACTACGCGCAGCGGCTGAAGCTCGAATATCCGAATGCAACAGAAACGCGTCAGTTGCTCGAATCCGAGCGGAATGCCGGATGAGCGTCGATGAGGGCGAGGCAATCACTGCCCAGCCGGCTGCAGTAGTGGCGAAGAGCGCGGCCCAGACACCCGGGCAAGTGCTACGTCGCGCCCGTGAGCAACACAACCTCAACGTGCAGCACATTGCAGATGAGTTGCATCTCGATACGAAGCTCGTGCTGGCACTCGAGGCAGATGATTTCTTCTCGCTCGGAGCGCCGGTCTACGCCAAAGGATATCTGCGCAAGTACGCCGTGCTCGTGGGGCTTCCGCCACAGGAAATGATTGCACTCTACGAGCGGTTGACGGACGTGCCACCGACGCCGACCGTCGCGCCGGTTGCCAGCTCGTATCAGCCGAGGCAACGAATTTCGTTGCGCATTCCTTTTTTGATTGTCGTTGGGCTTGCAAGTCTCGCACTCATCGGCTGGCTCGCGGTCACGTTGCTGGAGCGATTCCATAAAACGCCCGCAGCATCGGCCAACACAACGCAGGCGACAGCAAACGTAACTCAGTCACCACCGACCACGGATGTGCCGCTCGCTCCGGCGGCGGATGTGGAACCAGCTAAAGCTGCGCCCGCTGCGGCTGCGCCAGTCACCAGCGCCGGCTCTGCGAGCACGAACACGGTGAGCCTGCGATTGCAGTTCAACGCATCGTCCTGGGTCGAGATCTACGACGGTGCGAACAAGCGCTTGCTCTACGACATCGGTCAGCCGGGGCAGACGCGCACAGTGACTGGTCAGCCACCGCTGCGTGTCACGCTGGGACTGTCGTCTGCAGTGACGGTGGCAGTGAACGATCGAGCGGTCCCGGTTCCCCGTCGTGCGGATCGCGATGCCGCTCGATTTACTGTGATGCCCGATGGCTCGCTTCGATAAGACCTTTCTTTCTTTGAATCAGCAGATGACGCTTACTCAGTCTTCAACAAGCCAGGTGCAGGCCATTCAGCCCGTTCGCGGCATGAATGACGTGCTGCCCTCCGATATCGCTGCCTGGCAGCGTCTCGAGAGCATCGCCCGCGAGCTGTTCGCGTCCTATGCGTATCAGGAAATCCGCGTGCCGATCGTTGAGCACACGGGGCTCTTCAAGCGCTCGATCGGTGAGTTCACCGATATCGTCCAGAAAGAAATGTTCACGTTCGAGGATCCAGGTGGCGACTCGTTGACGCTGCGTCCGGAAGCCACGGCCGGCATCGTGCGCGCAATGATCTCGAATGGTCTGCTGCACAACCAGAAGCATCGGGTGTGGTGTGCCGGGCCGATGTTCCGGCACGAGAAGCCGCAGCGCGGACGTTTTCGTCAGTTTTATCAGCTCGATGTCGAGGCGTTTGGCTATCCAGGTCCGGACATCGATGCCGAGCTGATCATGCTGAGCTCGAGACTGCTGCAGAAGGCAGGCGTGCAACGGGTTGAATTGAACTTGAACTCGCTCGGCACACCCGCATCACGCCGGGCGCATCGTGAAAAACTGGTGGAATATTTTTCCGCTTACAAAGCTCGCCTCGATGCCGACAGCCTGCGCCGTCTGGAGGGCAATCCGCTGCGAATTCTTGACAGCAAGAACCCCGACTTGCAGGAGATCATCCAGGGTGCGCCGCTGCTGACTGAATATCTGGATGCAGAGTCGCGCCAACACTTCGGCGGCTTGTTGCGGCATCTGGATGCGGTGGGAATTCGCTACGTGATCAACCCGCGCCTGGTGCGAGGCCTTGATTACTACAGCCACACGGTTTTCGAATGGGTCACCAACGAGCTGGGCTCACAGGGTGCTGTGTGTTCAGGCGGTCGTTACGACGGACTTGTTACCCAGCTCGGCGGCGAGGCCACTCCTGCGATGGGCTGGGCCATGGGTCAGGAGCGAATCGTCGAGTTGTTGCGCGTGCAGGGCGTGAGCGGCCAGGCAAACATTCCAGATGTGTACTTCGTCATTGCCGGTGCACGAGCCGAGGCTGAGGGCTTGGCCTACGCAGAAAAGCTTCGCGACGCCGTCCCGGGTGTACGAATCGAAACGAACTGCGGCGGTGGCAGTTTCAAGTCTCAGCTCAAACGCGCGGACAAGAGCGGCGCGGCCTGGGCTTTGATTCTGGGCGATGCGGAAACCGAACGGCGTGTCATTGGTCTGAAGTCACTGAGAGTCGAGGCGCCGCAGACAGAGCTGTCGTGGGAAGCCGCGCCGGCTGAACTTGCCAGCAGATTACACAAGGCATGAGGCGCGTCCACAAAATCGATTGAGGCATGCAGCCTGCAACGTTCACGATTTTTAACGCACGTCATCAACATTTCACTTCATCATCTCCAAGAACCATGGTCGACGAACTTTTATCCGACGAAGAACGCGAAGAAGCCTTACGCGAATGGTGGGGCGATAACTGGCGCTGGATCCTCGCGGGCGTCGTGCTCGGCGTGCTGTTGCTGGTCGGGTGGCACTATTGGGGTGCTTATCGCGAGCAGCGAGCCGAACAGGCAAGCACGATGTTTCACGACGTGGAGACTGCAGCTCAAGCGCAGGACCTGGCAAAGGCTCAGGCTGCACTCGACAAACTCACGGGTGAATATTCCTCGTCAGCCTACGCACAACAGGGCCGATTGCTGCTCGCGAAGCTGAATGTGGACGCAGGCAAGTTCGCCGAAGCCGAGACGCTGTTACGGGCGGTGTCGTCCGACTCGAAGGACAAAGAGCTCGGTGAGATTGCACAGTTGCGCCTGGCGCGGCTGCTGATCCAGCAAGGCAAACACGACGATGCCGTGAAACTGCTCGAGCCGTTGACGACGGGCGGATTTGCATCACAAGCACGTGAGATTCGAGGCGACGCGTTGTTCGCCAAGGGCGACACGGAAGGGGCCCGCGCAGAATACGCAGCCGCGCTGACTGACGTGAATGCGCAGATCGATCGCGCGAACGTCGAACTGAAATTGCAGGATGTGGGCGGTGTGGCGCCTTCCGCATCCAAGCCGGGGCAACCATGAAAGATTTTTTCGAGAGCTCACGAATTCTGAAGCTGACGGGCTGGTTGGCCCTCGCAATCGGATTCGCCGGACTCAGCGCTTGCGACAAGGATAAGGATCCTGATCCTCCAGCCAAGCTGGTCGACGTCGTAGCCAAACGAAAGGTCGACGAGCTTTGGAGCGTCGGACTTGGCGGCGGCGCTGGAAGTCTGCGGCTCGCGTTGCGGCCCGTTGCAGTTGAAGGCGTCGTCTACGCCGCCTCGCATGAAGGCGATGTCACCGCGCTCACGGCCAGCAATGGCAAGCGCAAATGGGCAGTGAATACCAAGCTGCCACTCGCTGCCGGTCCTGAAGTTGGATCTGGCGTCGTCGTGTTGGGTTCCAGCGATGGCGATATCGTTGTGCTCGACGCTGCGACCGGTCAGCAGCGCTGGCGGAAATCGGTGAACAGCGAAGTTCTTGCTCGGCCAGTCGTCGCGGGTGACACGGTCATCGTACGAACTGTTGATGGTCATCTCGAAGGCATGGCATTGAGTGACGGCACGAAGCGCTGGGCTGTCGACGAGCAGGTTCCGCGTCTCACATTGCGTGGCACAGCGCCGCCAGTCCTCGCCGGTGAGCGCGTGATTGCAGGTTTCGACAACGGGCGTGTGATCGCAGTTGATATCCGCAATGGTGATGTGCTCTGGGACACGATCGTCAACGCGCCGCATGGACGAACCGAGCTCGAGCGCTTGTCGGACATCGATGCGCCTGTCCGTGTTTCCGGCGATGACATTTTCGTCGTGGGCTTCCAGGGCCGTGTTGCCATGCTCGCCTTGGACTCAGGACAGATCTGGTGGGCGCGCGATGCATCCAGTTATCGTGGTTTCACGATGGACGATGACAACCTTTATCTGACGAACTCCGATGGCGTCGTCATGGCCATGCGGCGCAGCGATGGCACAGTGCTTTGGGAGCAGGCCGCGATCCGACGTCGTGGATTGACAGCTCCGACTCTGGATGGCGATTCACTGTTAGTCGGTGACTTCGAGGGATACCTTCATTGGCTGGATAAAAAGACGGGAGAAATTGTCGCGCGTCGTAAAACCAGTAGTGATCGCATCACCAATGCTGCAATCGCCGATGATGGACGCACGTTCATTCAGACAGACTCCGGCAAGCTCTTCGCATTCAAGTCCGCACCGCAGGCACAGCGCTCTCCGGACGCCGGCTGAGCCCGGCTGAAGACATCGAAGTCATGTGTTGCCCACTTCTTACGAAATCGGTTCATTGCGCCGCGCCCCTCGGCGCGCGCGATGAACGTTAGGTCGCAACCATGCTTCCTGTCATTGCACTGGTCGGCCGACCCAACGTCGGCAAGTCCACCCTGTTCAATGTTCTGACGCGCAGCCGGGACGCTCTGGTCGCCGATCTGCCTGGGCTCACACGCGACCGCAACTATGGCTATGCCAAGGTCGGCGCGATTCCTTACATCGTCGTCGATACGGGTGGGCTGGTCGTAGACGCCGAAGGCATCCAGGAGTTGATGGAACGTCAGACGTTACGCGCCATTGAAGAAGCCGATCGCGTGTTGTTCATGCTAGATGCTCGCGAAGGTTGCACTCACTCCGATCGCTTCATCGCGCAAACGCTGCGCAAGCTCAACAAAGACGTCATCCTCGTAGCGAACAAAGCGGAAGGTGTCGATAGCGCTTCTGCGGTCGCCGATTTCCATCAATTGGGTCTCGGTGAACCGATGTCGATTTCGGCAGCGCACAGCGAGGGCATCAAGCCGCTTGTGGAGCGAGCGTTGCAAGGATTCACGGTCGCTCACGGAACTGCGGCAGTCGAAGACACGGGTATACGCGTCGCCGTGATCGGTCGCCCCAACGTGGGCAAGTCGACGCTCATCAATCGCCTGATCGGTGAAGACCGTTTGATTGCTTTCGATCAGCCAGGAACCACACGAGATGCCGTATTCGTTCCATTCGAACGTGATGGCAAGCAATACACGCTGATCGACACCGCGGGTGTGCGACGTCGCGCTCGCGTGGAAGAAGCGATCGAAAAATTCAGCATCGTCAAGACGCTTCAGGCCATCGACGACGCACATGTAGTGATCGGCGTGATCGACGCGCACGACACTGTTGCCGAGCAGGATGCGAGTCTGTTTGGTCTGGTTGCCGAGCGGGGCAGGGCGCTGCTGATCGCGGTAAACAAGTGGGACGGCATTCCCCCGGACAAGCGCACCGAAATTCGCACGGGTCTCGACTTGCGGCTGCCATTTCTGGATTTTGCTCCTGTGCATTTCATCTCGGCGCTACACGGAACGGGCGTCGGTGAGTTGATGCGTGACGTTGCCAAGGCTTATGCCGCGTCGATGCGTGATCTGGCGACTCCCGATCTCACACGCGTGCTCGAGAAAGCGATGCAACAGCACCAACCGCCGTTGATTCGCGGCCGACGCATCAAGCTGCGCTACGCGCATCAGGGCGGTCGCAATCCGCCGATCATCGTGATTCACGGCAATCAGGTGCAGCACGTGCCTGATGCCTATCGGCGTTTCCTGTCGAATGTGTTCCGCAAACACTTCCATCTGGAAGGCACGCCGGTGCGCATCGAGTTCAGATCGGATGAGAATCCATTCAAGGGCAAGCGCAACGAACTGACTGCCCGTCAGATGCAGAAGCGCAAACGCTTGATGCAGCGCGTGAAGAAGAGATAAGGAGCAACCACAAGATCACAAAGTGTTTGGAACTGCGGGTCCGATGAACGGGAATAAGGCAATAGCCGCGAGCATGGGTCTTGCTGGTCCCTTGCCGGTACACTATCTGTGCGGTTCCGGATTCTTGTGATCTATGTGTTCTTTGTGGTTACTCTTTAACCCATGGCCACAGCCCGAAAAGTACTGAAGTTAGACAAGCCCTTCGAAATGCGCCGGGGCGGCGCGTTGCAGGACGTGCAGATCGCATACGAAACCTGGGGCGATCTCGCGTTCTGTGCCGACAATGCTGTATTGATCTTCACGGGCTTGTCGCCTTCGGCGCATGCAGCCTCTTCCACAGAAGATCCTGCGCCAGGCTGGTGGGAAGACATGATTGGGCCGGGCCGGCCGATCGATACTCGCCGCTTCTTCGTGATCTGCATCAATTCGCTGGGCAGTCCGTTCGGCTCGACTTCACCCATCTCGATCAATCCCGCGACCGGTAAGCCGTATCGGCTGACCTTTCCTGTGTTGACTGTCGAAGACATTGCACGTGCGGGACACGAAGTTGCGATGTCGCTAGGTGTTCGCAAGCTGGCCTCCGTCGTTGGCCCGTCGCTCGGGGGCATGACCGTGCTGGCTTACTGCGCGTTGTTCCCGAACGAGATGCGCAGTGTTGTTTCAATCTCAGGCGCTGCGCGTTCACTACCGTTCTCGATCGCCCTTCGCTCGGTGCAGCGCGAAATCATTCGTCGCGATCCGCTCTGGCACGAGGGCAACTACGACATCGACACCATTCCCGTCACGGGCATGCGATTGGCTCGCAAACTGGGAATGATCACGTATCGATCAGCAAAGGAATGGCAACAGCGGTTTGGTCGCGAACGCGCGAATGCAGAGCGCAAGCCCGGCGATCCTTTCGGCATCGATTTCGAAGTCGAAGCGTACCTCGAGAACCACGCCACTAAATTCACAGGGCAATACGATCCCAATTGCTATCTGTACGTCTCACGTGCAATGGATCTGTTCGATCTCGCAGATCATGGTGGAACGGTTGCAGATGCGCTCAAGCGATTCACGGTCGAGCGTGCGCTGATCATGGGAGTGGAAACCGACCTGTTGTTTCCCATCGAACAGCAACAGGAACTCGCCGATGGATTGAAAGCCGATGGGCGCGAAGTGCGCTTCTCACGACTGCCGTCGCTCCAGGGTCACGACTCATTCCTGGTCGATATGGATCGCTTTCGCCCGGCGATCGGTGACTTCCTGCAGAGTGTTGCGACTAACTAAAAACGCGCAGTTACTTTTTCGGTGAGATCGGCTCGTCCAGGAACAGAGCCGGATCCACCATCGCGCGGTTGAGCGCTACACCCCAATGCAAATGCGGACCTGTGACTCGACCGGTCGCGCCGACCTTGCCGATCAACTGACCCGCCGTGACCTGATCGCCGGCTTTGACTGCAATGCTGCTCAAATGACAGTACATGGTCACGAGCCCGAATCCGTGATCGATGTAGAGCGTGTTGCCATTGAAGAAGAACTCTCCGGCCTCGACAACTTTGCCTGATGCGGGCGCGTAGATCGGTGTGCCCGTCGCGGCAGCAATGTCCATGCCGGAATGCGGATTGCGCGGCTGCCCGTTGAATACCCGACGTGAACCGTAAGAGTCGGATCTCACTCCTTCGACAGGTGAAGCGAGCGTGAGGGTGGGTGTTCCCAAAGCAGTGAATCTCGAGAGTGCAGCGCTCGAACGTTCTTGTTCCGCAGCAATGCGTTTGAGATCGTCTGGATTTGGATCTACCTGGCGCTGATTCTTGATGGTCAGATTCTGAGTTCGATATTTTTTATCGACGACATCGAACGCGATTTCTTTCTTGCTCGCGCCGTCAAATACCTGCACTGCCTGACGGCCTGGTGTGGTCGCGAGCGGAATCCCGACCACAGCGATCCAGTCTTTGTCCTTCCGAATCACGGCAGCCTGGTAACCCCCGAACAACACGCGCGGCGGTTGATCTCCTCCAGGTACTTTGAGATAGGCGAGGCCGCCAGGCACGCGCGCTTCGCGCGGCATGTCCATCGACATGGAAACGCAAGAGAAGGCGAGCAGCAGCAAAAAGCTCAGACATCGAATCATCATCGATGAACCTCGAACACGGGACACACGACGACTCACTCTTGCTCTGGCTCATCAGGGTGAATCGATTCGACACGAGCTTGCACGCGGCCTGCGGCCAATCGCGCTTCGATCAGATCGCCCGGCTGGACTGCGAGTGAATCTGTGATCACGTGTCCGTTCGGGCCAGAGACGATGGCGTAACCACGCTGCAGAGTAGCGAGAGGACTCACTGCATTGAGGCGCCCTGAAGCAACGGCAACCTGCGATTGATGAGCATGAATGCGTCGCACGAGTGCAGTCGTCATGGTCTTCGCCTCCATGTTCAAACGACTTTTTGCGGCAGCAAGCTTCAATGCTGGCGAGGCATGACGCAGGTGTGCCCATTGTTCCGCGACGACACTGCGTCGACGTTGCAGCTGTTGCCTGAGCTGTCGCGTCAGTCGTTGCTCGATCTCTCGCAGTCGCTCACCGCGCTTCCTCAGTTCGGTGCCAGGATGTCGTTGATCGAGTCGGCGTCGCAATCCGTGCAGGCGTTGTGTGCGTAGCTGAATCGTTCGCTGCAGCACGTTGCTGAGACGTTGTTCGAGTTCATCGAGACGCTGCGCCCGCTGTCTCAGCGCGACGCCCGGATGCTGCTGATTCAGGCGCCGATCGAGCCAGACCAGACGCTGATTGCTTTGCTGCACGGTTCTCTGCAGAGCGCCGCTCAATCTGCGTGACCAGGTCGAGAGCGTCCGCTGCCATTCGTTGCAATCCGGTGCCGCGAGTTCTGCTGCGCCAGAGGGCGTCGGTGCGCGCACGTCTGCGACGAAGTCCGCGATGGTGAAATCCACTTCGTGCCCGACACCGCTGACGATCGGGATGTTGCAGGCGGCGATGGCGCGCGCCACGATTTCCTCGTTGAATGACCAAAGGTCTTCGAGAGAGCCACCGCCGCGCGCCAGGATCAGCACGTCGCACTCAGCACGGACAGAGGCGAGTCGAATGGCGGTTGCGATCTGTGACGCAGCACCCGCGCCTTGAACCTGCACGGGGTAAATCAGCACCGGCAGCCGACAGAAGCGACGTTTGAGGATGTTGAGCACGTCACGAATGGCGGCCCCGCTCGGTGACGTAATGACGCCGATGCGTTTTGGCAGCTTGGGAAGTGGACGCTTACGAGCGGTGTCGAAGAGTCCTTCGGCCGCGAGCTTGGCTTTCAGCAGTTCGAACCGGCGACGCAGCGCACCTTCACCTGCTTCCTCGATGTAGTCGACCAGAAACTGGTAGTCGCCGCGCGGCTCATAGAGCGTCACACGCCCTCGCAATAGAACTCGCTGTCCATCGCGAGGTGAAAACTTCGCGAGCAGGTTGCGTTGGCGAAACATCGCGCAGCGCAACTGGGCAGCGTCATCTTTGATCGAGAAGTACCAATGGCCGGAGGAGGGCCGCGAGAGGTTCGACATCTCGCCCTCGATCCACAGTGCGGCAAATCCGCGCTCGAGCAGCGTCCGGGCCTCGCGATTCAGCCGTGACGGTGTGTAGACATCGCGCTCGGGCTGGGCTGCCACTTCGGCGCTGGTGAACAGATCAGTCATAAGGTGTGAAGGCTACAGGCTGCAGGCCACCGGCGACAGCCGCGAACTTTGGGCGACATGATCGAAGTTCGCTGCAGACGAGCGGCACAGAAAAGCAGGTGAAAGCCGAGGAGATAAGGCCATGCCTGAAGGAATCGCCTCTCGAAAGCTCACCGTCATCAGCAGCGAGCCATAGCCACGAGAGTCGCTGCAGCGTACAATGGCGCGCTTTCATCGACAGCCCGTGGGCCAGGTACCATGCGTATTCTCGAGGAAGCGCTCACCTTCGACGACGTCCTTCTGGTTCCGGCGTATTCCGAGTTCCTGCCTCGCGACGCCGACCTGAGCACGCAACTCACCCGCTCAATTCGTCTGAATCTCCCGGTGCTGTCCGCAGCCATGGACACCGTCACCGAGGCTCGCCTGGCGATTACGATCGCGCAGGAAGGCGGCATGGGCATCATCCATAAAAACATGAGCATTGAAGCTCAGGCGCGCGAGGTGGACCGCGTCAAGAAGTTCGAAAGCGGCGTCATTCACGATCCCATTACGATCAGCCCCGACAAGACCATTCGTGAGGTCCTGGAGCTGACCCGTGCCAAGAACATTTCTGGTGTGCCCGTCGTCGTAGGCTCGAAAGCCGTGGGCATCGTGACACACCGTGATTTGCGCTTCGAAACACAACTCGACGCGCCCGTCTCGACAGTGATGACCCCGCAGGAACGTCTCGTGACGGTTCGCGAGAATGCGCCGAAGGATGAGGTTCTCGCGCTGCTGCACAAGCACCGCATCGAGAAAGTGCTCGTGGTGGATCAGAACTTCAATCTGAAGGGCATGATCACAGTAAAGGATTTCCAGAAAGCCACTGAGTTCCCCCGAGCGTGCAAGGACGAACGTGGCGCGCTGCGCGTCGGCGCTGCGGTCGGAACTGGCGCAGATACGCTGCAACGAGTCGAGGCTTTGCGAGAAGCTGGTGTCGACGTCATCGTCGTGGATACCGCTCACGGTCATTCCTCCGGCGTGCTGCAGACAGTGCGCAGAATCAAGAAGGCGTGGCCAGATCAGCAGGTGATTGGTGGAAACATCGTGACGCCCGATGCGGCGCGAGCGATGGTGGAGGCGGGCGCTGACGGTGTGAAGGTTGGCATCGGACCAGGCTCGATCTGCACTACCCGTATCGTCGCTGGCGTGGGTGTGCCGCAGATTTCAGCTGTTGCGAATGTTGCAGCCGCGTTGAAGGACACAGGTGTGCCGCTGATCGCGGATGGCGGGATTCGCTTCTCCGGCGACATTGCGAAAGCTCTCGTCGCGGGTGCGCATTCCGTGATGATGGGCGGTCTGTTTGCTGGCACTGAGGAATCGCCCGGAGATGTTGAGCTGTATCAGGGTGCCTCTTACAAGTCGTATCGCGGAATGGGTTCGCTTGGCGCCATGGCTCAGGCTCACGGCTCGAAGGATCGTTACTTCCAGGATGCGACGGCAGAGCTCGAGAAACTCGTTCCTGAAGGTGTTGAAGGTCGCGTGCCTTACAAAGGTTCTGTTGTTCAGATCCTGCTGCAGCTGGCCGGTGGTCTACGCGCCGCGATGGGCTACACAGGCTGTCGCTCCATTGAGGAACTGCGCACTCGACCCCAATTCGTGCGCATTACCAATGCAGGCATGCGCGAGAGCCACGTGCACGACGTCAGCATTACCAAGGAAGCGCCCAACTATCGGGTGCGATGAATCTCACGGCTTCGGGCAAAGCGCAGGCTACTGCCCGGGATGACGCGGCTCGAGCCGCAGCCGGTTGCCTGCATCTGATCTCTTCTTAACTCGAGGACTTTCGTGAACGCATCGCCGATGCCCGCGATTCCCGCCGCTACCCCCGACATCCATGCGCATCGAGTATTGATTCTCGATTTCGGCGCGCAGTACACACAGCTCATTGCTCGCCGCGTACGCGAAAGCGGCGTGTATTGCGAGATACATCCCTGGGACATGAGCGATGCAGACGTTCGTGCGTTCGGTGCGCGCGGCATCATTCTTTCGGGCGGTCCTGAGTCCGTCACCGATGTCACGCCACCTGTGGCGCCTCAGTCCGTTTTCGAATTGGGCGTACCGGTGCTCGGCATCTGCTACGGCATGCAGACGATGGCGAAGCAACTCGGCGGACGAGTCGTCGCCTCGAATCATCGCGAGTTCGGATATGCGCAAGTCACAGCGTCGGCGCCTTGCCGTTTGCTGGACGGCCTGCGAGATCACTCTGATGATCAGGGCAGGGCGTTGCTCGACGTCTGGATGAGCCATGGCGATCGCGTCGAGGAATTGCCGGACGGATTCGTCGCGACCGCGTTCACTAGCAGCGTGCCACT
>JBJMWN010000008.1:0-8053 GCA_045810085.1 Povalibacter sp. | reverse complement strand
GCGCCGTCTCCGATGCTGGAAGAAACGGGCGAGGACGGTTGATCTCGGCGTCGACCTGAACGCTGACTGCGGACCGAAGTCCTGCCTTGAAGTCACGAATGTGTGAGTTCGCAGACGCAGCTCAGTACCAGGTCATCGCCTATCAGCCTTGATGATCACTTGAAACGGAACTTCACGGCACACGGATGCGTCGTGAAGTTCGACGTGCAGCCTTCCCCTCCCGCTTCGATCAGATCGCAAGGATCGGAAGCGGCACAAGCGCTCTGATTGTAGAGAGCACACGCAACTTGCAGCTGCCCCGTCACGCCTATAGCCTCGAAGAACTCCAAACAGCTCCGAGTGATGACATGCAGACGAGCAACACTTCCTTCTTTCGATGCCTGAACGCTCTGGCACCCATCGGCGCAATGATGCTGATCGCTTTCGCCGACGACGCTCTCGCCCAGCAACAACAATCGCCGCAGCCGCGTGACTACTACACCGGCAACTCCGTAGGGTTGCCCATCGCGCCCGCTGCCCCCGCGACAAGTGGTCAGGCGCCGCCCACGCCGTTTGCTCCGGTATCCAAGAACGTACGCATGTTCGGGGCGCTCTATTCCGTTGAGAGCTGCGTTTATGACTCAGGTCGTGGCGTGATCGTCGCACCCTCGCGTGGCGTCGGTCAGGCCGTGCGTGCGAATGACGCGTGGATCGCCTTCATCAATCATGATGGCAGCGTGCATACGCCACGCTGGGTTGGCATTCAGAACCCGGGCGCCGAGCGCGACAGCATGACCCCTCCGCTCGTGTTCAATGAGCCGTTCGGCAGCTTCCTTCAGAAGGGCGTCCTTTATTTTGCCGATCGCGATGGCAGCACCGCGGATCCTGCGAATCCAGCGCAAACCACTTCCAGCGTGGCCGTGATACGCACGTTTGATCTGACGACGGGACGTCCGCTCAAATCGATCACCGTTCCAGGATCGCCGTGGCTGAACGACATTGCTGTCGCTGCTGATGGCACGATTTACGGCACGAACACTGGCGCAGCCGACAACGCGGAAAGCTGGGCAGTATGGAAGGTGACGCCGGACGGTCAGGCTTCTGTGTTCGTGAAGGGTGCTCCGCTCAACATGCCGAACGGAGTCGAGGTGGACGGTGATGGCAACATCGTCGTCGTCAATATCGGCAATGCCGACGTGATCTCATTTGCACCAGACGCACGCGTTGTGCGAACCGAGCAAGCGGCACAGTCCGGCAATGACGGGCTCGTGATCATGCCCGACGGCACCAAGTTCGTATCGAGCGTGCGCCTGGGTGGCATCTCGATGATCGTGCCGGGCGCGCCTCCGAAGCTGATTGCCGAGAACATCCCGAGCGCTGCTTCGATGTGCTACGACTCGGATGCGAATCAGCTTGTGATTCCGATGAACGCGAACAACGGACTCGCCTTCGTATCGCTCAAGGGCATCTGGTCTCCGAAGCGGTCGCGTCGCTGACAGCGCGGCTCTTCTACTGTGGGTCCGGCTTTAGCCGGACGGGATCGGGGATGTTCGACTCAAGTCGAACCCACAAAGAAGAGCACGCAGCGCGTCGCTGACCGCGCGTCACTGACAGCGCGCCGCTCAAGGTCGTAGCTCGATCACGGAGATCGACTTCGCAGGCACTCGCAATTTGACGTTGTTGCCTCGGACGTCGAATGCTTCAGAACCAGGCCGTTCGTCTCGATGAGTTCCAACGAGTTCATGTTCTGTTTCCAGATCAGCGCAGCCCATGCACAAGCGATTGAGCCGACCAAGGCCGGAACAGCGGCTACAAGGAAAAAGGTTTCAATCGACACCGACGCAGCAATCAAAGACGCACCAACCAGCGGAGCGGCGATGGCTCCCATGCGTCCTGCGGCCAAAGCCATGCCGGCTGCCCGCGAGCGGATAGACGTTCGATAGATGACGCCGGCTGTGGAATTGTTACCGAACTGAGCACCCAGCGTGCAGAAGCCAGCCAGCGCGGCGGCAATGGCAAGTAACGCATGCGTCGGCGCGCGCAACCCAATCGCTGCGATGGCGAGCGCTGCAATCAGCAGCAATGCGCTGATGCAGCCAAAGCCGAACCGGCCGATGATCAGGCTCACGCCTATCCCGCCCACCATTCCTGACAAATGATAGATGCTGGTCGTCACGCCACTCGCGCGCGCATCGAATCCATTGTTCTCGAGCATCAGCGGCAACCAGCTGTTGACGAAGAAGTTCGCCATCAAGGTACATGCAAACGAAAGCCACAGCAGCGGCGTGATCCACAGGAGCACCCCATCAAAGGCATTCCGGATGTGATCATCAGTGCGCGAGTCAACGTGACTCACGAAATGAGTCACTGGCGTAAGTGAGAGTTCAGGACGCATGCGTTGCAATGCGCTGATCAGTCGAGCACGATGCTCGGGTGCAAGCGCGAGCCATTTCAATGACTCCGGCAGCGTGACGATCAAGCAGAACGCGATCAGAAGTGGAAGAACTCCGCCGACGACAAACAGGATCTTCCAGCCCGCTACTGCAACCCACCATGCCTGCACTGCACCAGGAATCGCTGCACCCGCCGTGATCCCCGTGAACATCAATACGACCAGCCTCGCGCGCAGACGTCGGGGAGCGTATTCGGCATTCAGCGCGATCAGGTTTGGCATGAGCCCTCCGAGGCCGATGCCGGCAATCGCACGCAGCACCGCAAGCTGCGTAATGCTGGACGTCCACACGACCATCAGCGTCGCCAGTCCGAAGATGAATAGGGACAACACCACAGTCAGCTTGCGACCAGCACGATCACCGAGCGTTCCGAGCAGCGGAGCGCCCAACAAAATGCCCATCAGACTTGCGCTGAATGCAATGCCCAGGTGCTGAGAAGTCACGTGCCACTCGCGGCTCAAACTTGGCGCTGCGGAAGCGAGCACGGACATGTCGAATCCATCTGCCATCATTGCAAGGAATGACCAAAACAGCAGACGCGCGTGGAAGGCGCCGAATTGCTGTTCATCGATGAGTTGATCTATATCGATCATTGGAGGCGCTCGCTCCTACTCTGCTTGCAATGACTGCATCGACCGCGAGTCACACTTCTCGCGGCCAGTGTCGAAGAAGACGTCCTGCACGGTGGTCCGCCGCATGTCGCGCTCGTAACGCTGATCGTCATACGGGAGCGCTCGATGCATCGTGCAGCGGTTATCCCACACAACCAAGTCACCGACTCGCCACGAATGCCGATAGACGAAACGCTGCTGCGTGGCGAATGTCGTCAGCTCATCGAGCAGCTTGCGTCCTTCGTTCACCGGCCATCCGATGATGTGCGACGCGTGTGATGCGAGATACAAGCTCGTGCGTGCGGACTCTGGAACACGGCGCACGAGCGGCCTCGAAACCGGTGGATACGCCGCCCGGTCGCGATCGTCATAGTCGACGAAGCCTGCCAACTGTCTCGAATGCATCATCGAGTGCTCTGCGTTCAGATTCGCAATGCATGCACGAGTGTCCGCGTCGAGCGCGTCGAATGCAGCCCGCAAATCGGCAAACTCTGTGTCACCACCGGAAGGTGGAATCTTGTGAGCGTGCAGGAATGAGTATTTGCCGGGAATGGCTTTGAAGGAACTGTCGGTGTGCCAAAGCTGGTTGGCATGCTGCATCAGTCGCCAGGAATCGTCCGCGTTTCGCAGCTGACCATCGGCCTTCAGGTTGGACACATCCACCACTTCATTGCTGTCGAATCGTGACTGCCGCTGTCTTCGCACAGCGCCCACGGCGGTCTCCAACGGACCGAAGAGCGTCGCGAAGCGAATCTGCTCCACGATCGTGAGCAAACCTCCGCGGATGACCAGTACCCCATGCTTCGCGAGAGCATCGACGATGACTGCCAGTTCATCCCGGTCTGGCGTTCTTCGCAGGTCTAGACCAGTGAGTTCTGCAACGAAGCCATCTACAAGCGGTGCTACAGAGATCGTCATGCGCGTCCCCTCCGCATACCTTCCTGCTGTGAAGCCTAGAACTCCTCGGGTATAAGGAGAATGCCGCTTTCTCTGAGATCCCTATAGCCTAATGGTTATGCCCTCATCTCCTGAACATTGGCACGCGCGAATCGGGAGACACCTGCGACTGCGTGATCTGCATGTGCTGTTGACCGTGGTGCAGAGCGGCAGCATGGCCAAGGCTGCGCGGCACCTGTCGATTTCGCAGCCGGCCGTGTCAAAGGCCATCGGTGATCTCGAGAGCGCTGTGGGCGTGCGGCTGCTGGATCGGAGTTCGCGCGGAGTCGAACCGACTTCCTATGGAGCAGCGCTGCTCAAGCGAAGCATCGCTGCTTTCGATGAGCTGCGTCAGGGCATTGCCGAGATGGAATTCCTGGCCGGGTCGAACTACGGCTCTGTGACGATCGGGTGCAACGAGTCGCTGAGCGCCGCCCTTCTGCCCAAAGTCATCAGTCAACTCGGTTCGCAGTATCCGGGCATCACCGTTCACGTCGTGCAACTGAACAGGCCGATCAACGAGGAGATCGGGCATCTGAGGCAACGCTCCGTCGACCTGATTCTCGCGCGTGGACTGTTTCGAGTACCCGAAGGAGATCTCGAGAGTGAGGTTCTGTTCGATGAATCACTCGTCGTGGTCGCCGGCGCCCATCACCCCTTGGTGAAACGCCGCAAGCTGAGCCTCGCCGAGCTCGCGGGCGTCCCCTGGATCTTCTATCCGCCCAACGAGCCACCCGGAACACTGGTTGAACAAGCTTTTCACTCAGCAGGCATTTCTGTTCCCAAGCCGGCCCTGACGACTTCCTCGTTCCATTTGCGCAAGTCGCTGCTGTGCACCGGCGACTACGTCACCGTAGTCCCTGCTTGCATGCTGAGTGCATTCAACGTGGAGCGCCGTGTCATTAAGGCTCTGCCGGTCAGCCTCAACATTCCGAATCGCCCCGTTGCCATCTTCACTCTCAAAGGCCGCACGCTATCTCCCGCATGCCTGCGTGCGATGGAATGCATTCGCCAGGCAGCAGCGGCGTTCACGAAGATGAAGTCGTAATCGTAAAGAGTACGGCGCATCAAATAGCGGGACTCGCGATTCACAACCGGGTTCGTCGCAAGAGCCCTCGCGCCGCGAGTACGGCGGCTCCGGCCACTTGCATCACCGCGCCACTTTACGTATACAGTGTATACGTGGACACCAAAGACAAGATTCTCGAGCAGGCCCTTCTCGAACTCGAAGGCAATGGCGTCGATGGTTTCAGCTTGCGTGCGGTAAGCAACGCTGTGGGCATCACACCCATGGCGATCTATCGTCATTTCCGCGACAAGGATCACCTCCTTGAAGCCGTGGGACAGCAAGCCTTCGCCGAATGGCAGGAACGAATTGCGGCAATCAAGTCGCGCGATCCCGTCCAGTGGTTCAAGCGTAGCGCCCGGGCCTATGTGGAATTCGCACTCGATGAGCCGGCGCGCTTCGATGCCTGCTTCGTGCTCAAGACTCACGTCGAACGCGTGTATCCGGAAGGATTCGCCGCGCGCAAATCCCCCGTCGTCACACAGGTTATGGAACGGATCGTGATGGCGCAGTCGAGCGGATATCTGCGCTCGGGCGATCCACTCGAAATGGCGCTCTACGTCTGGGCGGAGCTGCACGGGCTCGCGATGCTGCATCGAGCCGGTCGATTCTCACTGAAGCGCTCGGAATTTCTGGCGCTCTGCGATCGATGCATCGAACGCGCGCTCGACAGCTTGCGCGCTGACTCGTCAAAGCCAAGGAGATCGTCATGAGAATTCGCATCAACGCCCTGCCCGGCTGGGCCGCAGCGCTTTTGACCGGCGCACTATTCGCCATATCGCGAGATCTTGGACCGATCGGTGCGCTGGTACTGATTGCACCGATTCCGATTCTTGTGTTCGCGTTGCAATCGGATCGTGTGTTGAGCGTGGCTGTCTACGCGTTCATCGCAAGAGTCATCGGCATGCTGGGGTTTGTGATTGCGTACGCAAACGTCTTCCCTGCGCCGGTACTGGTCTCAGCAATAACGATCTACGGGCTCGAGTTCGCACTGATCATCGTGTTGACGCGTTTCGTCGCGGCTCGATTGCCCACCGTTCTCTCGGTGTTGTCGTATCCCGTACTGCTCACGGCATCCGAACGCCTGCTCCAGGCAGCCTCGCCTCACGGCTCCTTCGGTGCACTCGGTTACAGTCTGGTAGATATCTTGCCAATCGCTCAACTCGCGAGCCTTGGAGGCGTTGCCGCACTCTCATTTCTTGCAGCGCTCGTTCCGATGGGCATTTCAGTCTCCATCGCGAATCGCGCGAATTGGCGTGCAGCCATGATCACAGCGGCTGTTCCCGTCATCCTCGCCATTGGCTTCGGGCTGTGGCGTTTGAATGAGCCTTACGAAAGCGAAGCACGCGTGGCATTGGGTGCCATCGATGCTCTGACGAGCCAATCGGTCAAGGACGCGACGCACGCTGATGAAGTCGCGACAGCCTACGCATCGCTGGTCAAACAAATCGCTGAAAGCGATCACGATCGACCACTCAGCATCGTTCTGCCAGAAAAAGTTTTCGCGTTGAGACGTGGTTGGGATTCGAAGGCCATCGAAATCCTCCAGCAAGCGGCAGACCAGGCGAACGTCACGATTGTCGCCGGCTTCGATGAGGAAACAGAACCTCGTCACTATGCCAACGCAGCTCGCGTCTTCTCGCCGCGATCAGACATGCTGCGGTACGTGAAGCGCAAGCTGATTCCCGGAGTGGAATCGCGCTTCACCCCTGGACGTGAACCGCTCCTCAGCTCCGGCAAAGGCGTTGCGATCTGCAAGGACTTGGATTTTCCGATGCTGTTGCGCGAGTACGGCAACCGCACACCACTCTTGCTCGTGCCCGGATGGGATTTCGTGACCGATGGCAGACTGCATTCGCGCATGGCGGTGCTTCGCGGCATCGAGAACGGTTTCGCTGTCGCGCGTGCCGCCGCAATGGGAAGACTCACGGTAAGCGATGCGTTCGGCCGCATCGTCGCCGAAAAGATTACGGATCCCAGCAGTGCAAGCTGGATCACCACCACAATCGGACTGGTTAACATTCGCACGCTCTACACCCGCTTCGGCGATCTGTTCGCCTGGTTCATGATCACAAGTGCCGCAGTCATGATCCTCGCAAGTGCTACGAAGTTTCGCTCGAGCATCAGAGGTCATACACGACCGATGGTAGAACGCTCAGCGGCATCCTGAGTTGTGGACGCGGATGTCGGATTGAGGTTGCCTGCTCCATCCGCACTCGTCAGTTCTCGCATACATCAGACGCTGCTCCCCTTCTACCTATAGACCATCGATCATCGAACGCTACGCTTCAAACCGTCTGCTGACGGTCGAAGAAAGGCGGCGCATCCACATGGCATCTCACCGGATCGGAAAAGGGATGCCTTGGCGATGGCTGGCTTTCGCTGCTCTCACGATCATTTGCACACGGCTGTACGCGCAAACGACGGAAGGCGACTCAAAGTCGCCAGCAGACGTAACGAACGCTGAGAGATCGCCGTGGCTCCTGACTCCTATCGTTCAATCCAATCCCAAGCTCGGCACTTCCGTCGGCGCACTCGGAGGATATCTACACAACTTCGATGAGAAGTCGCGGCCATCCATATTCGCGTTGCAAGGTCAGTACACGAGTACCGATTCGATAGTCGCGGGAGCGTTCGCGAAGACCTCGTTCGAAGAGGACCGACAGAGGCTCATTGCCGGGCTCATGTACGGGAATATCAAGAACGATTACGACGACTATCTCGGCACGGGAGTTCCGCTGAAATCCAATGCCGAGCTTCGCTCGTTCATCGCACGCTATCTGTATCGCGTCAAAGGCAACTGGTTTGCAGGTGTACAGGGCGTCTATCAGAACTTTGCCATCGGCGGTGAGACACAGTTCGATGACCAGGTGCTCGAAACTGTTGGCGTGAGGCCGTACAAATCTGGCGGGCTTGGACTGGTGGCTTACTACGATTCGCGTGACAACGAGAACATGCCGAGTCGCGGGTGGGTCGTCAGTCTCAACAACATGGCCTACCGGGAATCG
>JBJMWN010000007.1:0-5645 GCA_045810085.1 Povalibacter sp. | reverse complement strand
CGGCGTATGCGGTTGCCAGTCCGCGCTACGTTCGCGCGCACATTGATCGGTGGCAATCCAGTGCACGGCGGACAGTTGTGCAGGTCCCTGTTGCCTCTCTAATCGCCCAAGAGCAATCGCCGTGGTGAGCCCGAACCGGGCGCGTGCATCCTTGATGATGTCCTGAAGGCGATCGATCGAGCGATTCATGCGCGGCGGATACGCTGGCACGGCGATCACGCCTGCGTAAAAACATCCCAGCAACGCAGCGACATACTCCGGACCCGGAGGATGCAAGAGCAAGGCACGCTCGCCACGACCGTTGTGTGCCTGGAGGTGAGCCGCGATCGATCGCGCACGAATATCCAGATCTGCGTAAGTGAGAAGGGTCTCTTCACCTTCCTGATCGCTGAGAAAGCGCAAGACCGTACGATCGGCGAATCGGTCCGTCTGAGATCTGAAGACCTCAACGAGACTCGTGGATGTTAGGAGTGCACTCACTGATGAATTGATCCGTTTCTTCAGACTCGCAAGCTCACCCCAACCAACGATGCGACCTCCCGCAGTCTGTGCAGCCTGCGAGTCGCCGAAACTCATCGACATTGACTGGCAGGGGTTCGCGATGCGGCCCATTCGGGCTTCTTGCCAACCGCTTCTGGGCTCGTCCTGCTCCTGCGGACGTCCGCCTTATGTTGCCCAATATCCGCAGCCGACGGCTCAGACAACCCCCTAAGCAAGTTCAACATATGCACCTGACAGTGATTGTGATCAGCTTCGCGGAATTCTGTCCCAGCAGTCACAGCGATCGCACTTGTCGCGCAGATGTCGACAATTCCTACAAAGTTCGCGCACTTTGCGACGCCGGTGCGCTCCCAAAATCATCGCGGGGAGAGTGCTGAAACTCTAGTGCCCAAAGGAACGTACAAACCTGCGAGGACAGGCAGGGACACGGTTGGCTGGCGAATCAAGCGTCGAAGAACATCGGGCCGAGGCCGTTTTCGCGAAACCACTTGGTGATAATGATTTTGTGCCCGCGGGTGACGGGCTCGCCGCTATGAAGTGTGTCGTGATTGGGCGTCCCGTCCGCATACAGATTGTTCCAGAGCACCGCCTGTCCTTTTTTCGGTTGGAACGTGCGCTCGATGTTCACGAAACGGGTCCCGCCCCCCTCCATGCCTTCGTTCAGATAGACCATGAAAGTCCAGGTGCGATTGCCGCGCTCCGCCGCAAAGCGAGCATATTCCGTGGTACCCGGTTCGAAATAGTCGGTGTGTTTCTTGAACTGTTCACCCACATCGTAGCGTTGCGCCTGAATGCCTTCCGAGTACTCGGGACGGATACCCAGTGTCGTCGCGATTTTCAGATCGAGCGCAGCGACCACCGAACTGTTGAGCAATGAGAGATCGCACGTGCGGCTGGTTCGATAGTACTTATCGCCACTCTCGACCGTGACGGTGGAGGGACGCAGATGATGATTGGCGATCTCGACGATGGCGTCGCACTCGGCGGCGCTCATGAAATCATCGAAGGTAAACAGCTGCAGCGAGTCGCTCGGGACCCGTTGCAGCTGCGGAGTACTCGCACGTCGTAGCAAGGGCGGTTGTGCAATGGCCTCGTAATCGCACGAACTTTCGTCCGACATTGCGCCCGAGGATTCCAGATCGCCGGTGATGATTGCGAGCGATCGCATGATCGATTCTTCGGTGAACCCGTGCTTCAGAAGCGTCTCGAGCAGACCCTGTGGATCACAACCTCGCTGCAGATTTTCTTTGAGCCACGACTGCCACGGCCCGTCCAGCTGGCCGGCAACTGCCGATCCGGCTTGCGGATGGATCGGAATCGACTCGACTGCCGCTGGCGCTAGCGACTTCAATGCCTGCTGGATTGCAGCGGCGGAAAAGCCATTGCTGCGCAGAATCTTGCTGAGTTCCTGAGGATCGCATTTGCGATCCAGATTCTCTTTTAGCCAGCGCCGCCAGGCCGCATCGAGTGGTTTGTTTTTACTCACCGTGTGCTTACCCACCGTGTGCCTACTCACCGTGTGCCTACTCACCGTGAATGCAATGAGCCGCTGCTCTGGGAAATAAGGCCCTATCGTACTGTATCGGCTGTCTGCTGCGTCGGGCTTGAATCGAACGCAGGCTTGACCGAATGTAGAGCTCCCGGATCTCAGGCACAGCCCGATGACAATACGACGAGCAACCTGCAGCTGCGGTCAACTTCAAGTCACGACTCGTGTGGAACCGATTCGTGTTTCGATGTGCCACTGCATTGCTTGCCAGCGCAGGACCGGCAGCGTGTTCGGGCTGCAGGCGCGTTTCCCGCGATCCGAAGTCAACATCGAGGGTCGTGCGACGCAATACACACGCGTCGCGGACAGTGGCCAGAAAATCACATTCAGCTTTTGTCCCGAGTGTGGCGCGACGGTTCACTACTTCCAGAACCATCTGCCGGAAATTATTGCCGTCCCGGTTGGCGCATTTGGTGACCCGGCGTTTCCCTCACCCGCCTTTTCGGTTTATGAATCGCGGATGCATCCATGGCTCACGCTGAACGCAACCATGGAGCATCACGACTGAATGTTCAGTGCTCGGCTGCGATCTGATCGCGGAACTTACGCCACGAATCCGCGCGCACCATGAAGTACTGCGAAGGAAAGTGAGCCTTCGCTCCCAGCTCGTCCGCGGCGCGCCAGCCCCAACGCGGATCGTCAAGGAATGCACGCGCGAGTGCGACCAGGTCGGCCTGACCTGAAGCGACAATGTCTTCGGCCTGCCTCGGATCGGTGATCAATCCGACGGCGCGAGTCGGCACACCCGTAGACGTTTTGATCTCTTGTGCGAAATCCAGCTGATAGCCTGGCTTCACCGGAACAGTGACGCCCGCGCGAATGCCGCCGCTCGATGCACACACGTAGGCGATGCCGAGCTTCTTTGCCTCTTTCACATAGGCGATCGTTTGACTCAGGTCCCATCCGCCTTCCACCCAGTCCGTCGATGACACGCGAAGTCCAACTGCAACATGCGCAGGCACAGCCTCGCGCACCGCTTTGATGACGGCGAGCGGCAATCGCATACGATTCTCCAGCGAGCCGCCGTACTCGTCTGTTCGCGTATTCACGAGAGGCGAAAGAAACTGATGCAGCAGATAGCCGTGCGCACTGTGTACTTCAATCACATCGAAGCCGATGCGAACCGCACGCAAAGCAGCCTGCACAAAGGAATGAATCAAAGGCTCGATCTCATTCCGATCCAGAGCTTTCGGTACGTGCCAACCTTCACCAAACGCCGAAGCTGACGATGAAACGGTTTGCCATGGATCTTCTTCCGCGGTAAGTGCAGCGCCGCCTTTCCAGGGCAAATGGCTCGAGGCCTTGCGTCCAGCGTGCGCGATCTGAATGCCGAATCGGGTCTGACCGCCCAAGCGGCGCGCCGCGTGCAGCACATGCTCGAGAGCGGCCTCGTTGTCATCGCTGTACAGACCGAGATCGCCGTGCGTGATTCTGCCGCGCCGTTCAACCGCTGTGGCTTCGACCATCACAAGTCCGGCGCCGGAATACGCGAGCTGCGAGAGATGCTGCAGATGCCAATCGGTCGCTGATCCATCGACTGCGCTGTACTGACACATCGGTGCGACCACGATGCGGTTCGGCAGCTGGACTTCACCGAGAGAAAAATGATTGAACAAATGAACCGTCATGCGAACTTCCTCTGCTATCGATGCCTCATTCTAATCGGCCGATCGCAAAGAAGCGCCGCCTCAGCAGGCACGACAGCCGTGACGCGCGAGCATCAACTGCCCGCTTCCCAATGAGCATGAGGAACAAACTGCTGGTTATTGGTGGATGGTTTACGGTCCGCCGCGCCCGCCCACGGCTGCAAAAATCTGACCTGTCGAGTAGCTGCTCTCGGGTGAGGCCAGCAGCACATACAACGACGCAAGTTCAGCCGGCTGACCCGGACGTCCCATCGGGCTGTCAGATCCGAAGCTCGGCAGCTTCTCCGCCGGTTGACCGCCACTGGGCTGCAAAGGTGTCCAGATCGGACCCGGCGCTACGCCGTTGACGCGAATACCGCGACTCGCAAGTTGTTTCGCGAGGCTCTTCGTCCAGTTCATGATCGCCGCTTTGGTAGCGCCATAGTCGAGCAGATTCGCGGGCGGATCGTAGGCGACGACGGAGGTCGTGTTGATGATCGTGCTGCCGGGCTGCAGATGAGGCAGCGCAGCCTTCGTCAGCCAGAACATCGCGTACACATTGGTCTTGAAGGTGTCATCGAATTGCTGTGTGGTCAGCTTCGAGATGTCATCGAGCGAATGCTGACGAGCGGCATTGCTCACGAGAATATCCAGCCCACCCAATTCGCGAACTGCATCTGCGACGAGCTTGTTGCAGAACGCCTCATCGCGCAGATCACCCGGCAGCGGTACAGCTTTACGCCCCGCTTGCCTGATCAGTTGCACGACTTCCTTCGCGTCCGGCTCTTCGACAGGAAGATAATTGAAGGCGACATCCGCGCCCTCACGTGCAAACGCAATGGCAGCAGCGCGGCCCATTCCGGAATCGCCACCCGTGATCAGAGCTTTTCTTCCAGCGAGGCGTCCCGAACCTTTGTAACTCTGCTCGCCATGATCGGGCCGAGGCTGCATACGACTCGCGAGACCAGGCCATTCCTGTTCCTGTTTCGGAAAAGGTGGCTTTGGATATTCACTCACCGGGTTCTTCAACTCCGCCGCACTCGCGTTGCCCGATATGCCTGTGCCAGCGTTCTCCTGAGCCATCAATGGTGCAGCGATGCCGGCCAGCAAACCCGCTCCCATTCCGCCGACGAACTCGCGACGTCGGAACTGTGTGTCTTCAGAATCCATGAGTCGTCCTCTAGAAATCGCGCCGCTCGCGCGCCAATACACAGTTTCTAATACGGACGAATGAGGCGAGTTCCGCTGCCGGTTACCCGATCAACGAAATGCTGTTGGAAGCGCCAGTTCTGCCGACGCCAGGTGTGCGAGAACGGCTGAGACGATGGAGGCGCGAGCCGGGCGCGAGCTATCCCGCTCGACGTGTCACCCGAGATTTGCGAGAGCGAATCTGCTGAACGGAGGAAAGCTGGTGCTGAGCAGCCGCGAACGCATCGCTCATCGATGCATACCCATTCATTCGCTGGAACAGGTCGGCGATTGGACGTGGCGCATAGGTCGCCACTTCATAGCCGAAGCCATCGCGATCCTCAAAGATGCGGACGTAGCCGTGATCATTGTTCAGCAGGTCGACCAGCATACGCATTGCGGGAGACAGCTCTTCTTGGTTTCTTGAGTCAGTCATTGCGATGCAACGACATACATAATGTAGCCAAAAAGCAGTCCTTCGATTGAGAACTGGTTCGCACTCAGGGGCGAAGAACTGTGATGGCAGTGGATGCGGCTCGCTGCTCAGACTGCCTTGGAAGAGTTGATCAGCCCTTTGCTCGTCGCCGTTTGCTGGCGCTCTTGCGTTTGGCAGCACCCTTCTTGGTTGCGCGCTTCTTCGCGCCCTTCTTGCGAGATGCTTTGCGCTTCGAAGGCCAACCCTGCTCCATGTTCTCGTAAGCCTGCTTCGACACTGTCGAACGCGACTTCGGCCGGCTCTTGCCCGCACGCTTGCGGCGATTGATGTTCTCTACCAGCGAATT
>JBJMWN010000006.1:0-6217 GCA_045810085.1 Povalibacter sp. | reverse complement strand
CCACCTTTCAGTGACCAGTCGCGAATTCGATTCACGACGAAGTCGGCTTCATCACGCTCGTTGAAGGCGGCGTACAGACGCACCAGCTCGCCACGCTCGCCGCTGGTCCAGAGATTCTTGCCGAGTCGCCCGGTGTTGTTGCTGATGAGCGCGTTTGCCGCATCCAGGATAGTGCCGGTCGAGCGATAGTTCTGCTCGAGTCGGAACATCTGCACATTCGGAAAGTCGCGCCGGTACTGCTGCAGATTCTCGACCTTCGCACCGCGCCAGCGATAGATCGACTGATCGTCATCGCCAACCGCAAATGGAAATCCTTGCGTACCTACCAGCAATTTGAGCCAGTTGTATTGAATCGTGTTGGTGTCCTGAAACTCATCCACCAGCACATGCCGGAAACGCAAACGATAGTGCGACAGTACGTCAGGCCGATCGCGCAGCAATTCATACGCACGCAGCAGCAGCTCGGCGAAATCCACACTGCCGCTGCGATCACACTGTTCCTGATACGCCTCGTAAAGTTTGATGAACTGTCGACGATTGGGATCACCGTCATCTTTCAGATCTTTCGCCCGTAATCCTTCGTCTTTGCGCGCGTTGATGAACCACATGATTTCTTTCGGCACCCAACGCGCTTCATCCAGGTTCAATCCCTTGACGATCCTGCGTATCGCTCGCAGCTGATCTTCGGAGTCGATGATCTGGAAAGCCTGAGGCAGATTCGTTTCGCGCCAATGCATGCGCAGCAACCGGTGCGCGATGCCGTGGAACGTACCAATCCATAGCGGCGCGCTCGGCACTCCCAGCAACGACTCGATGCGGCCACGCATTTCGCCGGCGGCCTTGTTGGTGAATGTCACAGCCAGAATGCCGTGAGGCGACACATTCTCGACCTGCACCAGCCACGCGACGCGATGCGTAAGCACCCGTGTCTTGCCGCTGCCCGCACCTGCGAGGACCAATGTCGGCGCGAGCGGAGCCGTTACGGCCGCGCGCTGTTCGTCGTTCAAACCGGCGAGAATATGGGATACGTCCATCATTACCTGAGCGAGAGAGGAGAACTTCCCTGGGTTCACGCTTGAGGTGACCGGTGGAACACTCCCGTTTTTGAGGGCGCGATTGTAGCTCGACGCACCCGGCATCACGAGTCAGGCGCTTTCCCTCGTTTTCTTGGCGGCTCCGACGCACGACGCGCTATTCTTTGCGAGATCGTGATGGTTACGTCACGAACGCCCAAAGCCCAGGCCCATTTCGTGATGATCAGGTGAAGAATGCCGGCTGCTCCGCGATTTCTGCAGACGATCGGTGTGTGCGTGCTGATGGCGCTCGCAAGCGGCTGCTCCAGGAAGGCCGCAGACTCACCCGCGCCTGCACCTGTGCAGCCCTCACCGTCATCGACGACTCTTGCGCCTACGACCGAACTGTCTTCCGGGCCGATCGATGACACACCGGCGGAATCTGGTCTCGCCATCAAGAAGGGCATCGTGACCGCTGCGGGCGATCACGCCGTGTTTCGCAGCTGCGATGACAAAGCAGATCTCTACCTGGTCGATGAGGCTGAAGGGACGCTGACACAACTGCTGACCGAAGGATCAGCGAGCCCAGTGTTCTACATCGAGGCTTACGGTGAACGCGGTCCTGTGCCCGACGACCTCACTGCAGCCAAAGGCCAAGCCGGCGTTTTCACGCTGGAGCAGCTGCTGTTCGCAGCGACGATGAGTGATGGTCGCGGATGTGAGCAGTCGGCGCCTGACTACGTCGTCAGCGCTCGCGGCAACGAGCCGTTCTGGTCGGTCGTCGTGACTCCCGCAGGCATGCAATGGAAGCAACCCGACGCGGACGCGGGCGTCATGTTCAGCGAACTGCAATCCGAAGACGCTGAGGGAACCGTGAGTTACGCAGCCACGGCGCAAGGCCGCAAGTTGCAGCTCATCGTGGATGCACAGTCCTGCCGCGATTCGATGTCGGGCAACTACTTTGCGTTTACCGCGAAAGCGGAACTCGATGGCAAAGAGTTCAAAGGGTGCGCTCGCGTCGGTTCGCTGGAAGTCCCCTGAACATGCGTCGCTGCGGTCGCTGTGTATAGCGGAACAATGCGACCACACCACACGCAATCATCGGATCGGTGAGTGAAGCGCTTCGCTCAGGCAACCAGAGTTGCACGATTTCTGTCGTGATCACGAGTGCGAGCATGATGCCGGCAGCCAGGCGGAATGGAGTTCCTGCATAGCGCAGAGTCCACAGCAGGGCTGCGAACAGGAAAGTCGCTGCGAGCAGCGCAGTCCAGTTGATCAAGTCCCATCCGGCTCGCCAACCCGCGTGCACCGCTTCCATGAACGGCCAGAAATCAAAGGCACTCGGTGTTGTCGTCAACGAAAATGGCGCCAGACGTTCGAAAAGAAATACGCTGAGCATCGCGCCGAGCAGCAGCAATCGCTTCGGTCCGGGCGTCATGCGATACATCAGCACGACGGTCGGCAGCAGGATGATGAGCGCGAGCAGTTCCGAAGGAACGAACGCTTGATTGGCCACGACCAGTCGACCTACGAGGACCGCTGCCATCATCAGTAACAATGCCTCGAGCGTATGCGGCCGACTGACCAACGTAGAGAGCGCTTGCGCGATCACAAGCCAGTAGGTGAGAAACACCGCAGTGGAAACCGCATCGATATGCGGTCGGAAGAGTGGCACCAGGGCCGATTTGAGTTTTCCCAGATCGAGATGCGGCACGAACGGAGACAGGCGCCACATGAGCCACAAGCCCACCAGCAAAGCGGCTGAGGGATCACGATGCGGTTTCTCCGGGCGCGTCGGCAGATGCATCAATCCCCCGATCCGATCCCACGCCACACCGCCCGTCGCGCCAACGAGAGTGCCGAGGGCGTTCAGTGTCAGATCCATCAGGCTCGGCACGCGACTCGAGATGTAAACCTGTGCGACCTCGATGATGAGCGACAGCAGCGACCCGATCGCCACCGCGATCATCAGCGCAGCCGCTCGTCGAACACGTCGGCCTGACCAGAGCAACAAGCAAAAACCCAGCGGCACATAGAGCAGTACGTTCGCGATGCGATCGCTGCGCCCCGCGCGAGCCCAGGACAACTCGCGAATAGCCTCCAGAAGTCCGCTTTGAGCGGCCTCGGGCTTCAAGTTGAATGGGTACAGCGAGCCGTAGGCGATCAACGCCACAACAGCGAGTAGTAACCATGCGATGGAAGTGCGGGAACGATAGGGCACGCGAGGGAAGGTACTAGGGCTTTGGTGTCAGGCGCTAGTAGAGACACAGTCCTTGCGTGTGTCCCAATCAGGCTGGACCATCAGCGAGAGCAAACAGCAACTGTGGTTACGGCCTCAGCCGTACGTCTCCACGTGCATCTTAGATTTTGATCAGGACGTAATGATCCAGTAGCAATGCGGCGAACAACAGTGCGAGATAGGTGATTGAAAAACTGAACGTGCGCATCGGCAGTCGAGCATCGGCACGCATCCGCAGATGCCAGGCGCGAACCAGGAACATGCCACCGAGCACAAGCGCCGCAGCCAGATAGATCAATCCGCTCATGCCCGTGAGATACGGAAGCAAGGTCACGATCACCAGCAGAATGGTGTACAGCAGAATGTGAAGGCGAGTGAAGTCGATGCTGTACGCGACGGGCAGCATCGGAATGCCAGCTTTCGCATAGTCATCACGGCGAGCAATCGCAAGCGCCCAGAAGTGCGGCGGTGTCCAGGTGAAGATGATGAGAAACAGCAGCAGCGCGTAAGGATCCACATGACCCGTCACGGCCGTCCATCCCAGCACAGGAGGCGCCGCGCCCGCAGCACCACCGATCACAATGTTCTGTGGCGTCGCATGCTTGAGCCACACGGTGTAAATCACTGCGTAGCCGATCAACGAGAAGAACGTCAGCACTGCGGTGAGTCCGTTCACCCAGCCAGTCAACAACACCATCGAGATCACACCCAGCAGCGTGGCATAGCTGAGTGCTTGCAGCTCGGTCACGTGACCCGTCGGCAAAGGTCGATTGCGTGTCCGTGCCATCTGCGCATCGAAACGACGATCGAGCACATGATTGATTGCAGCTGCACACGAAGCCGCGAGGCCGATCCCAATCGTGCCGAGCAGCAATGCTTGCGGCGGCGGCAGACCGGGAACGGCGAGGAACATGCCGACGATGGCCGTGAACACGATCAGCATCACGACGCGCGGCTTACCCAGCTCGTAGTAGTCGCGCCAGGTGGCGTGTTGCACAGAGGACGAAGTTTCCACGAGGCTCACGATAGATGACCGGGGCGGCCGGCTCAAATTCTGGAAGGAAGAGGTCGCAGCAGACGATTGATTCGCACCACACTCAATAGCAGGAGTGCGGCAACAGCGTTATGGGCCGTCGCAAGCGGAAGTGGCAGACCGCGAACGACCATGAGCGGACCCAAAATCAGCTGTGCAATCAGCACTAAGCCAAGAATCGCGCCGGCCGCACGAACGGTAGTGTTACGCCCGCGACGCCACGTTTGAAAACTGAGCCAGCCCAAAATCAATGCAGCTACGAGTGCGCCGAGCCGATGTACGAAGTGAATGGCCACTCGTGCGGGATGATCGAGTACGCCGCCTTCATAGTCGATGCCAAGGCCTCGCCACAGAACGAACGCGTCCTTGATATCCATGTGAGGCCAGCTGACGTTCTGGCAAGTCGGAAAATCCGGGCATGCGAGCGCAGCGTAGTTGCTGCTGGTCCATCCGCCCAAAGTGATCTGCAGCGCGAGCACCACGAGAGCGACGAGCGCGAGGCTACGAATGCCCGATTCCTGCGGCGGTCGCGAACGCTTTTCCGGATCGATGGCCAGCCACGACAGCAACGCCAATGTCGTGAGTCCACCCAGAAGATGCAGCACGACGATCAGCGGCTTCAGCAGCAGTGTCACCGTCCACATTCCTAACAATCCTTGCAGGATGACCAGGCCGACCAGGGCAATCGGCAAGGCAACGGGCTGACCCGGCTCCCGACGATTCGCGATGGCCAACGCTGCGAGTAGCAGAATCACGAACCCAAGCGTCGATGCGAAATATCGATGCACCATCTCCTTGATGGCTTTGTGGTACTCGAAAGGCCGATGTGGAAATGCCTGGTTAATGGCATCGACGTTTTGGGCAGCCTGGTCCACGGTCAGGTGTCCATAGCAGCCGGGCCAATCGGGACAGCCCAGACCTGCAGCGCTCAAACGTACCCAGGCGCCGAGGACGACCACGCTAAAAGCGAGGACCGCTCCAGCAAGTGCCAGGCGGCGGAATAGTTTCAAACGCGATGTCATGCAGTCAGTGCGCTCATCATCGACGGGCTGATGCTGGACGCCCGCGAGGAGGCAAGAGCCGATCAACCTTGAATGGAGTTGTGAAGCTGGCGGGATTCTGTTCCCGCGGCACCGGTCAGACTGATCGTGCCTTTCGGGACGTTCGGGTCTTCAGTGACAGGCCGGGAGTCTTATAGCGGGACGCCGGCTTCATTGAAAGCCTTCTGCGGCATTTCGCCAGGCGCACCGGATGGCGGGCTGACATCGATAGCGTCGGCGACATTCGGCGCCGTGTGTGAGTTCGGGAAAAGCCCTTTAAAGGCGGGTGCCGCCGCCGCAATCACAATCAGGATCGGAACGATTGCCCACAGAACTTCTGCCGTGGGAGCGCGATCGTGAGATCCAGGTTTCCGACGAAAGCTTGCGACCGAATACAGCATGGCCGCGAATACCAGAAGTCCCCCACCTGCACAGATCCAGAGCACAGGTTCCTGGAACTGGGAGAGCAACGTTTGATGTGTATTCACGACTTCAGCCTGTCAGTGCACGAACGATCCAAGCCGGGTCAAAAGCGTGTAGTCGCCCTCGATCGCCATCAGCCCAATCAGAACGAGCAAGGCGAGTGGCGGCATGAGAATCGCAAGTTTCAACGCCAGGCGTTCCCACTTCATGTGCATGAAGATGGACACGATGAAGCCAGCCTTGAGGAACATGAAAAGAAGAATCAGCGACCAGCGCAGATAACCCTTCAACTGGAAGTAATCGACCATGTACGAGAACGAGCTGAAAACGAACAGCAACAGCCAGATCCATAAGTAGAGCTTGATCGGATGCTGCTGCCCATCTGCATGCGCCGCGGGCTGCGTGTGAGCATCAGCCTGCGAAGCCAATTCGCTCGATTCGATGACATGCGCCATGCGAGCTCCTACCA
>JBJMWN010000005.1:0-12222 GCA_045810085.1 Povalibacter sp. | reverse complement strand
GAGCTGGCGCAACGCTGGGTCAGTGCGAAACTCGCTCAAGGCAGCTTAACGCTCGCAGAGTACGCGCCCGTCTTCGATCGGGCCGCTGCGACGAATGCGAAGTCGATGGTGATCCTGATGGCGGTCCCGTTCGCGTTGCTGCTCATGCTGTTGTTCGGACGCAAGGACCGGCCACTCGTAACACACCTGGTCTTCGCGCTTCACTTCTATGCGTTCGAGCTGATGATCCTTTCGATCCTCCTGCTGATCACAATATTCGACACCTGGGTGGGCGGCCCGAACCCGAACTCATCGATGGTCGACGTCAGCCTTTTCGCGGCACAGTTAATTGCGGCGGGGCTGTATCTGTTTATTGCGACGTCCCGCGCTTACGCGGTTCGCGGGTGGCGACGTGCGCTGAGCGTCGCGACACTGGTGCTTACAGTCGGTGCCGGCCTACTGCTCTACCGGTTCACGGTCTTCCTGATCACGCTGCTGACCACGTGAGATCGCATGAACTACAACGCCGACCGCGCGTTGAGCACTTCAGGAAGAACGTCGGCGCATGGTTATGGTGCTGAGCTAAGCTAAAAATGCTCACTCGACCGGGATCTTGTAGGCAATTTACGCATTTAAGAGGTTCACCGCCCACCCCTGACAGGAATCAGACATGGCGAAAGATCCCTCCCAAACCAAAACGTCGCGACCCGGTCCGGCGCGAATTTCCACCGGCAATGCCGGGCTGGACGACATTCTCAATGGTGGTTTCGATAGCAACCGCATGTACCTGTACGAGGGCCGTCCCGGCACCGGTAAGACGACCATCGCTCTCGAATTTCTCCTCGAGGGAGCGCGTCGCGGCGAGTCCGTTCTCTACATAACTCTGTCGGAGACCAAGAAGGAACTCGAAGTGGTCGCGGAGCGCCATGGTTGGTCGCTCGATGGCATTCACATTTTCGAACTCGTACCTCCGGAAGCGACATTGGATCCGGATCGCGAGCTCACCATTCTGCATCCGGCCGAGTTGGAGCTGAGTGAAACCACGAGGCTGGTGTTCGAACAGGTGGCACAACTCAATCCGACGCGCGTGGTGTTCGATAGCCTCTCCGAACTGCGACTGCTGGCGCAGAACCCACTGCGCTATCGTCGCCAGGTGCTGGCGCTCAAGCATTACTTTTCGCAGCGGCAGTGCACGGTGGTGCTGCTGGACGATCTGTCCTCGGCCGACAACGATCTGCAGCTGCATTCGATATCTCACGGTGTCGTGCTGCTCGAGCAACTCGCGATTGAATACGGTGCAGAGCGCCGCCGCTTACGTGTGGTGAAGATGCGCGGCATCAAATTCCGCGGCGGCTATCACGACTTCACCATTCGCAAGGGCGGCCTGGCGGTGTTTCCGCGTCTCGTCGCCTCCGAACATCACCATGTATTCCCGAATGAGTTCACGTCGAGCGGCAATCCTGAGCTTGATTCTTTGCTCGGCGGCGGTCTCGAGCGTGGCACCAACGTGCTTTTCATCGGCGCCGCAGGCGTGGGCAAATCCTCGCTTGCTCTTTCATACGCGATTGCTGCCGCTCAGCGCGGAGAACAAGCGGTCTTTTTTGCGTTCGACGAAGGCCGCGGCACGGTCGAGGCGAGAGCACACACCTTGGGTCTGCCACTCAAGCCGCTCATCGACTCGGGACTCATTCGATTCCAACAGATCGATCCGGCGGAGTTGTCGCCGGGTGAATTCGCTTCGATCGTTCGTCAGAGCGTCGAAAAGGACGGCGCTCGCATCGTCGTGATCGACAGCTTGAACGGATACCTGAATGCAATGCCGGATGGGCGATTCCTGATTCTGCAAATGCATGAGCTGTTGAGCTATCTCGGCCAGCTTGGCGTACTGACCATTCTCGTACTTGCTCAGCACGGATTGGTCGGACCGATGGATACACCGGTCGACATCAGTTATCTGAGCGATGCGGTGCTGATGCTTCGTTACTTCGAGCATGCCGGAACCGTGCGTCGCGCACTTTCAGTGGTGAAGAAACGCAGTGGCAATCACGAACATACGATTCGCGAATTTCGTCTGACGACCGGCGGCTTATCGGTGGGCCCACCCCTCGTGGAGTTCCGCGGAATTTTCTCGGGCACCCCGACCTACACTGGGGACATGAGTCCGTTGATGGAAAGCGATGAGCAGTTCGGCTCCTGAGAACGATACGGGCGATGTCCTGGTGTTTGCGCCGATCGGGCGCGATGCTCATGCGAGTGCAGATCTGTTGCGTCGCGCCGGTCTGCATACCTGCGTGTGCAGCGATCTTGCCGCGTTGACCGATCACCTGGACGATGACACCGCGGCCGTTCTGGTGACAGAAGAAGGGCTGTTCGGGAAGGACCTGTCGCGTTTGTTTCACTGGGTTACTCAGCAGCCTGCCTGGTCTGACCTTCCCTTCGTAGTGCTCACCGGAAGCATCTCGCATCCCGCCATGGTTTCGTGGCGTCAGCAACTCGTGAGTTCACTGCGCAACGTCTCGCTCCTCGAACGACCTGTGCAGGCGATCACGCTAACGACGGCTGTGCAGGCGGCGGTGCGGGCTCGCTCACGCCAGCAAGAAGTGCGTGTGCTGCTGCAAGCACGTGAGCGTGCGGCCGCAGATCTCGAGTATCTGGTGTTGTCCCGCACGCGCGAGCTGGAGCTTGCGAATCGTGAGCTGCACACTCAAATCCTCGAGCGCGCGCGCATCGAGGAGTCGCTGCGCCAGGCACAAAAGATGGAAGCGCTCGGCCAGCTCACGGGTGGCGTGGCGCATGACTTTAACAATCTGCTGATGGTGATCACCGGTGGTCTCGACATGCTCGTTCGCACCACCGACCCTTCACGTCGTCAACTGCTACTCGATGGCATGCGTCAGGCTGCACAACGAGGAGCCGGACTGACCAGGCAGCTGCTGGCCTTTTCGCGAATGCAACCGCTGCAGGCAACGCCCGTGGATCTCGCGCGACAGGTCGGTGGCATGCGCGAGCTGCTCGATCGCAGTCTGCGCGGCGACCTGCACGTGGAATATGACTTTCCGCCTGACCTGTGGCCGGTGAGAGTCGATCCCGGTGAGCTCGAGCTGGTCATTCTCAATCTCGCAGTGAACGCGCGCGATGCAATGCCGCTAGGAGGTGTGATCCGGATCCGAGCGGAAAACGCAGTGCTCAAAGACGGCGAGCTGCGCGGGGATTACGTTCGCTTGAGCATCATCGACACAGGCACGGGCATGAGTGACGAAGTGAAAGCACACGTGTTCGAACCCTTCTTCACCACCAAAGAAGTAGGCAAGGGATCGGGCCTGGGACTTGCGCAGGTGTACGGCTTCGCCAAGCAGTCCGAAGGTTCTGTCGAGATTGAGAGCGAGGTGGGACAGGGCACGTCGGTGACACTGGTATTGCCGCGCTCCAGTGAGCAGCCAGTTCAAGAAGCTCCCACTCAGGACCAGACACCGCCCGAAAGACGCAAACAGGAATCTGCAGGTTTCGTTCTGCTCGTTGAGGACAACGAAGAGGTCGCTGCGCTCGTGACCGAAATGCTCGATGAGCTCGGCTATGAAGTCACGCGAGCTGGAAGTGCTCAGGCCGCGCTGGGTGCGCTCGCAAATGACCGCGCTGTGGATCTCGTGTTCTCCGACATCATGATGCCCGGGGAAATGGACGGTCTCGATCTCGCGCGTGAGATACGCAACCGGCGTCCGAATCTGCCCATCGTGCTGACCAGCGGTTACGCCGAGCCCGCGCTGCGGGATGCAGAAGCAGAAGGCCTGCGTGTATTGGGCAAGCCTTATCGCGTCGACGAGCTCGAGGCTGCTTTGCGCAGCGCAATGGAAGGTATGGCGTTTCAATCCGCCAGGAACGCGCTCGTCTCGAACCGTCGCTCTGTTTGAGTCGGAACAAAGCGTAGGACTGCTCGGTTGTTTCGATATCGCGGGAGCGGAGTCGAGCAATGCGTGTCGCCGCCATACGAGCATCAGTGCTTTGTGCGCACCTCATCGTGTGCAACGCGTTCGCCGCCGCAGACCAGCCTGCAGTTCCACCCGGCGATCCTCCGCCACTGGGCACTGCCTCGTTCGTGCCTCCAGCCAACATCGATCAGGAACCGCTGACCGCAGCATCCTTTGTCACTCGCGCGGCCATCATGAATTTGATGGAGACCGAGATCGGCGCATTGGCGCAATCCAAATCGAGCAACGCGCAGGTCAAAGCATTCGCATCGCAATTGACTGCGGATCATCGGGCCGCGCAGACGGCGCTGAAGGCACCGGCGGCTCAGGCGAAGTTAGCCATGCCGGGCGAGGTCGATGCTGATCATCAAGCGATTCGCGATCAGCTGGCCGCACTGAGTGGTCCGGCGTTCGACACGCGATTCATAGAAGTCATGGCCTGGTCTCACGATCAAGCTGTGCGAATGTTTCAGGAAGCAGCGAAGTCGCCGAAGCTGACACAAGAGTTGCAGGCGTACGCAAATTCGATGCTGCCGAAGCTGCAATCGCATGCCCAGATGGCGCATACGCTTCAGAGCAAGCACTGATCTCTTTTCGGTTGTGACTTGCGCAGATTTGCCCGAGTAGCGGCTGACCGGCCGTCTCGATTACGCACTGTCAATCAGCTGCAGTAACAACTCTGTTACCAGCTGTGGGTCCACACGGGCCACATTCGAACAATCCTGCTGAGATCGGCGCAGGCGAGTAACAGGAAGATCACAAGTGGGTCACATGGCCACTCGTGCGCCTTTCATAGTCTTTCGGCATTTGTTGGCTATCAGCCTGGTGGATATCGTCCGCGCCCTTGCACTGGTCGTCTGCTGTTGGCGGCTCACCAGTGCGAATCCATTCAAAGCGCACGAAGGACCAGGCAATGCGTCGCTCACCGGCATCGAAGAATTCACGTTCATCCACCTTGCGTCGGCATCTCAGTCCGCAGCCGATGATCGCTGTCGCAGGTGTGCTGCTGTCGTGTTCGCCAGCGTTCGCGCAGGAGGCGAAGACTGCGGAAGGCAAGCCGCTCGTCGAAGAAGTCGTGGTCACTGCACGTAATCGGACCGAGCTGGCTCAGGAAGTTCCGATTCCCATTTCTGTGATTGGCGGCGGGCAGCTCGAACGCGATCGCGTTTTCACCGTTGCAGATCTGACGCAACGCGCACCCGGCCTGACTGCAACGACTCCGAATGCACGTCGTACCGGCGTTTCAATTCGCGGCATCGGCAAGACGAGCGGCAATGACAACATGGAACCCGCTGTCGGCGTCATCATCGACGATGTGTTTCTCGGTCACGTCGGCATGACCTATCAGGATTTCACCGATCTCGAGCGCGTAGAAATTCTGCGCGGCCCGCAAGGCACATTGCTGGGCAAGAACACATCACTCGGTGCGATCAAATACACGAGTCGCGCACCCAGCTTCGATCCGGAAGGTACGTTCGAGGTGGAGGGTGGTGTGAACCGGCCCTCGCTCAAAGCGCGCGCTTCGCGATCGAATGCATTGATCGGCGATGTGGCCGCGTATCGCGCATCCGCGTTCTACGACCAACAGCAGGGTGATCTAGAGAACGTCAACAGCAACGGCGGTCACTGGCACGAGCGCAATCGCTACGGTGGCCGATTTCAACTGCTGGTCAAACCGAGCGAGGACCTGTCGATCAACTTCAATGTCGATGGCGCGTTCACGGATGAGAACAGCAACACCAAACCCTTCATGGTGGATCCCGCCACTCTGAACGACGGCTCTGCACGAACCACGACTTACACCACACGCCTGGCGCGTGACTACTTCGAGGGCTACACGCCGATTATTGGTTCTTGGGAGAAGATCGAGTTGGACATGGCGCAGCCGCTCGTCACTCGAAACTATGGCGCTTCTGCCATCGTGACCTGGAACGCAGGTCCGGTTGAAGTGAAGTCGATCAGTGCAGCGCGCTGGTTTCACTTCGATGCGAAGAACGATCAGGAACAAACGCGCTTCGCGATCGCCCGCAGCGGCACGCTGGTCGACACACGCCAACTCTCGCAAGAGTTTCGTGTCACCGGAAACATCACTCCGAGCGTCGACTATCAGACGGGTTTGTACCTGTTCAATATCGACACGGAGACGACGAGCCGCAACACCTATGGACAGGATGCGGGCGCGTTCTTTGCAACCAATTCCCAGTACAACTCGCTCAACACGCCGCAGGGGCGCACGTTCCTGCAGGCTTCGCTTCGCGATGTGTTCTCAGCCACGCGGCAGGATCCGGAGTCCGACAGCGCCGCACTTTTCGGTCAGGTGAACTGGCAATTGAACGATCGTGCGCGACTCACGTTCGGTCTGCGCGAGACATATGAATGGAAGACGAACGAAGTCAGTCGTCATGCATCGCTCCTGGATGGATCCGCGCTCACCTCCACCGGCAATGCAACCGCGGACGCGATTCGCAACGCGCAGACCGGCGCGGACTACGGACCGTTCGAAGGTGTGAAGATCGAGGACAACTCCGTTGCATGGCTGGTGAACCCAAGTTACCAGCTGACCGATGACATTCTGGTTTACGCCTCGGCGAGTGCGGGCGAGAAATCAGGCGCGGTCGCATTCGATAGCAATGGCAATCCTGCAAACGTGGATCCCGAGAAGTCGTTGAACTTCGAAGCGGGTATCAAGAGCTATCTGTGGGACAAGCGCGTCACGCTGAACGCGAACGTCTACTACACACAAGTTCACGATTATCAAAACGTCACGAGCGAGCCTGATCCCACATCGCCGACGGGTTTCAGCTCGCGTCTGGGAAATATTCCTGGCATTCGAGCGGTCGGCACTGAGTTCGATGCGCTCGTCGCGGTGACGGACGAATTGCAACTCAAGTTGGGCGGCGCCTACAACGATGCCGAATACACGGATTGGTCGACGGCGACATGCCCGCGTTCATTCCCATCGAGTGTGGCGGTCTGCGACAACACGGGCCGGCAGATCGTGGGCGCGCCGCGCGTGACCGGCATCGTGGGCTTCGACTATCAGCTGCCATTTGCCAGCGCCTTCAATGCGCATGTGTTCGGCAATCACGTGTATCGATCGCATCACAACCTGGAACAGCTGCTCTCGCCGTACGGCGAGCAGAAGGCCTACTCGCTGACGGATCTGGGCGCAGGCGTCCAGTTCGAGACCGGTGATACCCAGTACGAATTGAATGTGATCGGCAGCAATGTGTTCGATACCAAGTACACGACCAGCGTGAACGACTTCAGCAACAGCGCGCCGGTGGGATACGACGGCATCGGTGCACGCCGCTACGTAGGTGTCGTCCTGCGTGCGCATTTCTGATTGCACGCTTTGAACCCTGAGGAAAAACCATGATGAATTCGCGATGGATGTTGGCAAGTGCCGCACTGTTAATCACGCAGGTACACGCGGCGGAACTCGCGCCGGGTCAGGCAGCGAGTCCACCTCCTGCTGCACCAGTGCCCGCTGCGCGCGGCCCAGCCCTTGATCTATCGATCGAAGCTGCGCGTGAAGCGTTGAGCGTCTGCCAGGCGAAGGGTTTCAACGTGAGCGTCACCGTGGTCGACTCCGCCGGTGTTCAGAAAGTGTTGCTCGCCGCAGATGGCGCACACTCGCGAGGTGTTCAGTCCAGCACCAACAAAGCGGTCACAGCGCTCACGTTCAAAGACAGCACCAGTCAGCTGGGCGAGAAGATCAAGACCGACACGGAGCTCGCTGCAAAGATCGCGGCGAATCCGAACTTCAACACGCGCGCTGGTGGTGTGCTGTTGCACGCAGGATCGGACGTCATCGGTGCGATCGGTGTCGGCGGTGCGAAAGGCAGCGAGAACGACGAAGCCTGTGCAGTCGCGGGCATCGACAAAGTGAAAGCCAGACTCAAATAGAACCTGCTGTCCGGTTTTCAACAAATGCACGGGAATTGCCGTTCTCTACTTGAACGGCAATTCCTTCAGATCGGGGTCCACCCAGCTGCGACGCGCCTCCACTGAGAACAGCAGCGGCTTCGACCAGTACGTCAGCAGCCAATCGGATCGGCCGAGCGGAGATTCGAGCAAAGACTCGAGTGCCGCATGCAATGGCATTGCTGCTCTTTCTGCACGCCACGCACGAACTGCCCGCAATGACGCGATCGTGATCGTTTCGTGATACCCCGTCGTATCGGTGTTCGCAACGCCCGTTGATTCGTTGTACGCGCGAATGATGCGGGGCATCTCGTGCATCGGATTCATCCCCGAGCGTTCGAACATCCAGAACGCCGCGGCAAAGTGCGATGCGTGTGTCCAATCCGATTTGGGTAATGTGCAATCGATGACACCGCGACCGATGCGATCGATATCAGTGTCAGAACCAAAGTGAATCATTGATCGAACTCCTGAAGACAGGCGAAGCTCGACCGTGTGACAAGCCCCGCCGTGGGCGGGATTGCGTAAGGTTCCGAGGGGAAAGGCTGGTTAAGCCTGGCTCTGAAGCGCACACACGCAACCACCGCGATGTAATCGCAGTCGTTGCAGTTGTTGAAAGTGTGCGGCGCTCGTGAGCATGTCGCGAATATAAGAGGCGTGGTGAACTTGGGTCAACTCGTTGCTCCATCGCCATTGCGGCGCCATCACGACTCGAACCATTGCATGTCTTACTTGTGAGTCCGACATCGCGCCGCAAGATGAAATCAAACGATTCGGCTCGAACAGATGTTAGGTCAAATCATTGTCACGGCGTCTGCAGCAAGTGATGCCATGCGGGAACGAATTGTCGAGAGCGTTCGTTCTCTCGCGCAAGCGGGCGCAAACACGATAACTCTCATCAGCATTCGTCATAAGACAAGACTTTCTTCACGCATTGTCAATTCACACGATTCTTATGACACATCATCTTTGTGCATTGCGCACGATTCATCTAACTTCACGTCTCACGGTTGAGGTGGTGCCATGAACAGTTCTGATGAGTTTGAAATCGACGATCTGTCTGAAATTGAAGTGGAGTTGACAGCGCAGGACTTGCTGGATCTTTCTCCGCTCTCGATTGCCAAGCCGGCGATCAGCGCAGTGCCTGCTCAGCCTGTGGCGACAGTGAGTGCATCAGCGATCGTGCAAGCGACAGCGATTGCACCGAGTGCGAAAGCAACTGCCGTTTCTGCTCCCCACGCGAAGCCGAAGAACTCCGGAGGTTTTGGAGTGGTCGTTGGGACCGTGCTTGCCGTTGGCATCGTCGCAGCTGGCATGACCGCGGTACTCAGCAAAGAATCTTCGGCCCGCAAACAGCCTCTCAAGATCGCGCAGTCCACGATCCCTGACAAACCCGATCCGGTCATCGAAGAAGAACCTGAGCTTCCTCCGGTGCTGGTGAAGAATCCTTTCGATGAGTCAGAGGTTTTTGCCTTGCCGGCAGGTACGACCAAAGCAGAGGCGAGGGAGTATGTCGCCGACGTATTGTTGAAGCGTGCAGCGGAGAGACAAGCCATGCTGGAGCCGCACAGCACACACTGATGCACGATCGATGAGCGCAGTTACTGCTGCGGGACTTTGACGAACTTCGCGCTGTCGTAACCCTGCTTGTCGATCAGCTGCAGAATGCTCTGATAGGTGCTCTCGTCCAGACGCTTGTCGCGCGCGACCACCCAGCCGTATTTGCGTGATGGGTGACCGATGACAGCCCATCGATAATCCGCGTCGAGTTCCAGCACCAGATAGTCGACCGAAATCAGGTGAAAGAACTTCACGGCCCACTCGGCGTTGTTCTGAGTGTTGGTGACAGTCGCAACCGCATTCGCCTGCCGCTCGAACGGCGCATCGGCGCTTCCGCGCCGACACGTGAACCAGTTGTCGATACGACCATCGCTGCGCAGCGCGTAGCTTTCGACCGAGTCGTAGCAGTCGCGCTCTGCGAAGTAAGGAATGTTCGCAATCACGTGCCAGTCACCCATGTAACGTGGGATGTCGACTTGATCGACAGGCTTCAGTGCTTTGGCAGGATCCGTGGCACATCCAGTCATGATAGGAAGCGTCATGGCAAAGAAACCTATGAATATCGATCGTAAAGCAGAGATGCGCGAGCTCACGGGATCGCCTTCTTGAACAGATAGTGAGAGACACCCCATTCGGTTCCCTCGCGATATCCCCAGAGCTCAGCGCACGACATGAAGAAGACGCGCCAGTAGTTCCACCAACGCTGCGCCTGTGTATCGCCATAGGTCTGAATCAGAATCGGCGTAATGCGCTCGCGAGCGCGATCCATGTTGGTGAGCCACGCTTCAGCGGTCTTCTGATAGTGCTTTCCGTCCACTCGCCAGTGTCGCTCGAGCGTCAGCTCGTCCTGGAAATACAGCAGCGTGTCGTCGCTCGGCATGATGCCGCCCGTGAAGAAGTACTTCGCCATCCAGTCAGATTCGTCGCGAACGATGAACGGGTAAGCGAAGGACTTGTGCGTGAAGATGTGGACGAACAAGGTTCCGTTCGGTGTGAGCCATGCAGCGATGCGGTTCAGCAGATCGCGATAGTTACGCAGGTGTTCGAACATCTCGACTGAGACCACGCGATCGAATTGAGTGTCCGTGGGAAAGCTCAACGCATTCACATCGCAGGTGAGCACGTGAATATTGGTAAGGCCACGCTCGCGCGCTCGCTTCAGGATGAATTCGCGCTGACTGCGTGAATTCGAGACCGCGGTGATGCTGCTGTTCGGAAAGCGTGCGGCCATGAACAGTGTCAACGAGCCCCAGCCGCATCCGAGTTCGAGAATGCGTTCACCGTCGGACAGCTGCGCTCTTGCCGCCGTCAGTCGCAGCATCTCAGCTTCGGCCTCATCCAGAGATTCAACGCCTGCAGGAAAGTACCCGCTCGAATACTTGAGATGACGGCCGAGCACCGATTCGAAAAACGCAGCCGGTACTTCGTAGTGCTGCTCGTTCGCGGCCTCAGTGTGAATCGCGATGGCGCTGCCGCGCAGATTGTCCAGAAAGCTCATGAAATGCGCCTGCTGCGCCTCGGGATTGCCCAGGTCCTCCTCATCGAGTCGCTGTGCCAGCAACCGACGAATCTCACGCCGTATCAGGAAATCGGGAACCCATCCTTTCTCGACCAGCGTCATAGCCAGGCTCATCGCGCGACTCCATGTTTTGGAAACCAGGGGAAGAACATGCTGACCGAGCGTTGGTACTGGCGGTACGCGTCACCTCGCGAGCGCAGCGCCTGCTCTTCAGTGGGCTTTACGCCCGTGACATTGACCAGGAAGTGAAGCATCAGCAGCGGCATCGCCATGGCGAGCCAGCCGAACGGCGACGCCCATGCGAACACTGCATAGGACACCCAGATCAGCCACTCGAAAAAATAGTTGGGATGACGCGATACGGACCACAGACCGATGTCACAGACCCTGCCCGCGTTACGCGGATTGCTTTTGAAGCGCGCCAGCTGGCGATCGGCAATGCTTTCCCCTGCAAAGGCGATGAACCAGAGTGCCGCTCCGACGTATTCGACAATCTGCAATGAAGGAGTCGGGTTCATCACCGCCAGAGCGAGCGGCACACACAGGATCAGATTCAGTAATGCTTGGGCCTGAAAAAAGATAAGAAAGTTGCGGGCCAGGTGACCGCTGCTTCCCCAGTCGCGTCGAAGCTGCACGTAACGGCCTTCCTCCGGATGCCCGACGATGCGTGCGCCCAGATGCAGCGCGAGGCGTACGCCGGCGAACGCATACATGCAGCCCATGATCAGTCGCCGACCGAAGTAACCGTTGCCCAGCGCCACGAAGACGATGGCGAGCACCACGAAGTTCGCAGCCCAGCCGATATCGACGTAACTGAAGTTGTCGTTATGCAGGCTGAGAAGCCATAGCGCGAACATGACGATACAGACGCAGACCGCGCCGAATGCGAACAAAGTGAGCATGCTCACTGATTCGTCCGCGCCCTGAATTTGGATTCACCTGAATCCAGACTCCTGCGTGTGGCGAATAGCAGGACATGACACCTGCATCCAGCCCATCAGGCTCAGGCACTTCCTGGCTACTCAATCTGCGACGCTGGTTCGACGCCTCGTCGAACACTGCAGCGCAATCGAATCTTTCATGGCGTGAAGATCCGATCGAATGGACACGCGTGATCCCTTTCGTATTGCTGCATGCGGCCTGCCTTGCGGTGTTCGCGGTGGGCTGGAGTCCCGTCGCTTTGTTCGCCGCATTGGCTGCCTACGGCGTGCGGATGTTCGCGATCACGGGGTTTTATCACCGCTACTTTTCGCATCGCTCGTTCAAGACCTC
>JBJMWN010000004.1:0-2776 GCA_045810085.1 Povalibacter sp. | reverse complement strand
AGAATCGCGGTCTCGAATACATGTTCATCATGATGAACGCGGCTCGCCTGTCGGTCGGACTCGAAGGTTATGCGATTGCGGAAAGTGCGTTTCAACAGGCCCTGACGTATGCACGCTCGCGTGTTCAAGGCCGGCCCGGCGGCAAGAGTGCCGCACCTGGCAAAGCTCAGCCGATTGCATTTCATCCCGATGTCAAACGCATGCTGTTGACGATGAAGGCGTACGCCGATGCCGCACGCAGCATTGCACTCTATGCAGCGTTGCAACTGGATCTCGGTCGTCATCATCCGGATGAAGGTTCACGCAACGCATCGCAAGCGCGAGGCGATCTGCTGATTCCGATCGTCAAAGCGTGGTCGACGGAACTGGGCGTTGCGATGGCATCCATGGGAATTCAGATTCACGGCGGCATGGGATTCATCGAGGAAACGGGTGCGGCTCAGTATCTGCGCGACGTGCGCATCACAACCATTTACGAAGGTACGACCGGTATCCAGTCGGCCGATCTGGTGGGTCGAAAAGTAGGTCGTGATGGTGGATCAGTGATGAACACGCTGATCAGCGAAATGAATGCCGAGCTTGAAGCGATGGCCGCGAACGATGCGGTCGCCACTGCTGCACTGGACGCAACGAAGTTGCTGCGCGATGCGACCGCAAGCCTGTTGCAGTTCTATCGTGAAGACGTGGAACGTGCACTCGCGGCTTCCGTGTCCTACCTCACGTTGTGCGGCGTGGTGATCGGAGGTTGGCTGATGGCACGTGCTAACGACATCGCCGGCCGGGAAATGAATCGAGATCCCGAATTCTATCGGGGTAAGCAGCAGATCGTTCGAGCGTACGTAGAACAGATTCTGCCTCAGGCCTATGCACTCGCACGCATCGTGAAAAGCGGAAGCGACAGCGTCGTGCAGGCTGATCCAGCGCTGCTCTAGCGAACTATTTTTCGATGCGGTACTCGACACCCGCGCGCGAGTCGCGTGGGCCGTTCAATGCTTCGATCGTGAATTGGTCGGAGAGCTTGTATCGAAGCGTGACCACTTCGCCGGGTTCGAACAGTCCGACGCCGTAGCTCAAATACAAGCGTGGCGAGAGGTATTGGCCAACTGTCAGAGCCGCGCCGCCCAATTCTTCGCTGTCCTTCACTCCAAGCTCATCCACGCCCAGTCGCTTGCCCAGATTCTTGGCCAACAATCCACCGGCTGCAGTGCCAAGCGATCGCGCAGCAGATTGCATCGCATCGCCATCGCCGCTGTTGCTACCGATTGCGCTGAGTGGCTTGCCCGTGACGAGATAGGCAAGCGCATTGGATTGCGCCATCGCAGGCTCGGAGAACACTGTGAGCTGTGGACTGCGGGCTGATCCTTGAATACGCAGACCCGCAACCACCGTGTCCGCTTCCTCTGCGGACTCGATCTCGCGCACAGCGACAATGCTCAGATTGGGATTGTCGAGCGGTGTGCCTGCGAAGAGCAGTTGTCCCTGACGGATCGTGAGATCCTGGCCGTACGCTTTGTACGTGCCTGACACGCGCACTTCACCCGAGCCTGTCGTCGGCGATCCCGGTGCTTCGCGAACAGCGAGTTGGCCAGCGACTTTGGCGTCGAGACCGAAGCCCACCAGCTCGACCTTGTCGCCGAAGGCAACGCGGATCGACGCATAGAGCGGAATCTTCTCGGCTTCGGCTTCTTCCTGAGACTTTGCATCGACGACAACGACGTCGGGGGATGCTTGCTGCGTCGATGTTGTCTTCGGGAGTTTCGAGACATCGATGTGAGCTTGAGGAATCAGCAGATCACCCTCGAGCGTCATTCGATCTTCGCTGCGTGCGAATTGCAGATCCGGCGCGATCTCCACATGAGCGCCTGGAATGTCGGCAGCAACGAACTGCTTGCCATCGATGTTCATCTGGACTCGACCTTGGGTCGTCGCAATGCCGGCGAACTGCAGCGTACCGTCGCCCGATCCCACTTGCCCGTTCAGAGCAAACTCGCTCGCGCTGCGCGGTTCGACACTGAATTGGCCGCGCCGCAGTTTCAATCCGAGCGCAGGGATATCCGTGGCGAGTTCGTCCGCGCTGATCGTGCCCTGGAGCTGCGGTTGATCGAGCGTACCTGCGACGCCTAAGTCGACGCGCAACTTGCCTTGCACGTTAGCGAGCTGAGGCGCGAAAGCCTCGATGACGCTGATGCTGGGCAGATTCGCATTGACGTGCCCTCGGACTTGCGTCGCCATCTCGCCCAGACCGGAGAGTTGTACATCTCCTCTGAGGCTGCCCGTATCGTTCAGTCGTGCCGCGAGCGTCCCGCTGCCTGTCGCACCATCGAGCGTGGCATTCAAACGCAGGTCCGCATACGACAGCAGCGTTTGCGATGTCTCGAGCGGCGGTTCTGCTCGACGTGCGATACCGCCCCGCGCGGAGCTCACCGTGACTTGTCCACGCAGGTGACCTTCGGCATCGCGTTGAACACGGCCTTCGCCATCGATGCTGCCGGAAAGATCGAAAGGTTTAGCGCCTGCAGAAAGCGTGTTTGCCAGCGCGACCGGCAGATTCTGCAAGGAGTATTGCGCCTGAAAAGCGCCAGAAGGTTCTGTGTCGGCACGGGCGCACAGATGAATGTCATTGCCCGCGAAGCACGCTTGCGACATGTGAACGCTTTGATCGGCATAGTCGATCTTCACGGGCTCTTGCAAAGCCATGCGTGCGACGCGCTCCACGTCGAGCACCAGCGAATCGATGCTGCCCGACCAACCGAGCTTGTCTTCAGTTCCAGTGCGT
>JBJMWN010000003.1:0-8455 GCA_045810085.1 Povalibacter sp. | reverse complement strand
ATTATCGAAGCGATCCTGGATGAGAAGCCCTCGCCTCATCGCAACCCTGCGACGCTGGAGCTTTTCAAACTGAGTCGCATGGCGGGCTAGTTCTGGACGCGACGCAATCTCGCACCCATCGCGCTCGGCCCGAGGAGCGCTCAGCTCAAGCACATTTAATTTTTTGATTCCTCATCTAGTGCTGCCATAGGGCTTCGTGATGATCTCGAGAAAGTGTCCGTCGGGATCGAGGAAGTAAACGCCACGGCCGCCGAAGTGATGATTGATCGTGCCTGCGTGCTTGCGGGCCGGATCAGCCCAGTGCTCCATGCCGCGCTCGCGGATGCGACCGAAGATTTTGTCGAACTCTTCTTCGGTGACAAGAAAAGCGTAGTGCTGTGACTGGAACGGATAGTCGCCCGCATCGATGAAATCGAGATTCACCTCATTGCTCGTCACCACAGTCATGAAAGGACCAAACGGGTAAGGCGCAGGCAGCTCGAACAACTCTGCAAGCCACTGAGCTGAGGCACGACTGTCTTTCGCGTGCCAGATCGTGTGATTGAATTGAACAGGCATGAACACTCCTTCTTGCTTGCTTCACACTTCACAAGATACAGCTCGTGTTTGAGCACAATCCAATCGTGAGATCGCGCGACAAATCCGGCGCGTTTGATCGCGCAATGCGTCGTGGCGAGATACACACGCTGCACGCGCAATCCGCGTGCTGCGCATTTGAATCAGTAGTCATGCAGATTTAAGAACTGTCGTTAGAACAGTATCAAGTTGCGCTGACTCACCATGCATCCTGGCCGGATCATCAACATGCGCTTTCCATTTCGTACTGTATTTGTAGTACTCGCGTGCATCTCTCTGCACGTCGGGATTGTTTACGCTGATGTAGGTCATACGGCCGCGTTGTCGTTCGATGGCGCGAATGATGTCGCCACGATCGTGGATCGGCCGTCGCTCTCACCTGCGCACATCACGGTCGAAGGTTGGATTCAACCTCAGTCGATCGCAACGACCAACAGTCAGGATCGAATCATCAGCAAGGGCACGAGCTACGAGCTGACGATCTCTACCGGTGATACTGGCTGCGCGTCGGGCACGCAGGGATCGGTGCAATGGCGCGCCACGATCGCTGGCAAGGATCTGCGTATTTGCGGTGGGCAGCTGTCGTTGAATGAATGGCATCACATCGCCGGCACGTACGATGGCGCGACGTTCCAACTGTATGTCGACGGCGCACGCGTTGCTTCTCTTGCACGCACGGGAGCCATCGCAGTGACCACTACGTCAGTGACACTCGGCAATCGTCCTACGATCGATCGAGGCTTCGATGGTTTGCTCGATGAAGTTCGCATCTGGAGTCGCGCGTTGACGCAGACAGAAATCCAGACCTTGAGCGACACGACGTTGCAAGGGACGGAAACAAATCTGGTCGCCTACTATCGGCTCGACGAAAGCTCAGGCCAGGTGATCAATGATGCCACCGCCAATTCGAATGACGGCGTGCTCGGAACCAGTTCAGCTGCGGAGTCGAGCGACCCGGGCCGATTCCATGCGAGCGCGAACACAGCACCTATTGCGGATGCGGGTGCGGATCAAACGATCGTCTTGCCCACGAACTCCGTACAACTTTTCGGAAGTGCGCAGGATGATGGTTTGCCCACGGGCACGCTGACAGCGCACTGGACTCGGACAAGCGGCCCCGGCACCGCGACCTTCGCCAACTCGAATGCGATGCAAACTCGCGTGACCTTTTCGACCGCGGGCGTTTACGTGCTGCAACTGACGGTGAGCGACGGAGAACTCAGTGACTCTGATTCGATTCGCATCACTGTCAGCAGTCCGCAGAGTCTCAGCCGTGTGGAACTGCACCCCCGTTTCGTCACGATGAAGGTCGGCAGCCAGCAGAATTTCTGGGTGACGGCGCTCGATGGAAGCGGTAATCGAGTGAACGTGACGCCGACATGGACCGTCTCGGCGGGCAGCATGTCCAGTGCGGGCGTCTACACAGCGCCGACACAAACAGGCGCTTACACGATTACAGCTTCCGTTAGCGGCCTTCTCGTGCGCGGTTTTGTGGACGTCAAGTCGACTGTCTACTGGCCGACGACTTCATGGTCCACTACAACGCCCGCTACGATGGGCATGGACGCAACTGTTCTTGCTCAGTCTCGCGACTACGCACTCACAGGCGGTGGGTCGGGGATGATCATTCGAGGAGGTCGCCTCGTCATGTCGTGGGGCAGTGCGACGCAGCGCTATGACATCAAGTCGTCGACCAAGTCGATGGGCGGCACCACGGCACTTGGACTCGCGATCATGGATGGTCTGGTCGATCTGGACGATGCCGCGCAGATGCATCTGTCGAGCGTGGGTGTTCCGCCTGACAGCAACAGTGCGACCGGCTGGCTCGATGACATCACACTACTGAATCTGGCAACGCATACCGCTGGCTTTCAGAAACCCGGCGGCTACACCTCGCTCCTGTTCGCACCCGGCACGCGCTGGCTCTACACAGACGGCGGCGCCAACTGGCTCGCCGATGTATTGACGACGGTGTTCGCGACCGATCTGAACACCGTGCTGTTCAATCGAGTGTTCACTCCGCTGGGAATCACGACCACCGATTTGATATGGCGTTCCAACGCGTATCGCGAAGACACATTGAATGGCATCAAACGTCGCGAGTTCGGGGCCGGCATTCTCACGAACGTCAACGCAATGTCACGATTCGCATACATGTACTTGCGGCGGGGTCAGTGGAACGGCCAACGCATTCTTGCCGATGACTTCGTCGAGCAGGCACAGCAACCACCGCCTGAGATCGACGGAATCCCGGTTCGCGATACCACCTTCCCAGCCACCACGACGAAACACTATGGATTGCTGTGGTGGACGAACGCGGACAGCACATTGCCGCAAGTTCCGCGCGACACGTATTGGGCATGGGGCTTGGGCGACATCATGATCTTCGTGATCCCGAGTCTGGATATCGTGGCGATTCGCGCGGGCACGCCGCTGACGACTGCACCCTGGCACGGAGATTATGGATACCTCGATCCACTCATCGGACCGATCGCGAAATCAGTGATCGCGAAAGTGGCGGTTCCCTCAGTGGTCAACCAGACCGAAGCAAATGCGAAGAACGTGATCGATCAGGCAGCGCTCGCGGTGTCCTCACTCACACGCCAATCAAGCAGCACCATCGCTTCGGGTCGGGTGATCTCACAGTCACCGGGTTCAGGATCCAAAGTCGCACGCAACACGGGCGTGAAACTGGTGATCTCGAGCGGTCCTTGAAAGGCTATTTGTGGGACGGCGTGGCGCGTGCCGACACTTCATCGAGAATCGCTTCGATGTCGGCGATATCGGCGGGTTTCACCAGATGGTGATCGAAGCCGGCTGCCCGCGACATATCCTTGTCCGACTGCTGTCCGTAGCCCGTCATCGCAATCAGAATGGGTTGCACGATCGTCGGATCGCTGCGTATTCGCCGAGCGACTTCGTAGCCGTCGATTTCGGGTAAGCCGATATCGAGGAGCATGACCTGCGGCTGACACTCTCGAACTTTCTGCAGCGCGGCTCCTCCGGCATGTGCGACCGTGACTGCGTGACCTTCCACTTCCAGCACCATCGCGAGACTCTGCGCAGCATCGACGTTGTCATCGACGATCAGGACGCGAATCGAGGTGGAAGCCTCATCTCGGATCATATTCACAGGCACTGCCTCGTTGCTTTGCGCGTCGATGATCGGCAGACGCACAGTGAACTCGCTGCCGAGTCCCGGCTCGCTTTTGGCGGAAACCTCGCCGCCATGCATATTCACCAGTCGTTGCACGAGTGATAAGCCGATCCCGAGTCCGCCGCGTGAACGATCGAGTGTGCGTTCGGCCTGCGTGAACAGATCGAACACGCGCGGCAGGATCTCCGCATCGATTCCGCTGCCGTTATCCGTGACCCGGAGCACTGCCTTCGAATCTTCGACGTGCACGGCGATTTCGATGCGACCGCCATCCTGCGTGTACTTGGCCGCGTTGTTGAGCAAGTTCACGACCACCTGCTCCATTCGGGTTGCATCCGCGTGCACCCACACCGGATCACGCGGCAGCGTAGTGCGAAGCGCATGCCGGTGCTGCTCGATCACGGGCCGGGCCGTCTCGATCGCGCGTTCCACGATTCCCGAAATTGCCAGGCGCTCCATGTGCAGCTGAATCCGCCCGGTGTTGATTCGGGAAACTTCGAGCAGATCGTCCACCAGCCGAGCGAGTCTTCCTGTCTGACGTTCGATGATGGCGCGCGCCTGGCGATGGACGGCGTCGTTCGGTTGTTCGCGATTGAGAAGATGGATCGCATTGGCAATGGGAGCCAGCGGGTTTCGCAACTCATGAGCCAGCATGGCAAGAAATTCATCCTTACGCCGATCAGCCTGGCGCAACTTCTCTTCGCTGTCCCGCAAGGCGTCTTCGACGCGTCTTCGATCCGTGATGTCAGTGATCGCAGCAACAAATGCGATCACGCTGCCATTCGTGTCGAACTGCGGCGCGTAGGAACAGTGCATGTAGCGATCGCCCAGTTGAGGATACGGAATGGTGACTTCGAAATCCGCGGGTATGCCGCCGAGCACCTGATCGATGTAGCCGCGGATCTGCTCGTAACCGCGCGGCCCGATCACCTCCGCGATCAGCTTGCCCACGCATTCTTCCGGCGTGAGCCCCAGACGATCCGCATACGCCCTGTTCACGAACTTCAGGCGCGACTGTGTGTCGCAATGCGCGATGTAGACCGGAGCCGTATCCGTGATGAGCGCGAGCTGATCGGCATGATCGCGCAGCAACTGCTGTGCGCGATGCCGATCGATGGCAAACGCGAGCTGACGCGCAATGGTGAGTGCGAGTTCGAGCTCATCCGCACTGAAGGCGTGAGGCTGGTTGTAATACGTCATGAACTTGCCAATCAGACGCCCGTTCGCCACCAGAGGAATAAACGCCAGGGCGCCGAGGCCTTCAGCGATGATGATCGACTTCAGCCAATCGTCGAGGGGTTCAGAGGCGACGTCGTCCACACTGATCGGTTGCGGAGCCGTTACGTCCATGGTCCACGGTGAGTGACCTTCCGTGGCCTTGCGATACGCATCCGACAAACCCAGCCAGCCGACAAAGCGCATGACGCCGCTCTCATCGAAAAGCAGAATCGATGCACGATCGCATTGGATGGCAGCGATGATGGCGTCGAGTGCCGCTGCGAACACGTCGCTGAGCGAGCTGGTTCGGTGCAACTGATCCACGAGCTGATACAGCGCATCCTTCTGCTGCGCGCTGCGCTCCAAAGCCTGCTCGCTCGCCCTACGCTCCGTCACATCCATCACGGAGGCGATCCATCCAGCGATTTCGCCGCTCTCATTGATATCCGGCATGTATTTCACATGAATACATCGCGGACCACCGCGCAGCGTGACTTCTGCCTCGTACTCGACGGTCTCTCCGCGCAGCACACGATCCACGTTCGGCCGGATCACTTCCCACGCTGAGTCACCCACCACTTCCCGCAACTCTCGTCCGATGATCTGTTGCTGAGTGAATCCCATGATCTGCGCGTAGGCGCGATTAACGAGCTTGTATCGGTAGTCGCGTCCGCACCAGGTCAGCCCGATGGCAGAAGTTTCGGCCAGACGGTTCAGCTCGGACGTTTTGATCAGAAGGCGTTCTGCAGCCTCACGCTCCGATTGCTGGGTGGTCAGCAGCTGATGCGCTGTGGCCGCGAAGTTCGCGAGACTCTTCAGCAAGCGAACATCCTCGAGATCGAACTTGCGGCTTTCGTCGTGAGCAATCACCCACAGCGACCCGACAGCAACCCCGCCGACGTGAATCGGGACGAGCAGGATTTCGTGAATCGCCGGATGCAGATAAGAAGGAAACGCGTAGTGGCGCTGAGGCGCGGCCATCAGCATCGCCGTATCGCTCTCGAGCACCGCGCCCGAAGGGCCCGAGCTGCGCAGATGTCGCGCGCCTACAAACGGCTTCCATTGCCCGGCGACTGCCCGCCACAACAATTCCGCTTCCTGTTCACCCTGCTCGAGAAGACTGATGCCCGCAGTGTGTGCACGGCAGGCCTCCATGGTTTCGTCGACAAGTCTCTGCAGAACGTCCTCGTGCTCGGCAGCGAGCACGCGCAGCAGTTCGTTCATCACGCGGTTCTCGGTGGCGTAGTCCGCAACGCGAGTGGGACGTTGCACGAGCAGATGCGTGATCACGATCTCCTCGCGACTAGCCGTGGGCACAATCGCGGATGGATCGATCACTGCGCTCGGGACCGGCAGCGTGAGCTCTTCCATACGTTCGCTATTCGTCGAAGTCCGCCGTGAAGGCGATCACCGTGTTGAATTGCATCGTGGTCCGCAAAGCCGATGAAGAAATATCATTCCCGTCTGGGAATCGGTGATCGGAGCCGCACTCTACAGCAGCCGTACCGGGCGATTCCATCGTTCGAGCGTTGCAGGATTCTGACAAAAAGTTTTTTCGCGCCTGCCTACCCATCGTAGGTTTATGACCGACTACTTGACGATGCCCGCCGCATGCTCGCCGCGTGACTGCGACACGCGCGGCATACGTACCAATGCCTTAGCAGCGAGCGCGCCCGCACCGATTGCACCCAACATCCAGCCCGCGCCCAGTCCGTAAATCATCCCGGTCAAACCGTAGCGGCTTCCCCACACCGAACACACGCCTGCAGCGAGCACCATCAGCCAACCAAAACCATTGAGTTGCATGAGCTCACGCGTAGAGCCGAGAGCATTCACAGCGGCCGCCGCTGACGCTTCGAAAATGCGCACGAAGCCGATCACGATAACGGCAACCACCATCTCTTCCGTCACCGCATATCGACCCGAGAGAAAGTGCTCCAACAGCCACGGCATCACGATCAGAATTCCGGCCGTTGCCAGTGCTCCGATTCCGCCCAACAGCGCGAGCTCACCGCCGAGCATCCGCAGCGCTGCAGCTCGATCTGTACAACGACGCAAACGGGGCAGCAGCGAATATCCCGCACCCATCTGCAACATTCGGAAAGCGGAGCCAGCGACGGCAGCAACGACGGCATAGGTGGCGAGATCCTGAATGCTCAATGTGCCGCCGATGAGCAGTCGATCAAGCTGGAGCATCACGTTGGTGGCGATGGTGAATCCGGCTGCACTCAATCCTTCGCTGACCCAACGTCGTTTGGTCATCTCCGGTGCTGCCTGCCCCTTGCTCCATTTTCCGGTCCAGCCGACGAATGCGGTGGAGCAGTATCCCAACAGCACCACCCAGAGAACGGTGCTCGCTTCAAAGCGGTCGAGCACGAGAACGATCGGAATGCTCAACAACAATATCCAGTTGTGAATCTGGATGAGCGAAAGCGAAATTCCGAAACTTTCGCGCGCCTGGAAAAATGCCGCGCTCACACGACCCATCGCGGCGAGCCCGATCGCAAGTCCCGCCAGTATCGCGAGCGTGATCCTCACTCCATAGAAGCCTGCCAGCACTGAGATGGTCACGATGCACGCCAGCAAGCTTGCGAACGCCGACACACGCAGCAAGCGAGCGGAAGGAGCCAGGTGGTAGCGATTGATCAGCACCGGCAGGCCCGGAGCACCGACGGCCGCACCGACCTGAATGAACGAGAGCAACAGGCTGATCAGACCGAACTCGTCGGTCGGCAGCACTCGGGCGAGAAACAGGTTTGCGAGACCGAAACCAATACCGCCCGCTGCCAATGCCGCGGCTGACCGCAACGTCGGTGAATTGAATGCTCGACGCCCCAGATCGACGATCATTCACGCACCCATTGCCGCGCGCCCTCACCGTCGCCTCGCAACAGATGCATGTAATCCGCGAAGAGACCTACAGCACGCTCTCGCGCCAGGAAAGAACTCGACATTGTTTCTGATTGAACGATGGTCACGAAATGGATCAAGTCGATGGCAAGGCGTTTGGAAGGGGAGCCCAGCGCTCAGGCTGCGCAAAGCCAATGTGACTGGGTTGCGGAGATCGCCCTCGCGCATCGAGGAACACCTCAGCCCAGATCTCGGTAACGATCAACGTCCACAAGCGCATCGCAGTTTCGGGATGATACGAACCTTGGCACGCTCGCATGACTTGCTGAACGTGATCGTAATGAAAGAAGCCGCGACGACGAACCCGTTCGCGATGTAAATAATGCTCTCCGAGCTGACGCAGCGTTTGAGCGAAGGAACTGTTCTGTTGCATGCGCATGAGCTCTTTCGGCGCCTTGCACAACTCCTCGTTCATGTACGGGCGCATCGCCTGCCGCAAAATGTACTTCTGAGTCCCGCGGCAGATCTTCAAGCGTCCTGGAATCGTGAAAGCGAACTCGATGATCGACTTGTCCAGGAAGGGAGAACCATAGTCGAGCCCGTAAGCCTGGAATGGCCGTTCGATTCTCGCGAGTGTACGGCTCGTTGGCTCCT
>JBJMWN010000002.1:0-11839 GCA_045810085.1 Povalibacter sp. | reverse complement strand
TGTTCAAGTTTGCTCTCCGTACGCAAACCTTTGTCTGTCGATCTCAGCCGCGCCCGCCGGGCGCGCGTGACTTCGCGCTCACTCGCACCGCGGAAAAAACGCGAGCGCAGCAATGGGGCTGCCGCGAAGGCCGGCAAGAATACTGGCCTCAGCAGGGCAGGTAAAGACTTCAGTTAAATCGAGGGGTGGGCACCTGGGACCGCGGAGTGAAGACTCACCCCGCGGCAGGTGCAGAGAGAATTAGGAACCGACGCCCGTTGAAGGGTGCTTGGCAGCGCCGCCCGCAGCCTGCTCTTCACGCTTGATGCGCTCGTAAATCTCTTCTCGATGGACGGCAACTTCCTTCGGCGCATTCACGCCTACCCGGACTTGATTGCCCTTGACGCCAAGAACGGTCACTGTGACATCGTTACCGATCATCACGGTCTCACCGACGCGCCGTGTCAGGATCAACATGGTTCGCTCCTTGCTTTCGTAGCCGAGTGATCGAAGTTCGCTGGCCCGGCAGTGAGAATCACCGCCTCAAAGCTTCGCTCGCACCTTTCACCGTGTTTGCAGAGTAGGACACCGATTTTTGCTTGGGGATCGGGATTTCCCTGAATAACCCAAATTCCCTCACAGCAAAAAGATTTTCTTACAAAATTTTATTTAACGCATCCGAGTTCCATCGTTCGCCAACAATTTTAATGCGCACGATGTGCATCAGATCGCTACATAACAAGGCATACAGACATAATTGCGATGAATTGGTTCGCTCCATCATGCAATCAAGATGACAGCGCTGCCTTTACCCACGGCACGACTGCTGCGAGCGCTTCATCAAGCTTCGATGAGTCAGTGCCGCCTGCCTGCGCCATGTCCGCTCGACCGCCACCGCGCCCACCGATCTTCTGCGCGACAACGTTCACCAGATCACCGGCTTTGATTCGCTGCACTTGATCTGCAGTGACTCCAGCAATGACGATGACCTTGTCTCCTTCCTGAACGGACGCGAGCACAATGGCCGCAGATTTAAGCTTGTCTTTGAGTTGATCGGTCGCAGTGCGCAAGGTCGCGACATCGGCGCCATCGACGCGAGTGGCAATCACCTTCACGCCTGCAACATCCATCGCGCTCGCTGATAGGTCGGTGCTCTGGCCGCTCGTGAGCCTTGCCTTGAGCGTTGCGATCTCTTTTTCCAGCTTGCGGCTGCGATCGAGCAGCTGGCGCACTTTCTCCTCAACATCTTCGCGACTGCCTTTCACAAGAGCAGCAACGTCGCGAACGACCTGATCGGTCTGCGCTACCCAATCGAGAGCGCCCTGCCCCGTCACGGCTTCGATGCGACGGATACCGGCAGCGACGCCGCTTTCACTCGTGATCTTGAACAAACCTATGTCACCCGCGCGTGAGACGTGCGTGCCACCACAGAGCTCGGTCGAGAAATCGCCGATGCGCAGTACGCGCACTTCGTCTTCGTATTTTTCGCCGAAGAGTGCCATCGCACCGGAAGCAACAGCCGCGTCGTACTTCATCAGCTGAATTTCGGCTGGCGCATTTGCACGAATCTCAGCGTTCACAATCTGCTCGACCTCTCGCAATTCAGCTGGGGTGACTGCGGAGTAATGCGAGAAGTCGAACCTCAAACGATCAGGCGCAACGAGTGAACCCTTCTGCGTGACATGCGTTCCGAGCACCTTGCGCAGCGCGGCATGCAGCAGGTGAGTAGCCGTGTGGTTGCGCATGGTCGAGCGGCGTCGTGCTTCATCTACACGCGCATCCAGACGATCGCCGACCTTGATCTGGCCAGAATGAAGGCGGCCGACATGTGCGAAGGAATGACCTGCTTTCAATGTGTCACTCACATCGAACCGAACACCCTCTGCTTGCAACACACCTTGATCGCCGACCTGTCCGCCACTTTCGGCGTAGAACGGAGTCCGATCGAGTACAACCTGACCTTCTTCACCTGCGTTCAGAACCGGAACCTGTTCATTGCCGCGTAACAGTGCGACGACTTTTACTTCATCGGCGAGGAGCTCATATCCGCTGAAGCTCGTTTTGCCTTCCAGTGAGACGCCACCGCGCAAATCGACTCCAAACTTGCTCGACGCCTGCGCCTGCTTCCGCTGAGCTTCCATTGCGGATTCGAAACCGGCCTCATCGATGGTGAGTCCGCGCTCGCGTGCGATGTCGGCGGTGAGATCAATCGGAAATCCGAACGTGTCATAGAGACGAAACACGGTTTCACCTGGAATGACATCGCTCTTCAATGTGCTGATCGCGTTCTCGAGCAAGGCCATGCCTCGCGCGATCGTCTCAGCGAAACGCTCTTCTTCCTGCTTCAGCACGCGTTCAATGTGCGAACGGTGCTGGCTGAGTTCGGGAAACGCTGCGCCCATTTCTTTCTCGAGCGCAGCGACCAACGTATAGAAGAACGGTTGAGCCTGACCGAGCTTGTAGCCGTGACGAATCGCACGCCGGATGATTCGACGGAGCACATAACCACGCCCTTCATTGGAAGGCAGCACACCATCGGCGATGAGGAACGAACAGGCCCGAATGTGATCTGCGATGACACGCAGCGAACTCGAAGACAGATCATTGGTACGAGTCGCTTGCGCGGCTGCTTTGATCAGATTGACGAACAGGTCGATCTCATAGTTCGAGTGCACGCCCTGCATAACGGCAGCAGTGCGTTCGAGACCCATGCCTGTATCAACCGAGGGTTTTGGCAAAGGCTCGAGCACGCCCTCAGCTGAGCGGTCGAACTGCATGAACACCAGATTCCAGATCTCGATCCAGCGATCGCCGTCTGCATCCGGCGAGCCCGGCGGGCCACCGGGAATGTGTGCACCATGGTCATAAAAAATTTCCGTGCATGGGCCGCAAGGACCGGTCTCGCCCATCTGCCAGAAATTGTCGGAGCCGCCGCCCGCTTTGTCGCCGATGCGCACGATGCGATCAGCAGGCAGACCGATCTGCTTGTGCCAGATCTCATAAGCCTCATCGTCGGTGTGATACACGGTCACCATGAGTCGGTGAGGATCGATGCCGAGCCAGCGCTCGCCAGTGACGAAATCCCAGGCGAAGTGAATAGCGTCTTTCTTGAAATAGTCGCCGAAACTGAAATTGCCGAGCATTTCGAAAAAGGTGTGATGCCTGGCCGTGTAGCCGACATTTTCCAGATCGTTGTGCTTGCCACCGGCACGCACGCAGCGTTGCGAACTGGTCGCTCGGCTATAGGGGCGCTTGTCTTTGCCGAGGAACACGTCCTTGAACTGCACCATGCCGGCATTTGTGAACAGCAACGTAGGATCGTTGCCTGGCACGAGCGAACTCGAAGCAACGACCTGATGGCCGTTCTCGCGAAAGAACTGAAGATAGAGCGAGCGCAACGCCGCGCTCGACAGGCGTTTGGAAGTCGTCATACGGAAATTTGGCTGTTAGGCGTCCGGATCCAGATCCAGCCCTGCATCCGTGTCCGATTTCAGGACGGCCCGGATCTGGTCTGAGCTGAAGCCACGATATTGAAGGAAGCGCGCCTGCTTTGCACGCCCTGACAGGCCGCGAGGCGGGGATGACCCGAATTTACGCCGGTAAACCAGCTGTGCCTGTGCCAGCCAATCGATCTCTGCTTCATCCAATGCTACGTCTACCGAGTCGGCGGCAATCCCCTGCTGCCGCAGCTCTGCTCGGATGCGGATAGGGCCTTGCCCACGCTGAGCATGATGATGAATGAAGCTCGTGATGAAGCGCTCGTCGCTGACCAGACGTTTGGCCTCGAGCTTGGCCAACACCGTTTCGATGGCAGGTTCGGAGTAACCCCGCGCCGACAGCTTGCGGCGCAACTCCTCGACCGAGTGCTCGCGACGAGCAAGCAAACGGACGGCGCTGATCTCCACAGCCTTGCGCTCGGATTGCGCGTCACCCTCAGACTGCATGTCCGAGGGCTCAGGCGAGTCAGTTATTGGGATCGCCTTGGATTTCCGCCAGTCTCGCTTCATGAAGAAGGACTACGCAGCTGGAGAGGAATCACCTGCTCCAGCTTACGAAGCTCTGGGCTTTAAACGTCCCGCAAAGTCGATGCGTAGCGAGCGCAAAGCGGTCGCGCAGCCTTAGACGGCCTCATCCTTCAGTGCTTCACCTCGACGCGCAGGAAGCAGCTTTTCACGCAGCTTCGCATCGATGTTGTTGGCAATGTCCGGATGCTGATCGAGGAACGAGCGAGCATTTTCCTTACCCTGACCGATGCGCTCACCTTGATAGCTGTACCAGGAACCTGATTTCTCGATCAGTCCCTGGGCGACACCGATATCGATCAGTTCGCCAAAGCGTGAGATCCCAGCGCCGTACATGATTTCGAACTCAGCTTCGCGGAACGGCGGTGCAACCTTGTTCTTGACCACTTTGACGCGAGTCTGGTTGCCGATCACTTCCTCGCCATTCTTCAACGCGCCGATGCGACGAATGTCGAGACGCACCGAGGCATAGAACTTGAGCGCATTACCACCCGTGGTGGTTTCAGGATTGCCAAACATCACGCCGATCTTCATGCGGATCTGGTTGATGAAAATGACGATGGTATTGGATCGCTTGATGTTGCCCGTGAGCTTACGCAGTGCCTGCGACATCAATCGAGCCTGCAGGCCCATGTGCGAATCACCCATTTCGCCTTCGATTTCCGCCTTTGGCGTCAAAGCGGCCACCGAGTCGACAACGACAATGTCGACCGCGCCGGAGCGCACGAGCATGTCGGTGATTTCGAGGGCTTGTTCGCCGGTATCCGGTTGGGACACCAGAAGTTCCTGAACATTGACGCCCAGCTTTCCCGCATAGCTCGGATCGAGTGCGTGCTCGGCGTCAACGAAGGCAGCCGTGCCACCTGCGCGCTGCGCTTCAGCAATCACTTGCAGCGTGAGTGTCGTCTTGCCTGAAGATTCAGGACCGTAAATTTCGATAATGCGGCCGCGCGGAAGACCGCCTACACCCAGAGCGATATCCAGACCGAGTGATCCTGTCGACACGACCTCGACATCGTAGGAGGCACTCGCGTCGCCAAGACGCATGACAGAGCCCTTGCCGAATTGTTTCTCGATCTGACCCAGCGCTGCGACCAGCGCCTTCTTGCGATTTTCTTCCATCTGATGAGTCCCGATTGCTTCGTAATGTCGATGATGAGTGGCAGACGCGAGCGTCAGTTCTCTCCACAGGTGGCGAGCATCATTCCACGATGGCGGGCCAATGCAATGTACAAAAACTGTGTATTTGTACAGTAATGCATTCAGGGCGTTTCAAGCAAGGGCCAGCGATGCAAAACGGTATAAATCGAGCCATTTGCGCTCGAACTCGAGTCCACGAGCACGAAGTCTTTCGCCACCCATTGAATGCTCGGAACCTGCCGCCAGGGCTCACGACTCGGCTTCACATTTCGAGCAAGCGTGACGTGCGGTCGATACTCTTCACTTTCGAGTGTCGCTTTGATTCGCAACGAACTGATCTGCAAGCCATCGACCAACGATTGAAGTGCGACGGGCTTGCGCGTTGCACTGAGCACCATGACCTTGGAGCGCGCCCAGACTTCGGATTGATCGAATTCGATCGTGAAAGCGGGTGTTCGGATTTCAGCGGCGGACTTCGCAAGTTCGATGACCGATGCGAATGGAATGACGCCCAGAAATAAGAGCGTCACATGCAGATTGCGCGGCGGAATCACTCGACCATTTGTCGCACCGACCAGATCGCGAGTCTGCTCTGCAATCTGTTCGCGTAACGAGTCTGAAGGCCATAGCGCAAAGAAGACGCGATGTTGGGCATCGGTGACTGAACTCATCGCAGAAGCTGAAATGATTGAGAGAGATCGATCAGGCTTCGTTCAGCACTTCTTGTAGAGCCCGGACGACGCTTTGCCGCCTCACGGCGTCACGATCGCCCTCGAACGTTTCGAGTGCCACGCGCGTTTCAATTTCCTGTCCGATGCGCCAGGCCCATCCGAACCACACCGTTCCGACAGGCTTGCCCGGCTGTCCACCGTCTGGACCTGCGATCCCAGTCACCGCAATCGCCACATGCCCACCCAGGGTTTCCAGCGCGCCGATCGCCATCTCACGCGCGGCGTGCTCGCTCACGGCGCCGTACCGGGAAAGCGTCGAAGGCAATACGCCCAGAAGCGACTGCTTCAAAGTGTTGCTGTAAACGACTGCGCCGCCGAGATACCACGCGGAGCTTCCGGGAATGTCGGTGAGCACCTTCCCGATCCAGCCGCCCGTGCATGACTCCGCTGTGACGAGCCGGTGCTCGCTGTCGAGCAGATTCGCACCCACTTTCACGGCGATATGCTGAAGTTCGGCATCAGTGATTTGCGGCATGAGCGTCTCCGGCGAGGGCCTTGCCCCCGTCCGACTCATAGTTCCAAGGCCGGGCCGCGTCAAGCTGTGCATATGCGGACTGCGACGGCACAATGCCGCCCCCGGCGCCCCACGCACGATCTGTTCGCCTCATGTCCGCAGCACTCGAAACACACACGCCCGTCATGCAGCAGTACCTGCGCCTGAAAGCGCAGTACCCGGATGCGTTGCTGTTTTATCGCATGGGCGATTTCTACGAGCTCTTCTATGACGATGCGAAACGCGCGGCGAAACTTCTCGACATCACGCTGACGGCGCGCGGTCAGTCTGCCGGTCAGCCGATTCCGATGGCAGGTGTGCCGTATCACAGTGCGGAGACTTATCTCGCGCGTCTGGTTCGCCGTGGGGAGTCTGTCGCGATGTGCGAGCAGATCGGCGATCCGGCAAAAGCCAAAGGCCCTGTCGAGCGACAGGTTGTTCGCGTCGTCACGCCGGGCACTGTCACTGACGAGGCGTTCCTCGATGCACGGCGAGATACTTTGCTTGCGGCGCTGTATCGCGAGAAAGACAACTTCGGCATTGCCTGGCTCGAACTTTCGAGTGGGCGTTTCAATGTTCTCGAAGGCAGCGGTGAAGAAGCACTCGCGGGAGAGATCGAGCGAATTCGCCCAGCCGAACTCCTTGCTCCTGACCAGTCACTGGCGATCGGGCTCGCGATGCAGATACGTGAGCGCCCTATCTGGCACTTCGATCTGGACACATCCACTCGCACTCTATGCGAACAGTTCGCCACGCGGGATCTCTCTGGTTTCGGGTGCTCCCACTACACGCATGCGATACGCGCCGCCGGATGCCTTCTGCAGTACGTGCGCGACACGCAGAAGGCAGCGCTCCCACATTTGCGTGGGCTGCGGACGGAGGAGCGCAGCGACGCGGTTCTGCTCGATGCAGCCACCCGCCGCAATCTCGAGCTCGACATCAGTCTTGCGGATCGCCCCGAATGCACCGTGGCTGCGGTGTTGGATCAAACCGCGACAGCCATGGGCGGGCGCGAACTGCGTCGTTGGCTGCATCGCCCGTTGCGAAATCGGCGTGCAGTCGAATTGCGATTGAACGCGGTGGGCGCGCTGATCGATCAAGGACTTTTTCGACCGGTTCATGATCTGCTCGCGCAGGTGGGCGATATCGAACGTGGTCTCGCTCGCGTCGCGCTCAAAAGTGCGCGACCACGAGATCTCGCCCAGTTGCGAGATGCACTCGGGCAATTGCCTGCATTGCAGACGCTTCTGACGAATGAAGAAGCTCCGCTGCTGCAAGAACTCTCGAAGCAGGTCGGCACTTATCCCGATCTGCATGCGCTGCTCACCCGCGCGATCGTTGAAACACCGCCGCCGATTTTGCGCGAAGGTGGCGTGATCGCATTGGGTTATGACGCGCAGCTCGATGAGCTCAAACTGATCAGCGAGCATTCGGACCAGTATCTTCTCGATCTCGAAACGCGCGAGCGCGAACGTACCGGAATCGCCGGCCTGCGGCTCGGTTACAACCGAGTACAGGGCTACTACATCGAACTGAGCCGCAGTCTCGCGGACAAAGTGCCGCCCGAATATCACCGTCGGCAGACGGTGAAGAATGCGGAGCGCTACATCACGCCGGAACTGAAAGAGTTCGAAGACAAAGTGCTCGGTGCTCGCGATCGCGCACTCGCTCGCGAAAAACAACTCTACGACGAACTGCTCGACCTTCTGATCGTACGGCTCGCAGATCTGCAAGCCACTGCGGCAGCGCTCGCGGCTCTCGATGTGCTCTCGAATTTCGCAGAACGAGCTGTGTCATTGCGATACGCGGCCCCTACGCTCACAGATGATCCGGTTCTCGAGATCATCGAGGGCCGCCATCCTGTGGTCGAGCGCTTCATCGATCAGTCGTTCGTGCCCAACGATCTCAAGCTGAATGACGATCGTCGCATGCTTGTGATCACCGGTCCTAACATGGGCGGCAAATCGACGTTCATGCGTCAGACCGCGCTCATCGTGATCCTCGCTCGAATCGGCAGCTACGTTCCCGCAGGCACTGCGCGTATCGGACCCGTCGATCGCGTGTTCACTCGCATCGGCGCATCCGACGATCTCGCCGGCGGACGTTCAACGTTCATGCTCGAGATGACTGAAGCCGCCAATATTCTGAACAATGCAACCGAGCACAGTCTCGTATTGATGGACGAGATTGGTCGCGGCACCAGCACCTACGACGGACTTTCGCTCGCGTGGGCGTGCGCGACACATATCGCGAAGAACGTTCGCGCCTTCACGCTGTTCGCGACGCACTATTTCGAGCTGACTTCTCTGGGAAAAGAGCTCGACGGCTGCGCGAATGTGCATCTCGATGCAACTGAGCACGGTGAACGGCTGATCTTTTTGCACACCGTCAAGGAAGGTCCCGCGAACCAGAGCTATGGCTTGCAAGTCGCAGCACTCGCAGGTGTACCACCGCGCGTGATCACCGCAGCACGTAAGTATCTGCATGAGCTCGAACGACGGTCCGCGGCCAGTCAAACTGCAACTCCGCAACAGGAATTGATGCTGGAGTTGCCCGCTGAAGTTGAAGAGCACCCCGCCGTCGGCGCACTCAAGCAAGTCGATCCTGATGCGATGACACCGCGCGAGGCACTCGACGCGCTCTATCGATTGAAGAGCCTGTTGCGCTGATCGGGTCGGGCTGAACGGTCGGACCTGGCACTGATGCATTAGCACTCTGCGGCCCCTTCGGTTCACTGTGGGATCCACATTCAGTGTGGGTCCACATTCTTACTGTGGGTCCGGCTTTAGCCGGACGTGAGGCGGATGCGCTGCTTCGTGACGTTCGACTAAGGTCGAACCCACAAAGCCTGATGACATTCGACTGAACTCGAACCCGCACGTATTGACCCGATGAACTGTTGGCGAGAAACGGCCGGGCATGCTCAGGGTCACGAGCCGCTCGTGGGCTTATCAAACGCTCCATGCTTCAGGAAATGCGCGGTCTGCTGCGCGATCTCGGAGGAGAACAGCATTCCCGTGTGCGATGTGGATACCACCACTTGATCCTTCGCGCCTGGCAAGTGGGTTTCCTCTACCAGGACTGTGCCATCGTGATCTGTATTCAGTTCGGCAAATAACCTCCCCAACCCCAAGCCCATCGAGCCCGCGATCACGCCGACATCGCGGCGACCTGACCATTCGCGCGGTGCGCACTCGACGATCTCAGCGTTCACTGCGGCGCCGAGAATGGCTTTGCCGAAAGGCAGCAAGCGCGCGACTCCTCTCGCAGCTCGCGAGCCTTGCACGGGCGTGCCGAGCAGAACCGCGCGTCCATCGGGGAGATCATCGGTGAGCTGCAAAGCTTTCAGCACGACAAGCCCGCCGAGACTGTGCCCAACGAAATGCAATTGATCGGTACGTTGGGCTCGCGCGAAGTCGATCAGGCTGTCGACGTGATCACTCATCGAGCCCGTGATCGATGGATAAGAGAATGAGATCGCACGAAACTGGCCGTCTGACTCCAAGCGATGCTTCAACACACCGAGCTCGAAGCCGGACATCCACAATCCATGGACCAGGAGAATCAAGGCTGGGTTCTTCTCACTCATGCAATCTTTACCATTGAGCGATCATCCTTTCCCCGCACGCCTCACCGCTATGGTCTTGTCCTCGTAACGTGCGTTACGCTCGCTTCAGTCAAGACCAGAAAGGGTGGCTTACACCCGCGGTTCATTGTTCACTTTGGGGGGAGAACATTGATGCAGGCCACAGAGCCGAAGTCTTCGGGCCGTCTGTTGGGCTCACAACGCGCAGCATTCTACTGTGGACTGGTTGCGCTGAGCACGGCGTTGCCGTCCTGGGGTCAAGCGAACGATCCCGACCACGAAGAATGGATCACGATGTTCAACGGTCGCGACCTCAGCGGCTGGACGCCCAAAATCACGCATCACGATCTCGGCGAGAATTTCGCCAATACCTTTCGAGTGGAAGACGGCCTGCTGAAAGTTCGTTACGACGGCTACAAGTCCTTCGATAAGCAATTCGGTCACCTGTTCTACAAAGATCCCTTCTCGTACTACCGACTCGTCGTGGAGTATCGATTCGTCGGCGAACAGGCGCCCGGCGGACCGGGGGCTTGGGCGCATCGAAATAGCGGCGCGATGCTGCACTCACAAGATCCGAAATCGATGTTGCGTGACCAGGACTTTCCGATTTCCATTGAAGCGCAGTTTCTCGGCGGCCTTTCCGATGGCAAGGCACGGCCCACGGTGAACATGTGCTCACCCGGCACGGAGATCGTCTACAACGGACACATCTATCCGGAGCACTGCCTGAACTCGACATCGCCGACGCTCGACGGCGAGCAATGGGTCCGTGCTGAGATGGTCGTACTGGGCTCCGGCGAGATCATTCAGTTCGTCAACGGCAAAGAAGTGTTGCGCTATGCGCTGCCCCAGTTCGGTGGGGGTGCTGTCTCGCCGTTCGATCCCAAAGCGAAGCCCGACGGTCAACTGATTGATCACGGTTACATCTCGCTGCAAAGCGAATCGCATCCGATCGATTTCCGTAAAGTCGAGCTGTTGCCGCTGGTCGGCTGCATGGATTCCAAGGCGCGCAACTACAAGCGTTACTACGTGAAGTCCGATCCGTCGCAATGCAAGTTTTGAGAAACGGGAAACGAGCAGCGCGCAGCGAAGCTCCGAGCGATCACGACTAGGGGGAACTGCCTCGCATGCAGGCAGTGATCACAATGCAAAGAGGAGAACTCATGATTTCACGACGCACATTCATTCAGCACAGCTCGTATGCGCTCGCGGGCGCCGCGTGCATGAATGCTTATCTGGCTCAGGCCGCCGCAAGCACTGGCCCTCTGGGCTTACCGATCGGCATTCAGCTCTATACCGTCCGCGAAGAAACTGCGAAGGACCTCAATGGAACACTCAAGAAGCTCGCGGCAGACGGCTTCGGCGAAGTCGAGCTAGCCGGCTACTACGGCAAGAGCGCCAAGGAACTGCGTGCATTCCTGAATGGATTTGGCCTCACTGCTCCCTCGACGCATCAGGGGTTGACCGATCTGCTCGCGGATACTCAGAAGAAGATCGACTTTCTTGCCGAACTGGGTGTCCAGAACGTGGTCGTGCCGTTTCCTGCCGTTCCAGACAATCGCTTCGACAAAGTGCCACGCGATGCGCCGCAGAACATCGTGAACAGCACCACGCTCGATGATTGGAAATGGATCGCTGAGCAGCTGAACAGGATTGGCGCGATGACCAAGAAGGTCGGCATTCGCACCGGCTATCACAATCACAATCTGGAATTTCGCCGCATCGGCAACGACATGATTCTGGACAAGCTGATCGAGTGGACCGATCCGCAACTGGTCACGATGGAGCTCGATCTGGGCTGGGTTGTCGCAGCGGGCCTCGATCCGATTGCGTACGTCAAAAAGCACTCGAAGCGTGTTTCGATGCTGCACGTCAAAGACATCAAGCC
>JBJMWN010000001.1:0-6198 GCA_045810085.1 Povalibacter sp. | reverse complement strand
GGAGCACTTGCCCCACCTGACCTGGGTTGCGACAGACCGCGAGGAAAACCTCGACGGAATCCGCATGTGGATGGACGAAGCTCAGCTCCCGAATCTCAAAGGGCCGTTCAAGCTGGATGTCCGCAGTGAAGTCTGGCCGGTACGTGACGCGAAATATGCGTTCACTGCAAACACCGCGCACATCATGAGCTGGTCTGAGGTCGAAGCGATGTTCGCGGGCGTCAGTGTGACACTCGAGCCTGGCGGCAAGTTCTGCGTCTATGGTCCCTTCAATCGCAACGGCGAATTCACGAGTGATTCGAATCGGCAGTTCGACGAAATGCTGCGCGAACGGAATCCCGTGATGGGGATTCGCGACGATCGCGCGATGATCACGTTGGGCACGCGCTGCGAGCTGATGTTCGCTGCTGACTATTCCATGCCTGCAAGAAATCGTTTGCTCGTCTGGTCGAAGCCGTAGAAGCGCACCCGCAGCTCTAAGGCTTCTGATTCATCAACACAAAGGCCCGGTGAGTCAGCCTCACCGGGCCTCGTTCATCATCAACGTTCGAAGCCGCTCTGAGCGTTGATCAGACTTTCTCGCCCGCAAGGAACAGCCAGGTTTCCACGACGGTATCGGGATTGAGCGACATGCTCTCGATACCTTGCTCCACCAGCCAATGCGCAAGGTCAGGATGATCCGACGGGCCTTGGCCGCAGATGCCAATGTACTTATTGGCTTTCCTGCATGCGTCGATGGCCATCTTCAGCAAGGCTTTCACTGCGTCGTCGCGTTCATCGAACAGTTTGGCGATGATTGCGGAGTCGCGGTCCAGCCCCAGCGTGAGCTGTGTCATGTCGTTCGAGCCAATCGACATGCCATCGAAGAACTCCAGATAACGATCCGCGAGCAGGGCGTTCGTGGGCAGCTCGCACATCATGATGACTTTCAATCCATTCTCGCCGCGCTTCAGCCCGTTCTCAGCGAGCAGGCCGGTGACGAGCTCCGCTTCTTTCAGCGTTCTCACGAAAGGCACCATTACTTGCACGTTCGTCAGCCCCATTTGTTCGCGAACGCGCTTCAGTGCACGGCACTCAAGTTCAAAGCACGGTCTGAACGTCTCATCGATGTAGCGCGACGCGCCGCGGAATCCGATCATCGGATTCTCTTCGTGTGGCTCGTACAAGGGACCGCCAATCAGATTGGCGTATTCGTTCGACTTGAAATCCGACAAACGCACGATCACCGGCTCTGGCGCAAACGCGGCCGCAATCGTGCCAATGCCTTCGCACAGCTTGTCGATGTAGAACGAGACGGGATCCTTGTAGCCCGCGATTTGACGCGTGATTGTCTGCTGTAGATCACTGGGAATGCGATCGAACTCGAGCAACGCTCGCGGATGCACGCCGATCATTCGATTGATGATGAACTCCAGACGCGCGAGTCCCACACCTTTGTTCGGAATGCCAGCGAAATCGAACGCGCGGTCTGGATTACCCACGTTCATCATGATCTTGGTCGGGCACGGCGGAAGACTGTCGAGCTCGATGTTCTTCTGCTCAAACGGCAGTTCGCCGTCATACACAAAGCCGGTATCGCCTTCGGCACACGAGACAGTCACTGACGAACCTTCCTGGATGCATTCAGTTGCGTCGCCACAGCCCACGACTGCAGGAATGCCGAGTTCACGCGCGATGATGGCTGCGTGGCAGGTGCGGCCGCCACGATTAGTGACGATGGCGGACGCGCGTTTCATCACCGGTTCCCAGTCCGGGTCGGTCATGTCGGCGACCAGCACGTCGCCGGGCCTCACTCGTGTCATCTCTTTAACATCGCGGATGATGCGGACCTCGCCCGCTCCGATTCGTTGTCCGATGGAACGGCCACTGGTGACGACTCGCGTCTTTTTGCCTTTCAGCGCATAGCGCTGAATCGTGCGGCCTGCACGGCTCTGAACCGTTTCCGGCCGCGCCTGCAGAATGTAGATCTTTCCCGTTTCTCCATCCTTGCCCCACTCGATGTCCATCGGGCAGCCGTAGTGTTGCTCGATGGTGAGTGCCTGTCGTGACAACTCGAGAACGTCCGCATCGGTGATTGAGAACTTGCGTCTCTCGGACTCCGCGACATCGACCGTCACGGTACGCGCTCTGCTGTTCGCATCTCCGTAGATCATCTTGATTGCTTTGGCGCCCATGCTGCGACGGATGATCGCTTCGTGATTTGCACGCAGCGCCTGCTTGTAGACATAGAACTCGTCAGGATTAACAGCGCCCTGAACGACGGTTTCACCCAACCCATACGATGCCGTGATGAAGACGACATCACGAAATCCGGAATCGGTATCGAGCGTGAACATCACACCGCTCGCTCCGACATCGGAGCGCACCATGAACTGGATGCCCGCAGACAATGCGACCAGATCGTGAGCGAAGCCCTGGTGCACGCGATAAGCGATCGCGCGATCGTTGAAGAGAGAAGCGAACACTTCGTGCACGCATCGCAACAGGGCTTCCTTGCCTCGTACGTTCAAGAATGTTTCCTGCTGCCCGGCGAAAGAAGCATCCGGCAGATCTTCCGCCGTTGCTGAAGAGCGGACGGCGACTGCAATTTCGCGTCCGCCGCTCATGGCATCGTAAGCGGCGAGCAATTCCTGCAGAAGTCGCGGCGTGACTGGAGTCGCAAGAAACCAACCACGAATCTGTGCGCCAACCTGGGCCAGTTTCTCCACATCATCGACGTCAAGAGCTGCGAGTGCGCGCGAGATGCGCTCGGCCAGGCCTTCGTGCGCGAGGAAGTCGCGATAGGCCTGTGCAGTGGTCGCAAATCCTCCCGGGACAGACACTCCCATATTGGCAAGATGGCTGATCATTTCTCCCAAAGATGAGTTCTTGCCGCCGACGCTGTCGACATCATGTCGACCTACTTTCTCGAAAGGCAGAATGTAATCACTCAAGCGAAGTCCCCTTGTCGACATTTTGCAGAGGTGAAAGACTCGACGCAGGCGATATTACGCTGAACCTACCCGCACAGTTTCATGCTGAATGAAGACAATCACGCGAGGCACATGACAGCGATGGAAAGGCGAACTGTTTTTTTCGTCTCGGATCAGACCGGTGTCACTGCCGAGACCATGGGCCACAGCCTGCTCACTCAATTCGATGCTCAGGCCTTCAGGCAAGTGACCTTGCCATTCATCTCGACTGTCGAAAAAGCACAAGAGGCGGTGCTGAAGATCAATGCGACCGCGCGTAGCGAAGGTGTGAGGCCAGTGATTTTCAGCACTTTAGTGCAGGAAGAGCTGCGAGAAATCATCAAGCATGCAGAAGGATTGTTCCTGGATTTCTTCGATGCGTTTCTGGGTCCGCTCGAGATGGAGCTCAAGCTCAAGTCTTCAAGAACGCAGGGCAGGGCGCACGGAATGCAGGATATCGGCGCGTACACGCTGCGTATTAACGCTACCAATTTCGCCCTGGCGAACGATGACGGCGCTGTCACTCGAGACTACGAGCAGGCGGATCTTATTTTGATCGGCGTGTCGCGTTCGGGGAAAACTCCCACCTGTTTGTACATGGCATTGCAATACGGGATCTTCGCCGCCAACTATCCTTTGGCAGATGAAGATTTCGAAGCGGGACGCTTGCCGGCGATGCTGATGAAACACGAACGCAAGCTGTATGGCCTGACTATTGCACCGGAACGACTGCAACAGATTCGCCGCGAGCGCAAGCCGAACAGCCGCTACTCATCGCCGGCGCAAGTCGAATACGAGTTGCGTGCAGCCGAGGCATTGTTCAAACGCCATGGAGTCCCATATATCAACACGACAGAGACTTCGATCGAAGAGATCGCGAGTCGCATCCTCGACAAGACGGGTCTGGAGCGACGCCTGCGACCGTGACGCAGGTCTCAGCCCTGCGGCAGATCAACAAATTCCCTGTGATATATTCAAATCATGAACGTTGCAGACTTACAAACCGATGCTGATTGCGTGGTGAGCTGGCGCTCCCGCCCGGCGAGCTTCGTCAGTCTGATGTCGCTGTACGAAAGCAACTACATTCGCCTGCGCTGGTTGATCGAAGATCTTTCGCAAGTCACCGATCCTCTCGTATCGACCGTCGAGGGCGATTGTCCGTTGCATCTCAAAATCGAAGAACGCAGTCGCTATACGACCACGCTCAATCTCACGTACATGTTCGAAGAGGACGCGAAAACTCTTGCAGATCCGGACCTGCAGATTCGCGTCTATCACGATGCACGTCTCGCTGAAGTGCAGGCTGCGGCGCGTTCGCACCGGCATTCGATGCTCGAGTCGCTCCGAGCCAGCATCAATCGCGGGCTGGGTGACCGATGGCGCAGCAACATGATGCTGAACAAGTGGCTCGACTACTGCGTCGAACGCGGCCACCGATTCATCCTCGCCCCCATGTCTGCACCGGCTCCTTGATCGAGCTTGATCCTGTGCCCATCGCGCGTTACTGACGCAGCAGATTCAACATGGGCATTTCGGACCGCATAGAAAATATCCGACAACTCCTTCCGGGTCACCGACCCAACGTCGACGAAGAGCGACTCCTGCAGCTCTTCTGGAATCGAGCGGAGCTCAAGAAAGAGCTGAACCGGTTGCAACTCGAGCATCACGCGCTGCTCGATGAAATAAAAAAGCAGGAGGGTGCGGTCATCCGTGCCGAGGAGCGACTGCAACAGTTGCATGAATATCTCGGCGACCCCGAAGTGGCTATGCATGCGCTTGCATACTTTCAATTGCGAGCACTCTGGAAAGGCTGCGCGAGCAAACTCGAGCGATTCGCTCAGCAACTTTTTAAACAACAGCAGGAACGCGAGCGTCGCCGGCAGCTGATCGAGTTCGATCAGACGCGGCGTCGATCACTTGCGGAACTCGATGTCCGGCTGAATAGTGCGCGCGCCGAAGCGGATACGTTGGAGGCACAGCTCAAGCTCATGGAGAGCGAGCTGGCGGCCATGCGGGGCTTCTGGAACTACTTCCGGCGCAAGCGTCTTCAGGAAGAAATCGACGAACACCGTGGCACCTGGGATGTGGCAGCCACTCGTGTGACCGACTTCAGCGATGATCGCAATGAGATCGAAGATCGTCAGCCACCGCCGCTTGATGATCTCTCCATCGACGGTAAGCGTGTCGTGAACACCGCTGTCATCGCCTATGGCCAGCAACTCGTCAGCCAGCTCTCGACGGGTGGCCTCGCCATGCTTGCGAAGGAGGCGACGTCCAAAGCCGTGTTCGACATGCGCTATGGGAGTCGCGAGGATTGCGTGCGCCTGATGAGCCTGCTGCGAGAGGCCAGGAACGTGCTTCAGCGGGAGACCGAGGATCTCGCGGGATTGAAAGAGCGCACCGATGCATTGCGCTCTGGCGCGTCCTACCGCAGCGACTCCGACACGATTCCATTAACAGACTCGATCGGTACGCTTTCGGCTCCTGCCACGCCAGTGTCCGGTCTGGAGAGCATCAATCGCACTGGCGGCATCAATGTGCTCGTGGACGACTACTGGAACGTCTACGGCGCGCTGCTGAAATAGCGGGCCAAAGAAAAAGGGCAGAGGACTTTCATCCTCTGCCCTTCATCGTCTTGCAGGCTTCGCTCAGGGCGTCGCCGACGTTGTCGTCTCGCTGGCCTTCAGCTTGGTCAGATACTGACCGCCCAGACCGCTCAGATCCGCCGCGATTTCCGCAGTCTCTGCGAGCGTCGGGTCGGGAGTGTCTGTAGTGCTCAGCTCAGAAAGCTTCGCAAGCGGCGGCTGACCATGTGCCGCCCGGCGAGTGTTTTCACGAGCCAGACGTTCTTTCTCGATCTGCTCGCGCTCTGCCATGCGCTTCTGCAGATTCAATGACACTTTCTTCTGCTGGCGAACTTTCTCGAACGAGTCGAGATCACCGAGCAGGGAGACGTAGTCTGCGTCCTGAGCGATACGACGCTCGTGCGCCTGCTCGAGCGGCTGCACGAATTGCGTCAGCTGCGTTTCGCGCCCGAACTCCACTGGCCGGATACGATCCCAGGGCAATGCGCTTTCACGCGTGCTTTCACCCACTTCCTCGGTGCTGATTGCAGTCGGCATCGAGATGTCAGGCTGCACGCCACGGTGCTGAGTGCTCTCGCCAGTGACGCGATAGTACTTACCAATCGTCACTGTCAGCTGGCCGAAACCTGGATCAGGTCCCAGTGCGTAACGATCGAGCGGAT